>NZ_JBXAPG010000009.1:11604-139532 GCF_058803765.1 Burkholderia sp. GW821-FHT14F03
GACTCGCCCGTCACACCCGCCACCCCGCGTACGACATGCATCGTGCGACGCTCGCCACCGATCCCATTCCCGCATCGCATACCCGATGCATCATCCCGATCGAACGCTGCCGCATTCCAACCGCCCGTGCACACCGCCGAGATCGCACCGATAGGCCGCCAAGTCCATATGCCCTCCGCAAGCACGCACGACCGACTCGCCCGTCACACCCGCCACCCCGCGTACGACATGCATCGTGCGACGCTCGCCACCGATCCCATTCCCGCATCGCATACCCGATGCATCATCCCGATCGAGCGCTGCCGCATTCCAACCGTCCGTGCACACCGTCGAGATCTCACCGATAGGCCGCCAAGTCCATATGCCCTCCGCAAGCACGCACGACCGACTCGCCCGTCAACCCCGTCACCCCGCCCATGAAATGCATCGTGCGCCGCCTGCCACCGATTCCATTCCCGCCTCGCACGCCCGATGCATCATCCCGATCGAGCGCTGCCGCATCCCCGCGCCACCTCGCGCTGAAACGGTTCCGCCCGCCGTTGCACACGGCGCGCGGTTGCACATTCCCCGCAATTGAGCGACCCTCTCGCCTCATGAAACCGACCATCGAAGCCTTCCACGATCCCGTCACCTCGACGCTCAGCTACGTCGTGCATGCCGGCCGCGCAACACCCTGCGCGATCGTCGACGCCGTGCTCGACTACGAGCCGCACGCGGGCCGCACCTCGACCCGCTCCGCCGACCGGATCGTCGATTACGTCCGCGCGCACGACCTGCGCGTCGAATGGCTGCTCGAAACGCACGCGCACGCCGACCACATCTCCGCCGCCCCGTATCTGCGCGCGCATCTCGGCGGCAAGATCGCGATCGGCGAGCAGATCCGCGCCGTGCAACGGATCTTCGGTCCGGTCTTCCACCTCGAACCGGCCTTCCTGCCCGACGGCTCGCAGTTCGACCACCTGTTCCACGAAGGCGAATGCTTCAGCGTCGGCGCGCTGCAAGCGAGCGTCATGCACGTGCCGGGCCATACGCCCGCCGACGTCGCGTACCACTTCGACGGCGTCGCGTTCGTCGGCGACACGCTGTTCATGCCCGACGTCGGCACCGCGCGCTGCGATTTCCCCGGCGGCGATGCGCATACGCTCTACCAGTCGATCCAGCGCCTGCTCGCGCTGCCCGACGAGACGCAGCTCTACATGTGCCACGACTATCCGCCCGACGGTCGCGCGCTGCGCTGGCACACGACGGTCGCCGAACAGCGCGCGGCCAACGTGCACGTCGGCGGCGCGATCGCAGAAGCGGACTTCATCGCGATGCGCACCGCCCGCGACCGCACGCTCGGCATGCCGACGCTGATCATCCCGTCGATCCAGCTCAACATCCAGGCCGGCAAGCTGCCCGAGCCGGACAGCAACGGCACCCGCTACCTCAAGATTCCGCTCGACGTCCTCTAGCCGCACGCCCGCGGACGGCCCGCGCGCCGCCCGCTTTCCCTATTCCATTCGATCGCCCATGACTTCTTCCTCCCTGACTTCCCGTTCATTCGACATCGTCGTGGTCGGCGGCGGCGCGGCCGGCATCGGCGTCACCGCCAGCCTGCTCAAGCGCCGCCGCGATCTGCGGATCGCCATCGTCGAACCCAGCGACCGCCATTACTATCAGCCGGCCTGGACCCTGGTCGGCGGCGGCGCCTACGACATCGACAAGACCGTACGCCCGACCGAATCCCTGATCCCGCGCGGCGCGCACTGGATCCGCGCCCGCGCCGCGCGCTTCGAGCCCGACCAGAACCACGTCGTGCTCGACGACGGCGCCGTGCTCGACTACCAGCAACTGATCGTCTGTCCCGGCCTGCAACTCGCATGGGATCGGATCGACGGCCTGGAGGCGACCCTCGGGCGCAACGGCGTGACCTCGAACTATCGTTTCGACCTCGCCCCCTATACGTGGGAATGCGTGCAGGCGCTCAAGCAGGGCCGCGCGCTGTTCACGCAGCCGGCGATGCCGATCAAGTGCGCGGGCGCGCCGCAAAAGGCCATGTATCTCGCGTGCGATCACTGGCGACGCACCGGCGTGCTCGATCGCATCGAGGTCGAATTCGACAACGCCGGCGCGGTGCTGTTCGGGGTCGCGGCCTTCGTGCCGCCGTTGATGGAATACGTCGAGCGCTATCGCGCGCAACTGGCGTTCAACTCGAATCTCGTCGCGGTCGACGGCCCGAAGCGCATCGCCACCTTCGACGTGAAGGACGCGAACGGCCAGGTCAGCCGCATCGACAAGCCGTTCGACCTGCTGCACGTGGTCCCGCCGCAGATCGCGCCGGACTTCGTGCGCGCAAGCCCGCTCGCGAATGCCGACGGCTGGTGCGAGGTCGACCAGGAGACGCTGCGGCACCCGCGCTATCCGAACGTGTTCGCGCTCGGCGATGTGTGCTCCGCGCCCAACGCGAAAACCGCCGCCGCCGCGCGCAAGCAGATCGTGATCGTCGCGCGCAACCTGCTCGCGGTCCGCGACGGCGCGCAGCCGGCCACGCGCTACGACGGCTACGGCGCCTGCCCGCTCACGGTCGAGAAAGGCCGCATCGTGCTCGCGGAATTCGGCTACGGCGGCAAGCTGCTGCCGACCTTCCCGCTCGATCCGCTGGTGCCGCGCCGCACCGCCTGGTACCTGAAGACCACCGTGCTGCCCTGGCTCTACTGGAACGGCATGCTGAAAGGCCACGAGTGGCTGACGCGAGTGCCGTGAGCCACGCGCCCCCGCGCCGTCACGCGCCGGACAAGCCGATCTGCGTGGCGACGTGCGCCGCGATCAGGCGGTGGAACGGCATGATCGCCGCCAGGTAGCCGCGCCCCAGCAGGTTGTGCGTGCGCACGATCGTCGTGATCGTCGCACGCCCGTCCGCAACGACGACCGCGACGCGGAAATCCAGGTGGTAGTCGTCGAAGCCCATCAACACCTCGCGCGGCGATTGCTGCAACACCGGAAAGCGCGCCCCGTGCGCGGGTTTCAACGCGACCAGCATCCCGAGCCGGTTGCGCAGCACGAGCAGCACGCGCAACCAGAGCGGGCTGTCCGCGAACATCCGGTCCGCCGCGGCAATCGCGTCGATACCGGCCGGCGCCGCCACCTGATAGGCGTCGGCGAAATCGAACCCGGGAAGGATGCGCGCGCAATCAATCTCGGGAACAACGGATCGGGCCTTCATTGAACGACTCCTGGATGATCGGTTTGACTGGCCGGCGCGCCGTTCCGCACGACGGCAAAACAGAGTAACGCAAGCGCCGCAAGCACGCCGCCCGTCATGCAGACGCCCGGCCAGCCCGCCCACGCGTACAGCCGCAGCGACAGCTGCGATCCCAGCGCGGCCCCGACGAAGTTGCAGGTCATCGCGCCCGCCGTCAGGCGGCTGCGCGCGTCGGGGCGGCGTCGATACAGCAGCCCGAGGCTGGTGACGTGCACGCCCTGGATCGCACAATCGAGCAGCACGATGCCGACCACGAGCGCCCATGGCGACACTGTGCCGCAGGCCAGCGGCAGCCATGACGCCAGCAACAGCGCGAGCCCGCCCCAGGTCGCGCGATCGCCGCGACCGCGATCGACGAGCCTGCCGAACCAGCCGACGCTCCACGCTCCGGCCGCGCCCGCGAGACCGAACAGGCCGATCGCCGCGCTCGAATAGCGATACGGCGGCGCGGACAGCAGGAACGTGAGCGGCGTCCACATCAGGCTGAACGAGGCGAACAGCATGACGCCGAGCAGCGAGCGCGTGCGCACGAGCGGCTCGTCGACATACAGCCGCAGCGTGGAAGCCAACAGGCGCGGATAGGAGGCGCCGCCCGTCGCGGCCACGCGCGGCAGCATGCGCCAGAGCGCGGCGGACAGCACGAGCATCGCCGCCGCCGCGATGCGGTACACGAGCCGCCAGTCGCCCAGATCGGCCAGGATGCCGGCGAACACGCGCGCGAGCAGGATGCCCAGCAGCAGGCCGCTCATCACCGTGCCGACGGCCTTGCCGCGCGCGTCGGGCGCAGCCAGCGCCGACGCCAGCGGCAACAGCACTTGCGCCACCACCGACAGCCCCCCGGTCATCGCCGTGCCGAGCAGCATCACCGGCAGGCTCGGCGCATGCGCGGTCACGAGCAATCCCACGGCCGACAAGGCGGTCATCAGCACGACGAGGCCGCGCCGCCCGACCAGATCGCCGAGCGGCACGAGCAGCAGCAACCCCATCGCGTAGCTCAGTTGCGCAACGGTCACGATGCCGCCCGCCTCGGTGGCCGATACGCCGAAGTGCGCGCTGATCGCCTGCAGCAGCGGCTGTGCGTAGTAATTGCTCGCGACCGCGCATCCGACCGTGATCGCCATCAGCCGCACGACGGCCGCGCTCAAGTAGGCCTGGCCCTCGCCCGATGCAGGGCGGGCAGCGGGTTTCAGCTTGGATTTCATGACACTCCGTTCGTCGTGGTCGGGAGTGTCAAGTTAGAGCCGGCACGTAGGAAGCTCAACTCGCCGATATCGATATGCTTTATCTGCTTTTTCCTATAATGCCAATTTCCATTTCGAGGCCGCGATGCCGCGTCATGTCGCCCTGGAGCAGCTCGACTTCCGTTTGCTGAAGGTGTTCGTCACGTTGTATCGCGAACGTCACGTCGGCCGCGCGGCCGATCTGCTCGGCATGTCCCAGCCCGCGGTCTCGACGCTGCTCGCGCGCCTGCGGCAGATCGCCGGCGATCCGCTCTTCACGCGCAGCGCGCAGGGCATGCAGCCGAGCGCGCTCGCGCGCCAATGGGCCGATCCCATCGCGACCGCGCTCGGCGCGCTGGAATCCGCGCTCAACGTGCCGTCCGGTTTCGACCCGTCCACCTCGCGGCGCACGTTCTCGCTCTATATGACCGACGTCGGCCAGGCGCTGCTGCTCAACCGGATCGTCGCGCGCCTCGGCAAGCACGCGCCGGACGTGCGGATCCAGGTCGTCGGCGCCTGGGACGGCGCGCTCGCGGAACGCCTCGCCGACGGCCAGCTCGACGTCGCGTTCGGCTGGATTCCGCAGCTCAAGGCGAGCAAGACCAGCACGCTGTTGTTCAAGGATCGCTATGTCGGGGTTCAGGCCCCCCGCGCCCCGGCGGATGCCGCGCGGCGCTACGCGGTCGCGAACGTGCCGCACTCCGCCCATCAGATCGTGATCGAACGCATGCGCGCGCTGGGCATCCAGCCCTCGCTCGTCGTACCCAGCTTCTTCATGCTGCCGGAAGTGCTCGCGCATACCGCCCTCACCGCCGTGCTGCCGGAGCGGCTCGTCCAGCAACTCGCGCAGCAGCGCGGCGTGGCGCTGCGCGTCGTCGAATTGCCGTTCCGGCTGCCGCAGATCAGCATCCGCCTGCACTGGTCGGTCCGCACCTGGCGCGACGAAGGCATCGACTGGCTGCGCGACCAGATCGTCGCGAGCGCCGCCGCGCTTCCGCCATTGCGACGGCCGGGTGCGCGCGGCGCGACGCGCAGCGGGCCCCGGCGCGCCCGAAGCGCTCAGTAAGAATTGCCGGGCGCGTCGCCGCGGCAAAACGCCGTGCTCCGGCATGGCGATCTCGCGTCGCACCATCCTCGTCGGCGTCACGCCGCGCGCCTTCGCCGGATCGTCGATGCTGCGATCCAACATGAGCGCGTTCCGGTTGTTCCGGACTTCGATGCATTTCTCCCTCGTCAATGCATGCGCCGTTCGGTCGTACACGATCGGAAATTTTTTCATGCAAATAGTTGCGTACGCAACCTATTGATCCATTCCCGCTCCCATCCTCAATTTCCATCGACCAAGGGAAAACACCGATGCTGTAGTCAGACTACTTTCATACCATGACTCGCTATGGAGTCTGGCTATACCCACCTGAACGAGCCCGAGCCCCATCCCGCGCGCTGCGCGGCGCGCCATCCCGGCATCGACACCTCCGGCGAAGGACGTCCGCGTCCGCCGCCGGCCGCATCTCGCATCACCGCACCAGACGATCCCATTCATGGAGAGAGACATGAAGGTCAACCGTTGGCCGGCCGCCGCGTTGCTGGCGGCCGCACTCACGAGCGCGCACGCGGACACCCCATCGAGCCCGGCCGGCTTCGACGCCGGCACGGCATCGGTCGCGCACCGGCGCGCCGCCGCGCTCGTCAAGCAGATGACGCTCGACGAGAAGCTGCGCTTCATCCATTCGCAATACGCGATGAGCGACGTCCCGGGCGGCGGCGCGGGCTATATCCAGGGCGTGCCGCGCCTCGGCATCCCCGACCTCAACATGGTCGACTCGGCAACCGGCTCGGGCAGCACCTCGCAGCCGAGCACGACCTTCCCCGCGACGCTCGCGCTCGCGGCCAGCTGGGATCGGCGCCTGTCGTTCGACTACGGCGCGCAGGTCGCCAGGCAGTTGCGCGCGCAAGGGTTCGCGATGGGGCTCGGCGGCGGCACGAACCTCGCCCGCGAACCGCGCGGCGGGCGCTTGTTCGAATACCTCGGCGAAGACCCGCAACTGGCCGGCGAGCTGCTCGCGGAACGCACCGAAGGCACGCAGCGCGAGCGCGTGATCGCGACCATCAAGCACTTCGCCGGCAACGAGCAGGAACACGGCCGCATGGGCGGCAACAGCCAGATCGACGAGCGCACGCTGCGCGAACTCTATCTGCTGCCGTTCGAGATCGCGGCGAAGCGCGCGCAGCCGGGCAGCGTGATGTGCAGCTACAACCGCCTGAACGGCGACTATGCGTGCGAGAACCCGCACCTGCTCAACGACATCCTGAAGAACGAATGGGGCTTCGAGGGCCAGGTGCAATCCGACTGGGGCGCGACGCACAGCACCGCCGCCGCGATCAATGCCGGGCTCGACGAGGAAGAGGACGTCGGGCCGACGGTCTACCTGACGCCGCAGGCGGTGCGCCAGGCCCTCGCGAGCCATGCGATCTCGTCCGCGCGCCTCGACGACATGGTGCGCCGCAAGCTCTACGTGATGATCCGCACCGGCGTGCTCGATCACCCGCCCAAGGGCGGCGCGGTCGATTTCGCCGCCGGCACCGCGTTCGCGCAAACGGTCGCCGAACAGTCGATCGTGCTGCTCAAGAACGACGGCGATCAACTGCCGCTCGCGGCATCCGCGTTGAAGCGGATCGCCGTGATCGGCGGCCATGCCGACACGGCCGTGCTGTCGGGCGGCGGCTCCGGCAACACGCGCGACCCGGTCAGCGGCGCTTTCGCGGGCTGCGGCGGGCTGAGCTTCGGCGCCGCCACCGGTTGCAGCTGGTGGCGCAATCCGTGGTTGAAGATCGACGTGCCGATCGTCGCCGCGCTCCAGGCGCTCGCGCCCGCCGCGCAGGTCGGGTTCGCCGGCAACCGCGACCAGCAGTCGCCGTTCCGCGCCTACACCGCGCAGGAAATCGCCGATGCCGTCGTGCTCGCGCGCAATGCCGACGTCGCGATCGTCGTCGTCGCGCAACCGGCCGGCGAGGACTTCGGCGATCTGTCGAGCCTCGGCCTCGCGAATCCATCGAACCAGGATGCGCTCGTCGACGCGGTCGCCCGGGCCAACCCGCGCACCGTGGTGATCGTCGAGAGCGGCAACCCCGTGTTGATGCCGTGGAAGGACCGCGTCGCGGCGATCGTCGAGGCGTGGTATCCGGGCGAGGCCGGCGGCAAGGCGATCGCGAACGTGCTGTTCGGCAAGGTCAACCCGTCGGGCAAGCTGCCCGTCACGTTCCCCGCGCGCGACCAGGACACGCCGACCTGGGGGCCGGACGGCGCGTTCCAGACCGACCCGGTTTACGCGGAGAAGCTCAATATCGGCTATCGCTGGTACGACGTGAAGAATATCGCGCCGCTCTATCCGTTCGGGCACGGGCTCTCCTATACGCGCTTCGGCTATTCGGGGCTGTCGGTGCGGCACGGGCCGGACGGCGCGCTCGAGGTCGCGTTCACCGTCCGCAACGACGGGCGCGTCGCCGGCGCGGAAGTGCCGCAGGTCTATCTCGCCGTGCCGTACAAGGACGAGCCGCCGCGCCGGCTGGTCGGCTGGGACAAGGTCGCCCTGAATCCGGGCGAGGCGCGCCGCGTGCGCATCCTCGTGACGCCGCGCATGCAAAGCGTCTGGGACGACACCCGGCGCACCTGGCGCCAGGTCCCGGGCGGAACCGTGTATGTCGGCGCGTCGTCGCGCGATATCCGGTTACAGGGAAAGTAAGCCCGCGCCGGGCGGCGCATCCGCCGCCCGGCGCGCATGAGCGCCGCAGCGCCCCTCATGCGATCGGCCCCCGCCGATCGCGGCATTCATTCCCCCGTCATCGACGTCACGCGCGTCGCGACATAGCCGCGCCCCCTCGTTTGACGTCCTTCGGATTGACGTCACATCGACACCTCCGTCGATTATCTTGCGGCTGATATCAGCACTGGCTGACAAAGCGTAACTTCGCCCAATGTGCTGACGTCGAAGCAGCGTCGCGTCGAATTCCTCGGCGGGTTCGCGCCGCGCCATGCGCTGCGGGTCGCCGGGCGGTCGCGCTGATCGAAGCCGGCCTGCCGCGCCTCCCCGGGTCGGACGCCCGCTTCGACGCGGACGAGGCACGCGGCGGTGTCGTGCTCGACTCGACGCGCCTCGGCGGCGCGCCCCGATGCGCAGCGCCTGATCGACGCCCGCCCGCCGCAGCCGGGCCTGCATCGGGATCCGTCGCCGCTGCCGCGCCGCATGGCCGAGCGCGGCCTGTTCAGCCGCCTTCGCAACCACCGCGGCGACGCGCCGTTCGATACGGGCGCCATCGACGTCGCCGCCGCACCCTGCCGTCCACGCCCCGCGAACGGCGCGCCGAACAAAGGGCTGTACGTGCGCGGCATTCGCGCGGAACATACGCGCTGGCTCATGCCGATCGGCAACGGCCGCCTCGGCAAACGAGGCGACTTCACGCGCGACGCCGCCCCGATCGCGGCCGCTATCGCCAGCATGCGCGCCGCCCCGGAATGAGCGCGCCCACTTCGACCGACGAACCCACGAGGAACATGGACCGCTCCCGCTCACGCCCCGCCGCCTCTCTAACCTGGGTCACGCTCACCGCCAGCTTCGGCTTCTCGGTCGGACAGCTCGACGTGACCATCGTCAACGTCGCGCTGCCCCGCATCGGCCGTGAACTCGGGATGCCGCTGTCCGGCCTGCAATGGGTCGTCGACGCCTATGTGCTCGCGTTCGCCGTGGTGCTGTTGCTGGCCGGCACGCTGTGCGACCGGTTCGGCGCGCGACGCGCGTACCGTCTCGGGCTCGCGGGCTTCGCGCTGGCCTCGCTCGCGTGCGGCGCCGCGCAGGGCCCGTGGCAGTTGATCGCCGCGCGCGCCGCGCAAGGGCTCGCGGTCGCGCTGCTGGTGCCGCCATCGCTGAGCCTGATCAACCATGCCTGCGCGGGCCAGCCGCACCGCCGCGCCCGCGCGATCGCCGCCTGGACCGCGGCCGGCGGCATGTCGATCGCGCTCGGCCCCGTGCTCGGCGGCATGCTGCTGCAAGGCTTCGGCTGGCGCAGCATCTTCCTCGTCAATCTGCCGCTGTGCGCCGCCGGCCTCGCGATGACGCTGCGCGTGCCGGAAACGCCCCGCGCACACGGCCGCAGCCTCGACCTGCTCGGCCAGCTGCTCGCCATGCTGAGCCTCGGCGGCTGCATCGCCGCGGTGATCGAATGGCGCACGCTCGGCGCCGCGCATCCGCTGGTGTGGGGCGGCGCGCTCGTCGCCGTCGTCGCGGGCGTCGGTTTCGTCTGGAGCCAGACGCGCCTCGCGCAGCCCATGCTGTCGCTCGAACTGTTCCGCATTCCCGATTTCAGCACGGCGATCGCCTATGGAATGACGATGAACTTCACGTACTACGGGATGTTGTTCGTGCTGAGCCTGTTCCTGCAAAACGTGCACCACTACTCGGCGATGCAGGCAGGTTGGGCTTACCTGCCGCTCACCGGCATGCTGTTCATCGGCAATGTGCTGAGCGGGCGCGTGGTCGATCGCTTCGGGCTGCGCCTGCCGATGGCGCTGGGCGCGGCGCTCGACGCGCTCGGCTTCCTGCTGCTGGCGCAGCTCGATCAGGACAGCCGCTTCGCCGCGATGCTGCCCGCGTTCGTGCTGATCCCGGCGGGCATGGGCCTCGCGGTGCCCGCGATGACCACCGCGCTGCTCGGCAGCGTCGAACATACGCGCAGCGGCATGGCATCCGCCGCGCTCAATGCCGCGCGGCAAGCGGCGGGCGCGATCGGCGTCGCGCTGTTCGGCGCGCTCGCCGCCGGGAGCGGCGAGCAGTTCGTGCGCGGGATGCGCGGGGCCGCGCTCGTCTCCGTCGTGTTGCTGGCCGGTTCGGCCGTGCTGGCGTGGCGGATGATCGGCCGGCCGCTCGGCCACGGCGGCGCGCGGCGCGCCGATTGAACCGATTGAACCGATCGAACCGATCGAACCGATCGAACCGCGCGGCGCGCCCGGCCCGCGCGTCTCGGCAGCGCGCGTCTCAGTAGCGCGCGCCCGGCGGCGGCGCGGGGTGCGTCGCGGGCGTCGTCTTGCGCACCTTCGCCACCTGTGCGGCCGTCACCGGCGCCCCGGGGAACGCTTCATCGAATGGAATTTCGTCTCCAGCTCGCGCGACGCGATCGCGATCGCGAGCGCGCGGCAAGCCTGGGCCGCGCAGACCTTCGGCAAGGTTCCCGGCGAGGAACACGAGTGGACGCGCCAGCCGCCGGCCCGTTCGGGCCCGCGCTGAAGCGGCGACGGCGGCGCCCCGCGCCGCGGAGTCGGCCTGGAGGAAACGCTTCACCTCGCCCGCGAGCCCGACGGAAAGCAAGAACCCGTTATTGGGATGCCCCGCCCTTCCGCAAGCGTGCCTTCGTCGTACGTGGCGTTGCCGATCGAGGTCGCGCCGACGGCCGCCGCTTGCGCCAGGCCCGCGCGCTAATTGAGGCCGTCGTCGGCGCCGCCCACGCGGATGCGCGGCAAACGCCGGGCACCCGCGAACGAACCCATCCCGCCCGCTCACCGCGCCAGGGTCTGCACGGTCATCTGGCTCGGACTGATGCCCATGCCGATGGTGTTCCCGTTGTTCTGCTGGGTCGGATCGGTCATGCGCGTGGCCGGCATCCCCGCGATCAGCACCGTGTTCGCGCCGGCGACGTTGCGGGACATGCTCGAGACGGTGCCCGACACGACGCCGCCGAGCGCTCCCGCGCTGTCGCCGCTCGACTTCGGCACTCGCGTCGCGAGATTGTGGATCGTGCCGCCGCCGACGAAGATCGTCGGCACGTTGGGAATCGCCGCCGCACGCTCCGCGAGGTTCGGATAGGAACCCGGCGAGGACGTCGGTGGTGTCCAATTGATCGTGACAGCGAAATTCAGTCCGGCCGCGCCGGAGTTCGCCCATGGCATCGTGTCGCCCCCTAGCCCAGATGGATCTGCCCGGCGTCGATCTTCGCCAGTTGCTCGGCCGTGACCAGCGTGTGTTGCGCGTGCAGGCGCAGGCTGCTGCTTGCAGCATGATCGATATGCGCCGCGCGCAGGTGTTCGACGGTTTCCACGGTCCGAAAGCTGCTGCGGCATGCCTGGGCGACGTGATCCAGCACCATCTCCAGGCTCTTGCCGACCACGCGCAGCGCGCCGAAGCGGCTGCGCAGCACGCCGCCCGTCAGCGACGCCTCGTCCGCCCGCAGCGAGGCCTCCCGCGCCGCCAGCGAGACGCGCCCGGACTCGAGCGTCAGTTGGTCGGGGCTCGTCACGCGCACCGTCCGGGTCGCTTCCAGCACCAGGTCTCCGTCGACGCGAATATGCACGCCCTCCGCGCCGGGACGCGACAGGATCGCCGTCACATACGCGCAGCGCGGATCCGCCCCGGACAGCGCGACGCGGTCGCCCTCGCGCGGTTCGACCAGGCAGCTGAACGCGCGCCGGGCGCGCAGCGTCGCGCCGTCCGCCTCGACCACGAACACCGCGCCGCCCAGATCGCGCAGCACGGTCGCCAGACGCTCGGGGACGTCCGGCACACGCCCCTCGTGCAGTTGCTTGACTGTGGAATGCATTGCCCGCCTCCTCTTCGTGAAGATTCGATGCGCGGCGCGTCGCGCCGCCTCATGCGTCGTGCTCGCGCCGCCGATCCCGCTGCCGCGACCAGGCCTGCGCCTCGGCCAGCGCCGCATCGCGTTCAACCGCGCCCGGTTGTGCGCGCCAGTCGATGGCGGGCGCCCGCGCCCCGTGGAACGCGGTCAGCGCGAAGCCCGCCTGCTCGAAGGTCGCGCCGCTCAGCTCCGCATACGCGAAATCCGCGCCGTCGAGCCCGGCCCCCGCAAAACATGCGCCATGGCAGCGTGCGTGCTCGAACACCGCGCGTTCGAGCCGCGCGTGGGCGAAATCGGCGTCCGTGACGTCGGCCTGCGACCACACACTGCCCGGCATCGCCGCGTCGCGACACACGATGCCGCGTGCGTTCGCCTCATGAAAGATCGACAACGGCGCGTCCACGCCGTCCAGGCGCGCCGCCGTTAATGTCGCGCGCTGGAAATTGCACTGCGCGAGCCGCGCGCCGCTCAGGTCGACGCCGCTCAGATCCGCGCGCGTGAACTGGCAGCGCTGCATCCATTGTCCGCACAGGCGCTGGCCGGCCAGCGCCGATTCGGCGAACACCGCATCGGTCAACTTCGCCTCGGCGAACCGGACCTGCGTCAGATCGAGCCGGTAGAACACCGTCTTGCTCACGGCCGCGCACGTGAAATCGGCCCCCGCCAGCCGCGTGTCGCTGAACATCGTGCGCATGAGCCGCGCGCCGTCGAAGCGGCACGACGCGAGATCGCTGCCCAGGCAATTGAATCCGTCCGCGCGCGCGTCGATGAATTCGGTCCCCGCCGCGTGCGTCGCATGCAGCGTGCAACCGTCCAGCACGCTGCCCGACAGCACGACGCCCTCGAAGCGACATTGCTCGAACACGCTCTTCGTCAGATCGGCGTGCCGCAGGTCCACGCCCCGCAACAGGCAGTCGCGGAACACCGCCTCGCCCAGCCGCGCGCGCGGCAAGCTCGCGCCGACGAAATGCACCTGCTCGAAGGTCGCGCCGGCCAGGTCGGCATCCGCCAGATCGTGCGCCTCGATCAGCACGTTCCGCACGACCTGCCCGTCGCGCAGCGCGGCGCGCCATGCGGCGCCGGCCGCGCTCATGCGCGCGGCTCCGCGCGCGGAAAACGCATCGCGTCGACGAGGTAGGCGTCGTCCCAGCGCGTATCGGCATCGGTCAGGATCTGCGCGAGATTCGCGCGGAACAGGTTGGCCCGGCGCAGGTCGGCCCGGTCGAGCCGCGCGCCGCGCAGAAAGCCGCCCAGCAGATCGGCGTCGCGCAGATCCGCACCGGCGAGATCCGCGCGCGCGAAACCGCCGCCGTCGATCTTCGCGCCGCGCAACCGCGCGCGTGGCAGGCGCGCCCCCGTGAAATCGCAATCGTCGAGCCACGCATCGCTGAAATCGGCCGCTTGCAGATCCGCGCCGCGAAAATTGCTTTCGCGCACGATCGCGGCGGAGAAATCCACGCCGGCCAGCCCGCTCGATTCGACGAAGCACGCGTGGCTCACGCGCGCGCGATCGAAATGCAAGGGGCCGGGCCCACGCGCGCCGGAGACGCCCAGGCCGTCGATCTGCGCGCCCGAGAAACGGAGCACTGTGAGCGGGCATTGCATCAGCAGCAGCTTGCTGATCGTCGCCTCGGAAAAGTCGACGGTATCGAACGGCTGTTCGATGAAGACCAGGTTGCGCAGGTGAGCGCGGCTGAAATCCACGCGCAGGAATGCACAGGACTGAAAACGGGTATCCGCCAGCCGCGCCCCCGGCAACGCGCAGTCCTGAAAGCGCACGCGCTCCACGACGCACTCGCTCAGGTCCGCGCCCGAGAAGTCGGTCTGTTCGCACCTGGCCAACGACAGGTTCGCGCCGCGCAGATCCGCGTCCGCAAGCCGTGCACGCGCGAGATTCGCTCGCACCAGCACGGCGCGTCCCAGCGTCGCGCCCGTCAGGTCCGCGTCGCTCAGGTCGGCGTTTTCCAGCAGCGCGCCGGCCAAGCGCGCGCCGCGCAGGTTCATCCCGGCGAGATGCACGCCCGTCAGGTCCACGCCGTCGAGCGAGCCCCCGTCGGCCAACGCGGCGGCGACCCGCGCACGCTGCGCGCCCGATTCGACCGCGCTCAGCCGCGGCGGCGCGACCTGATGATGCGCCGCGTGCAGGTACAGCTTGCGCAATCCGTCCTGCGCATGACTGCCGCGCAGCGCAGGGTCCGCGCGCGTGGCGCGCGGCGGCCCGGACTGCGCGTGCGCGGATGTGGATGCGGATGCCCCATCGTCCGGGGGCGCGTCCTCGAGCATGCGCGCCAGTTCGGCGCGCCGCGCGGCGGCCTCGGCCTCATGGCGTTCGACGAATTCGAGCAGCTGGTCCGCGCGCGGCGGCGTCTCGACCATCGCGTTCGGGAACGCGCTCAGTTGCGCCCGCGCCCGCGCCTGCCGCACGCCCGGCGGCCCCATCTCCGGCGCGTCGACGTCGAGATACTGCGCGGGCAGCAGGTCCTGGTCGCGCAACGCATACAGCGCGGCCTTCTCGTGCCGTGTACGCCACGCGATGACCTGCCGATACCAGTCGTCGGGCCGCGCATGCCCGCTGTCTTCCGCGCCGAGCAGCAGCGCGTCGAGATCGCTCGCGTCGTATTCGCGCAGCGGCGCGACGCCGTGATAGATCAACACCGCGCGCGCGCGATGCGGAATGAACCAGACGGTCGTCAGCCGCATCGGCACCGCTTCGGGCGCCTCGTCGCCGGCCCGCACCACGAACGCGCGCGCGCGCAAGGCCGGCAGGCGGCCCGCGATCAGCGCGTGGTCGGGATGCAGATGCCGCAATTCGTAGGACGCGCCGTCCGGGAACGCGGACGCGCCGGGCAATTGCTGATCGGCCGGCGCGATGTTGAAGTAGCGCGGATCGAGCGTGCGCGGAAAACCCGGACAGTCATGCTCCAGCCACTGCCGGTCGTACTCGCCGGACAGGCGCGCCCGCGCCGGCCAGGCCGCATCGAGCGGGCGAAATCCCGCGGGCGCCGGCCGCGCCTCCGCGTCGCGGCCCGGCTCGGGCGGATAGACGATGACGGGCGGTACGCTCGCGCTGTCCGCAGGCGGGACGGCGCCGTGACCGAGCGGATTGTCGGCATGGTCCGCGCCGCCGCAGGCATAGGTCCAGTCGAGCGCCAGCCGCTCGAACGGACGCGGCGCGCCGGTCGGTCCGTCCGGCCGCTCGCCGCATACGCGCAGGCGTTTGTGCAGGCCCGCGATGCCGACCTCGACGTCGCAGACCCCGCCGCCCGGCGTGGCCGCATGCTTGCCGTAGGCATAGCCGGACACGAGAAATTCCGGGTGCGGCTTCGGCAACGCCATATCCAGCGTATCGCCGCGCAGCTCGTCGGCGACGAGCCCCCACAATTCCTGTTCGGTCAGCAGCCGGGGGATTTCCTCCAGCGTCGCGCCGACGAGCGCCGCGATGCCGAAGTGCTCTCCGCCCAGCCTTCGGTAGGCGCGCGTCAGCAGGCTCATCCTGCATGGCTTGATGATCTTCATGAGCGATCCCGATTCGGGTTGTCAGGCAGGGTCAGTATGTGATCTTGATGCCGTCGATCAGGGTGCAATCCGTCGTCTTCCTCGCCACCGCCACGCTCGTTTCGGTGATGCTCGCGCCGGTCCACGTGACGCTGGCGCCGGTCGCCGACGTACTGAATCCCGTCGTGCTCGCGCTCGCGCCGACAACGCTGCCCTGGAAGCCGTTCAGCGACAGGTTGACCGGCGTGGCCGACGACGACGTCCCGTTGACCGTCGAATTCGAATTGCCGCCCGTCACCTGCGTGGTATTGCCGGCGTTCACGCTGAAGCTGTCGCCGAACACGACCGCGGTCGACATGCCCAGGTTGGTCGAGTTGGCGACGGTCGCCGACTTGTTGCTCAGGAGCGCCGCGATCGCCTGGAGCGCTTGCGCGACGTTGCCGGCCAGCGCGGCCAGCGGCCCCGCGCCTTGCATCTGCTGTTGCTGCTTCAGCGGTTGATAAGGCTGCTGTCGTTGCTGCTGTCGTTGCTGCTGTCGTTGCTGCTGCTGTTGCTGCTGCCGAAGCGGCTGCTGCCGGGCAGGCTCCGCCGCCGCGCCGCCCCCGCCCCCGCCCCCGCTCAGCAAGCGGATCAGGCGATCCAGCGGCGAGCGCGTCGACGGCACCGGAAACGGCTCCAGCCCTACCTGCACCAGATACTTTTTCCCGACCGCGAGCGTCGCGTCCTGTTCCACCGACACGTCGTAATTGCGCTCCGCGTGCAGCTTGATCTGCTCTTCCCCGGGCTTGTCCTCGAAGCGCAGCATGTTCGCGTTGTCGCCGCTGCCGGCCGGCGTGCGCGTCAGCATCCCGCTTTGCGTCGCATGGTCGGGCAAGGGCCACGGCGGCATGTGCAGCGCGTTGTACACCTGGCCCGTCACGATCGGCCGGTCCGGGTCGCCGTTCTCGAAATCGACGATCACCTCCGCCCCCACGCGCGGAATCTGGATGCCGCCGTAGTTGTTCCCCGCCCACGCATACGACACCCGCACCCAGCACGACGAATTCTGGTCGCGCCCCGGCGAGCGATCCCAATGGAACTTGAGCTTGACCCGCCCGTACTGGTCGGTCCAGATGTCCTGCCCCTGCGGCCCCGTCACGATCGCCGTCTGCGGCCCGCGCGTGCGCGGCCGGGGCGTCGTGCGCGGCGGGCGGAACACCGTCGTCGCCGGCTGCACGACGAACGACGTCTCGATCCGGTACGCGCCGCCGCCGCTCGCGCCGCTCGTCTCGGCGGCGGTCAGCGTCGCGCCGAGCACCAGATACGCGCGATTCGCGCTCAGTTGCGGATAGCCCGCCAGCCGGAAGGTCGTACCGCACACGATGTCGCGGACCTTGCCGCGCCCCGACGCGCGCTCGCCCTGCGCGCGCAATTCTTCCATCCGTACCTGCGCGACATGCGCGCCGTGCGCCGGATCGGTATAGTCGCCCGGCCATTCGTAGCGTTCGAGGCCGTTGTGCGCGGTCTCGGCGGGCAATGCGTTCTCGACGCCCAGGCGCGCGTTCGGATGCTCGAAATCGAAATCGTCGGTGCGCCAGCGCCCCGGCTGCAACTGCTCCGAGGTATTGAACACGTCGATGTACTCGGCATCGATCTTGTGGCCGGGCGGAAAGTAATGCAGGGTCTGGTAGGCGACGCTGTCCACCGGCCGGTGCGCGCCGAGATGATCGACGAGCACCATCCTGTGCACCTGATTCGTGTGTTCGAAGAACCAGTAGATGCCGTGCTCCTGCATCAGCCGCTGGATGAACGCGAAATCCGTTTCGCCGTACTGCACCTGATAGCCGAGCACCGGATAACGCCGGCTGAGGCGCTTGTCGTAGGAATACGAGTACGTGCTCAGCACCTCGTCGATGATCTCGTCCACGGTGCGATTCTGGAAGATCCGGCTGTCCGAGCGCTGGTCGGCCAGATAGATCCACGGCTGCATCGTCAGCCGGTAGCGGCACTGCCGCGCCGTTTCGCCCTCGAAGCGCGCGCCGGTCACGATTCCGCTGATCTCGCGCTTGCCCCGGCCCACGTTCGAGGCCGTGGCGCGGCCCGCTTCGCCGGGCACGAAGGCCCCCATCCCGTCGAGCTGGATGGTCACGGTCAGCGCCTTGCCGATCATCGCCTTCAGGTCGAGATTGGCGGCGCGCAGGTCCGGCAGCGCGGGGTCAGGCGGCGTCACGCAGGTCAGCGTGTACGCGTAGATCTCCGACAGGCGCTCCGCGCCGCGGAGCGCGCTCAGTTCGAGCACGGGAACGCCGTCGGACGTGGTCGGCAACGCGGGACCGTTGACCGAAACCGTGCGATCGGGACGAAAGATCGGCATGTCTGCCCTCCCAGGAAACGATATGGATCGATGCCGCGCGTCGGCTGGCGCGCTCAGGATTCGTCGTTGCTCCACTGCGCGAGCAGTTCGGCCGGAATCGCCCGCACCACCTCCGCGTAGCCTTTCCCGACGTAGTGCTCCGCGCGCCGCAGCAGCACCGGAATCGGGCTGCTCGGTTCTTGCTGTTCGAACCACAGGCGCGCGGCGCGGATCAAGTCGCGCGCCGCGAGCCGGTCCGCCGGCCCGTCGGACGCCGGGTGCGGCCACGCCGCCGCGACGACGGCCGGCGCGGCATGGGTCGGCGCCGCACCAGCCGGTGCGGCGACCTCGGACGGACCCGCCACGGGCGGCCGCGCCGGCACCCCATGCGCATCCGGCTCGGCCGGCGCGGCCTCGGGCGATCCGGCCTCCGCGCGTTCGCGACGGCCCGCGACATGGCGCAACAGGTTCGCGAGCGGCCTCAGGTCGGGCGTGAACGCGCCCAGATGTTCGAAGCTCCACAGCTCGATCGCGGTCACGCCCGCGAGCGCGTCGTCGAAACCGGCAAGCGCGGCACGCTGCTGCGCCTGTATTTCGTCGAGCTGGCGCGCGACCGATTCCGGCGCCAGCGCATCGCCGGGTCGCGGTTGGGCGAACGCGCGCTCGACATCGCGCACCTGGAGCCGCGCCGCGCTCGAACGCGTCAGTGCGATCTCGCGCACATCCGCGAGCAGGCCGTCGCCGTCGGTCAGCGCCTGCAACGCGTTCATGCGGATCTCCAGCGCGGCTTCGTGGTCCGCGTCGACGTCGGGACGCGGATGCAGCGTGTCCGGAAACGCCGTCAGCCATCCCGCCAGCAAGCCGATGCCTTCCGCGAGCCCGACCGCGCCGGCCAGCCGGGTCCGGCAACGCGTGAACAGCACGGCGACGCGCATGTCCTTGCTGCGCATCATCAGGCGCAGGCAGTCGCGCTCCGCGTCGCTCCAGCTCACCGGCTCCGGCGAGCCGACGAAGTCGCCGTACTGCGCATCCGGGCGCGGCGCGACCTTGGCCGACAGCACCACGAACTCCGGGTCGTATTCGAGATCGACGCCGCACGGCGCGGCCGGCTCGATCGGCGTCATCCAGTCGTGTCCCTTCGCCGTGCGGGCGGACGACGCCTTCGTCGCGGCTTTCTTCGTCTGGTTCATGGCGCGTCTCCTTGGTTCGGGCTCTCCGTGTCGCGCGCGAATCCGCGCGCGTAGCGCTCCGGCTCGAAGCGCATGCCGGTCACCGGCTCGTCCGACGGCGAATGGCCGAGCCATCCCGACCAGCCGAGCTGCTGCGGCCCGCCCACCACCGCGGGCGGCGCGCAGTTCGGCTTGATGCGCAGCTCCAGCTCCCATTCGAACTCGTAGCCGATGAACGCGCGCACCCATTCGACGAGCCGGGGCAAGGCCTCGCCCTGCGGCGTGAGACGCTGGTAGGCATCGATCTCCAGCGGACCGATCACGAGACGGAACTTGCACTGCCGGTCCGGCACGAACTCGCCGAGCATCGCGCTTGCCGCCATCACCGAGGCGTCGCCGGGCTTGCCGAGGTGGAAATGCTCGCCGGCGTCGACCTCGATCCAGTGGAAGACGTTTTCCTCGAGCGCCACCGGCACGCCGAAATAACGCGCGAGCGTCGCCCTGAGGCCGTCCGGGTTGCGCGCCTCGCGCACCAGATGCGGCGTGGCGGACAGGCGCGCATGCGCGGGCAGCGGCCCCGCGCCGATCTCGTCCGGGTCGAGGCCCGCGAGACTGGCGACATAGAACGAGAAGCGCTCGTCGGCAGGACGATCGAGCCCCGCCGCCGCCTGCGCGGACGCCCATGCGCGGTACAGCAGCGTCAGATAGCGGTGATGAAACAGGTCGAGAAAGTCCACCAGCGTCGCGTCGCGCCGGCTTTCCTCCCGATCGCGCGCGATCTCGGTCACATGGATCGGCAACGGTCCGTTCGGCCCGAGCATGCCCAGGCCGAACAGCCGCACCTTGAGCCGGCCGGCCGCGGCCCGCACACTCGCGATTTCGCGCGCCGCGAATGCCAGGCTCGGTTGCTGGCCGAGCCGGAACGGCTCCGCGTGCGGACGCCGTGCGGTCCCGATCGGGTCGATGCGCGGGTCCGCGCCGATGCGCCGCAACAAGGTCAGGAAATCGTAGCGCCACGGTTCGGCCCTCAGGCGCTCGACCAGTTGCGGCGACAGCGCGACGCCGCGCGCGTCGTCCGTGGCGGCGTGGTCGGCCATCACGCCCCTCCTCGCGCGCCCATCCGCGCCGGCCAGCGCGCAACCTGCCCGCGCTGGATCGAATGCAGTTCGGTCTGCGTAAATACATTGATCGATACGTGCCGCGCCAGATAGTGTTCGAGCACCAGGCCGAACAGATAGGGGCTCACGCCCGAGAATCCCGGCTCGTCGACCGTCAACGCACACTCGATGCCGCGTCCGAACACGAGCGGGCCCGCGCCCGGCAGCTTGCGCGTGACCGGCTGCGTCCTGACGCCGATCAGGCTTTCGATCTGGCGGCGGTTGTCGGCGTCGTCGCCGGTCAGGAACAGCCGCAGCAGATCGCGCAGGCCTTGTCCGCCGGTGCGGTGGTCGAGTGCGTCGAGCGGCAGGTAGTTGAAGTTCAGCTGGCGGATCAGCCGCCACGCGACGTCGCGCTCCGCATAGGGCGCCTTCGGCGCGCTCGGCGCGCGGATCAGGCCGACGCTCGCGAGCGGCGCCGATTCGGTGACCGTCAGGTCGTGCACGCCGTCACGCGGCACGAGGCTCGGCAGGTCGCGGTTCGTCACCAGCGCATCGACCGACAGGTAGCGGATCTCCTCGCCGTACGGCGCTTCGTTCTGGTCGACCAGCGACACGAACATCTCGGTGCCGACATAGGGCGTGCGCGTGCCGTACCGGCGTGCCGAGTCCGAGGTCAGGCGCTGCTCGCGGCGGGTCGAGAAATAGCGGCCGTGATTGCGCTCGTCGTCGTTGAGCGTCTGGTACAGCGGCCGGAACTCGAGTTCGGCGGAGGTCGCCGCGACCTGCCCGTGCATCGCCTCGACCGAGAACACCTCGTAGTCGAGCGGCGCGAGGCGCGCCGGCAGCAGGTGGAATTCGGTGCGCCCCACGCTCAGTTCGAGGCGGTCCGTGTGCCGGGGAAACAGATTGATCACGGGCGTGCAGAACAGCGCGAAGTGCGACGCATCGACGACGCTCTCCAGCCGCTCGGGCGACTGGTCCAGCAGCACGACGATCTCGACCTCCTGGCCGCGCACCCGGCTCAGTCCCGGCGCAAGGCCGGTCAGCGCGACAAAGTAGAAGCGCGCCGGACATGCGAAGTATTCGTGCAGCAGATTGTTGCCATGAAATTTCGACCAGCTCAGCGGCAGCAGGCCCTGGTCCGCGCCGAGCCCCTCGTGATCCACCGCGTTGACCGTCACCGCCGCGAGCGGCCCGCCCGGCCCGGCGAATTCGCCGGGCGCCGCGATCAGCGTCGCGACGCCCGCGACGTGCAGCAGTTCGAACAGATGCGAGGCCGTCTGGTCGTCGCCCGCGAGATACAGCGGCAGCCGGTCCAACCCCTTCAGATCCCCCACCTGCGTATTGCCGGTGGTGCGCAGGCGCAGGCGCAACGCGCCGCGCACCTGCGCGCCGGCCGGCACGTAGCGGTCGAGCGCCGGGATGTCGGGTGGAATGCCCGTCAGCGCCGCGCCGACGATCTCCAGCGGATAGAGCACGACATCCTGGCTGCTGCGGAACCGGCAGGCGGTCTGCTCGCCGTCCGGCACGCGCGCGGTGAAGCTCGTTCCGCGCGCGACCCGGAAACCGTCGGCGAGATGGCCCTCGGTGCGGCTCGGATACAGGCGCGCGACCGCCATCGACGGCGTGGGCGCGACGTAATTCGGATACAGCACTTCCAGCAGCCGGCCGGTAAAGCGCGGGAATTCGGCATCGAGCTTGATCTGCATCCGGGCCGCCATGAAACAGAACGACTCGATCAGTCGTTCGACGTACGGATCGGCCACCTCGTCCGCCTGCATGCCGAGCCGTCGCGCAATCTTCGGATGCGCGCGCGCAAACTCGGCCGCGAGTTCGCGCATGTAGATCAGTTCCTGGTTGTAATAGTCGAGCAGTCGCGGGTCCACGGTTGGCGTCCGGTGTCGGCGTGCGTCAGCTGACGCGCATGCCGGTGATGTTGACCTGGCTCGTCTCGAGGTCGAGCGCGCTTTGCACCAGAAATTCGAGCGGATACGGATCCATGCGGATCAGGCCGCGCACCTCGAACGAGACGACGTTCGCGCGCGCGAGCGCCGTCTCGTCGCGCGTGGGCGCAATGACCAGCCGGTCCGGAACCAGACGCGGCTCGAAATCGGCGATCACACGCCGGATGACCTGCTCGATCTCGGCCCACCGGCGCGACGCGATGAACGCGCCCGCGAGCGGCGGCATGCCGAAATTCAGCGTCGATGCGGCCGCTTCGGGGTAACGCTCGCGATCGATGTGCTCGTCGATGTTGGTCGTGTTGAGCAGGAATGCGAGATCGCGCTGCACGATCGCGCGCATCTGCGCGCGCGTCACCGCGTATTCGGCCGGCGCTTCGGTCTGCCGGTGCGGCGCGTCGTCGCGCAGCCGGTCGAGCAGCGTCGGCAGCAGCCGGAGGTTCGTGCGACGCGGCCTGGCCATTCCCGTGCCGTCCGGGCGCGTCGGTTCGCCGCCGCCCGCGTCGTGATCACGCCGATTCATGCCGGCCTCCGGACAGTTTCACGCCGCGCGCCGCGCCGAACCCGCGCGGCGCGCGTCCGGGCAGGCTTTCGGCTTCGGCGCGAATGGTTGGGTACGCAACGAAGCGTCGACGTTCTCCGATCGCGGCATGGGCTTTCATGTGCGCGGCTCCGCTGCCGCGCGCGGCGTCGCGAGCGGGCTGTCGATCGCCAGCGCCTGGTGTTCGCGCCGCGCCAGGGCGGGCGGCAGGCTTGTCGTGCGGCGGCCCGCTTGGTGCTCGGCCGGCGCGAACAGCCTCAGGATGTCCGGAATGGGTTCGTCGGCCGCCGGGTCCGGCGCATCGGCCGGCCCGAGCAGGCCCAGCACCTCGTCGATCGTGCGCGCGCGGGACAGCAGGAGATCGATCGGATCGGCCGGCTCCTCGCCGCGCGCCGGCGGACTCGGGGCGAGCGGCGGCGGCAGAGGCGGCCGCGCCGTCTGCGCGGCCCATTCGTTCGCGAGCGACGCCAGCGGCGCGTCGAGCGCACCGCAGTATTGCTCGTAGAGCGTCTGCACGAGATCGCGCGGCGCATCCGACGCCGCATCCGACGCCATCGCCGGCCCGACCAGTTCGAACACCCCTTCGTCAACCGCGGCGACGCATTCCGCCGATGTCGTCCCGCGGCCCCGCCGCCCCGTATCGGGCTCGCAGGAATCCGCCTTGCTGCGCCGAAGCCATTTAAAGACGAGCATGGTCACCCCGATTAATCGTGGATATCAGTCGAAAATTCGAATCGGAACGAATTTCGATACATCCGCCCGATTACTTCTCGCGGTCGCGCAATCACCATCCAATAAGACGCATTACATTGGCCTCATTAGTTAATAAACAAAGCGCCTTCCAATGCCATCCAAAATCAGAATCGACACTTTATTTTATGCGGCGATGACGCATTCAAAGGATCGCCGAAAACCATTTGATACCAGCGCAATGCCTTTGTCCACCTACATTTCCCGGATATTGTCAAAATTTGACAATCGGCCGTTTCGATAAAATAAACACTCATCCAATTTCTTCAAATAAATAACCACCCATTTATGGTAGTTGACCGCCAATTAAGCGCGGCAAAATAATCCACTCCAATTCGATTCCCCAAAAATCAAAATCAAACACCGACCACTCCGGAAAAATTCAAACCGGAGCGCTTTAAAAAATAATCCACGGACCGATTCCAATACGCATCGCGCTGAAAATCGTGACGGGGTAACGCAGAGAGAAGGATTCTTCATGGCGATTTCACGTCAGGCGTTGTTCAGCAAGCTCGACGGCAGTCTCTTCAAGGCCATCGAGTCGGCGACCGCCTTTTGCAAGCTGCGCGCCAATCCCTACGTGGAGCTGGTTCACTGGCTCCACCAGATCCTCCAGCAAGCCGATTCCGACCTGCATCGGATCGTCCGGCACGCCGGCATCGAACGCGATGCGCTCGAGCGCGACATGGCGCGCGCGCTCGCGGCCCTGCCCGCCGGCGCCGGTGCGGTCAGCGATTTCTCGCACCACGTCGAAACGGCGGTCGAGCGCGCCTGGCTGCTGGCCACGCTGCAATTCGGCGACCGGCGCATCCGGGGCGCGTGGCTCGTCGCCGCGCTGGCGGGCACGCCGGAACTGCGCCGCGTGCTGCTGTCGATCTCGCCGACGTTCGCGAAGCTGCCGGCCGACGGGCTCGACGAACGGCTCGCCGGCTGGATCGACGGCTCGCCCGAAGCCGGCGCGCCCGACCTGACCGCGCCCGACGCCGCAGCCGCGGCCGGCGCATCGCCGGCGGGCACGCCGCTCGACCCGTTCTGCACGGATCTGGTTGCGCGCGCACGCAACGGCGAGATCGACACCGTGGTCGGACGCGAGCTGGAGATCCGCACGATGATCGACGTGCTGCTGCGCCGCCGCCAGAACAATCCGCTCCTCACCGGCGAGGCGGGCGTCGGCAAGACCGCCGTGGTGGAAGGACTCGCGCTGGCGATCGCGCAGGGCGACGTCCCGCCGAAGCTGGCCGACGTCCGCCTGATGAGCGTCGATGTCGGCGCCCTGCTCGCCGGCGCGAGCCTGAAGGGCGAATTCGAGGCCCGCCTGAAAGGCGTGCTGGAGGCGGCCGCGAAGTCGCCCTCGCCGGTGATCCTGTTCGTCGACGAGATCCATACGCTGATCGGCGCGGGCGGCCAGGCCGGCACCGGCGACGCGGCGAACCTGCTGAAGCCCGCGCTCGCGCGCGGCACGATCCGCACCATCGGCGCCACCACGTGGGCCGAGTACAAGCGTTACATCGAGAAGGATCCCGCGCTGACGCGCCGCTTCCAGGTGCTGCAGGTGCAGGAGCCCGAGGAAGCCGCGGCGATCCACATGGTGCGCGGGCTCGCGCCGATGTTCGCGCGGCACCACGGCGTCGTGGTGCGCGACGAGGCGATCCGCGCGGCGGTGGCGCTGTCGCATCGCTATATCCCGTCGCGCCAGTTGCCCGACAAGGCGATCAGCCTGCTCGACACCGCCTGTGCGCGGGTCGCGCTGTCACAGCATGCCGCGCCGCGCGAATTGCAGCACCTGCGTCAGCGCCTGCACGCGGCGCGCGTCGAACTCGCGCTGCTCACGCAGGAAGCCCGCCTCGGTTTGGCCGCCGAACAGGCGGACGGCGACGCCCGGGCGCGCATCGCGGCCTTGAGCGCCGACGAGGCCGCGCTCGACGCGCGCTGGCAGGCCCAGGCCGAAGCGGCGCGAGCGTTGCTGGACGCCCGCGCCGCGGCGTTGGCGAACGAGCCCGGGCCGGGCGACGGCGAGGCGCTGCGCTCGCTCGAACGCCGCCTCGTCGCCGCCCAGGGCGAGCAGCCGCTCGTGTTCCCGGAAGTCAACGAGGCGATCGTCGCCGAGATCGTGTCCGACTGGACCGGCATTCCGCTCGGCCGCATGGTGACCGACGAGGTCGCGGCGGTGCGCACCCTGCCCGCGACCCTCGCCGCGCGCGTGATCGGCCAGACCGAGGCGCTGCGCCAGATCAGCGAACGCGTGCAGACCGCGCGCGCGCGGCTCACCGATCCGCGCAAGCCGCTCGGCGTGTTCCTGCTCGCCGGACCGTCCGGCGTCGGCAAGACCGAGACCGCGCTGGCGCTGGCCGAGGCGCTGTATGGCGGGGAGCAGAACCTGATCACGATCAATCTGAGCGAGTACCAGGAGGCGCACACGATTTCCGGGCTCAAGGGCGCGCCGCCCGGGTACGTCGGCTACGGCGAGGGCGGCGTGCTGACCGAGGCGGTGCGGCGACGCCCGTATTCGGTGGTGCTGCTCGACGAGATCGAGAAGGCCCACGGCGACGTGCACGAGATGTTCTTCCAGGTGTTCGACAAGGGCTACATGGAAGACGGCGACGGTCGCTTCATCGACTTCCGCAACACGACGATCCTGCTGACGAGCAACGCCGGCGCGGCGCTGTGCGCGGCCCTGTGCGCCGATCCGGCCTGCGCGCCCGACGCCGCGGGCCTGCGCGACGCGCTGCTGCCCGAACTGCTGAAGACGTTTCCCGCCGCCTTCCTCGGCCGCGTGAGCGTCGTGCCGTATCGGCCCCTCGACCCCGCCGCGCTGTCGCGCATCGTGCGCCTGCACCTCGATCGCGTGGTCGCGCGCATGGCGCAACAGCACCACATCGCGGTCGACTACGACGACGCCGTGCTCGCCTACATCGTCGAGCGCTGCCTCGTGCAGGAAACCGGCGCGCGGGTGCTGGTCGGTTTCATCGAGCAATACGTGCTGCCGCGCCTCGCCGCGCTGTGGCTCGACACGTTGGACACGCACGCCGTGCTTGCGCACATCGGGATTGGCGTAGCGGATCCAGCCGCGCCGGCACAGGACGCGCTCGTGTTCCGCCCGAGCCTAAAGGCTCCGGCGACGTCCGCACCGACGCCGGTTTCCGCCGGGCAGGCCGCCTAGCGCCTGCCCGCCTTTCCTTCGTTCATGGAGTCACGCATGTCCACATCCGGCAGTTCTCAGAAATTCATCGCGCGCAACCGCGCGCCGCGGGTGCAGATCGAATACGACGTCGAAGTCTACGGATCGGAGAAGAAGGTCGAGCTGCCGTTCGTGATGGGCGTGCTGGCCGACCTGTCGGGCAAACCGGTCACGCCGTTGCCGTCGGTGGCCGACCGGCGCTTCCTCGACATCGACATCGACAACTTCGACGAGCGCATGAAAGCGGTCGGGCCGCGCGTCGCATTCGCGGTGCCCAACACGCTGACGGGCGACGGGCAACTGATGGTCGACATGACGTTCGAGAGCATCGAGGATTTCTCGCCGGCCGCGATCGCGCGCAAGGTCGAGCCGTTGCGCCGGCTGCTCGAGGCGCGCACCCAGCTCGCGAACCTGCAGACCTACATGGACGGCAAGTCGGGAGCCGAGGCGCTCGTGAATCAGCTGCTGCAGGACACGGCGCTGCTCCAGGCGCTCGCGGCCGCGCCGAAACCGCCCGCCGACGACGCGGACGGCGCCGGCCGCGAGACCGACGCACGGTGACCGATCGCCATCCCATCTTCGTTTCCGAGGAAGCCATCATGAAGAAAACGCAAGCATCGACGGCGCTCGCCGACGCGCCGCAGACCGAGTCGGATTTCGCCCGCCTGCTCACGCACGAGTTCCGGCCCAAGACCGAACAGGCCCGCGAGGCAGTCGAGTACGCCGTGCGCACGCTCGCCGAGCAGGCGCTGCAACAGGCCGCGACGATCAGCGACGATGCGTACAAGAGCATCGCGTCGATCATCGCGCGGATCGACCAGAAGCTGTCCGAACAGATCAACCTGATCCTCCACGACGAGGATTTCCAGAAGATCGAATCCGCCTGGCGCGGGCTGCATCACATGGTGTCGAACACCGAGACCGACGAGCGCCTGAAGATCCGCTTCATGGATATCTCGAAGGAGGAGCTGCGCCGCGCGATGCGACGCTACAAGGGCCAGGCCTGGGACCAGAGCCCGCTGTTCAAGCAGATCTACGAGGAGGAATACGGCCAGCTCGGCGGCGAGCCGTATGGCTGCCTGATGGCCGACTACTACTTCGACCACACGCCGCCCGATGTCGACCTGCTGGGTTCGATCGCGAAAGTGGCGGCGGCGGCGCACACGCCGTTCATCTCGGGCGCGTCGCCGTCGGTGCTGCAGATGGAGTCGTGGCAGGAGCTGGCGAATCCGCGCGATCTCACCAAGATCTTCACGCAGAATCTCGAATACGCGTCGTGGAATTCGCTGCGCAACATGGACGACGCGCGCTACATCGGCCTCGCGATGCCGCGCTTCCTGTCGCGCCTGCCCTACGGCGTGCACACCAACCCGGTCGACGAATTCGACTTCGAGGAAGTCACGGACGGCGCCGATCACCGCCGCTATGCGTGGACCAACGCCGCCTATGCGATGGGCGTGAACATCAACCGCTCGTTCCGGCAGTACGGATGGTGCTCGCTGATCCGCGGCGTCGAATCGGGCGGCACGGTCGCCAACCTGCCGTGCCATACCTTCCCGACCGACGACGGCGGCGTCGACATGAAGTGTCCGACCGAGATCGCGATCTCCGACCGGCGCGAGGCCGAGCTGTCGAAGAACGGCTT
The DNA here is from genome assembly GCF_058803765.1 of Burkholderia sp. GW821-FHT14F03. Lineage (NCBI taxonomy): Bacteria > Pseudomonadati > Pseudomonadota > Betaproteobacteria > Burkholderiales > Burkholderiaceae > Burkholderia > Burkholderia sp. GW821-FHT14F03. The sequence continues at coordinate 39,860 of NZ_JBXAPG010000009.1, forward strand.
CATTCCGCTCGTGCACCGCAAGAACACCGACAACGCGACCTTCATCGGCGCGCAATCGCTGCACAAGCCCGCGGAATACGACGATTCGGACGCCACGGCGAACGCGAACCTGTCGGCGCGCCTGCCCTATCTGTTCGCGTGTTCGCGCTTCGCGCACTACCTGAAGTGCATCGTGCGCGACAAGATCGGCGCGTTCAAGGAGCGCGAGGACATGCAGCGCTGGCTCAACGAATGGATCATGAACTACGTCGACGCCGATCCGGCCAATTCCTCGCAGGACACCAAGGCGCGCCGCCCGCTCGCGGCGGCCGAAGTGCTGGTCGAGGAAGCGGAAGGCAATCCCGGCTATTACCAGGCGAAGTTCTTCCTGCGGCCGCATTTCCAGCTGGAAGGCCTGACCGTGTCGCTGCGGCTGGTCGCGAAGCTGCCCTCGATCAAGGAGGCCGCCTGAGTCCACGCGGGGCGGCAGCCTCGGCCGGCCGGACGCGCGAACCCGACGCGCAGCGCCCCGCGCGTCCGGCCTTCTTCATTGTCATTCACCACAGAGAGCAAGCACATGGCTCAGGATATTTTCTTGAAGATCGACGGCATCAACGGCGAATCGCTCGATGAAAGCCACAAGGACGAAATCGAGGTATTGAGCTGGGACTGGCAGATCCTGCAGGAATCGTCGATGCATGCCGGCAGCGGCGGCGGCGCAGGCAAGGCGTCGGTCCGCGATCTCACGTTCGAGCACGCGATCGATCGCGCCAGCCCGAACCTCATGAAATACGCGCTGACCGGCAAGCATGTCGACCAGGCCGTGCTCGTGATGCGCAAGGCGGGCGGCAATCCGCTCGAATACCTGAAGCTCACGATGAGCGACGTGATCGTCACGCGCGTCCACCCGTCGGGCAACAGCATCGACCATGCCCTCAGCCGCGAGACGGTGTCCCTGTCGTTCGCGCGCGTGAAGCAGGAGTACGTCGTGCAGAACGCGCAGGGCGGCAGCGGCGGCGCCGTCACGACCAGCTTCGACATCAAGGGCAACAAGGAAGCCTGAACGGCGGACCCGCGCATCCGGCGGCGGCTCCGAGCGCCGCCGGATGCCCCCGCCCCGATCCATTCCACCTGGTCACTGGCATGCGTCCGATCTCTCCTGTCTGCGGGTTCGCCTGCGCGCTCGCGCTCGCCGCGTGCGCGAACGGCGCACCCGCGGCGAAGCAAACGATCCGTCTCGACCTCGTCGTGAACGCCGCGCCGACCGTCAACCCGGACGACCGCAACCGCGCCGCGCCGATCGTCGTCAGCCTCTATCAGCTGAAGACCGACGGCGCCTTTCGCGCGGCCGATTTCTTCTCGCTGCAGGACAAGGACCGGACGGTGCTCGCGGACGATCTCGCGAGCCGCGACCGGTTCCAGCTGCGGCCCGGCGAGCACCGGACGATCCGCCGCGACCAGGACCCGGCCGCCACAGCGCTCGGCGTCGTCGCGGCTTACCGCGACCTGCCGCATTCGGTCTGGCGCGCGGTCTATCCGCTGCCCGCCGCGCCGGATGCGAAGTGGTATCGCTTCTCGTCGCCGCGCGTGAAACTGAACATCGACCTCGACACCCATGCGATCAACGTCACCGAAACCGCAAAATGACCCGAACGGCGGAACGCAATCATGAGCTGGACTAACAAGGTGGTCTGGAGCGAGGGCCTGTTCATGCGCCCGCAACTGTTCCAGCAGCAGGAACGCTACCTGGAGCAGTACGCGCACAAGCGCGCGGCGCCGCTCTCGCCGTTCTTCTTCGGCTTCAGTCACTACAGCCTCGACACCGAGGCGCCGGCGCTCGGCAAGATCATCGTCAAATCGGCGAGCGGCGTGTTCGCCGACGGCACGCCGTTCGACGCGCCGGGCAGCACCCCGCCGCCCGCGCCGCTGACGATCCGGCCCGAGCACCTGGACCAGCTGATCTATCTCGCCGTGCCGATCCGCGTGCCGAACCGCGAGGAAACCACGTTCGACCATGCGGCCGAATCGCTCGCGCGCTACGTCGTGTTCGACACCGACCTGCGCGACACGAACTCGATCGGCCAGGGTCCGAAAACGGTCCAGCTCGCGAACCTGCGCTTGCGGCTGCTCCCCGAGAAGGAGCTGACGGATGCGTGGATCGGCCTCGCGCTGACCCGCGTCAAGGCGATCCGCGCGGATGCCGGCATCGAGTTGGACGATACGCTGACGCCGCCGGTGATCGGCTACGGCGCGAGCGACATGCTGAGCAGCTGGCTCGCGAAGATCCTCGATCTCACGCGCCTGCGCGCGAGCGGGCTCGCGGAGCGGCTGACCGGCGCGGACGGCCGCCCCGGCACCACGGCCGAAGTCTCGGACTACCTGCTGCTGCAGGCGCTCAATCGCTACGAGCCGTTGCTGCGGCACCTGCAGCGCGTGCCGAGCACCTCGCCCGCCGATCTCTACGCGCTGCTCATCGGCATGGCGGGCGAACTGTCCACCTACGTGCGCGTCGACACGCGCCGGCCGCTCGATTCGCATCCGCCGTACCAGCACGACGCGCCGCACCTGTGCCTGAAGCCCGTCGTCGACGATACCCATCGGCTGCTGAACGCCGTGCTGGTGCGCAGCGCGCAGAGCATCCCGCTCGCGGACCAGGGGCACGGGATGCGCAATGCGGTGGTCGATCCCGTCGACATGCAGGGCTTCAGCGCGGTCGTGCTCGCCGTGCACGCGCAGATGCCGCCCGACGTGCTGCAGCAGCAGTTCATCGCCCAGGCGAAGGCGGGGCCGTCCGAGCGCCTGCCCGACCTGGTGCGCAGCCACCTGTCCGGCATCGGGCTCCAGGCCCTGCCGGTGCCGCCCCGGCAGCTCCCCTTCAACGCGGGCTATGTGTACTACGAGCTCGTGCGCAACGGGCCGCTGTGGGAAGAAGTGGCGCGCCACGGCGGGCTCGCGCTGCACGTCGCGGGCGATTTTCCCGCCCTGAGGCTGGAACTGTGGGGCATCCGAGGCTAGCGGAGCCGTCACGAACGAACCGGAGAAGATCAGTGAGCCAAGAAGCCTTGCATCATCCGGACGCGGCCGCTCCGGAATCGCGCGATCCCGCCGCCGCGCCCTTCGCATGGTCGGGCGGCGCGAATGCCGCAGGGTCGCCTGCCGCAGGATCGCCTGCCGCAGGATCGCCTGCCGCAGAATCCCCCGCCGCGCGCTTCGCCGCCGTCCAGGCCGCGCGCAATCCGCTGCTGGAGGCCGCGCGTCCGCTGCTGCGCGCGCTCGCGGACATGCCCGACGGGCTCGACCGCGACGGCATCCAGCAGTTGCGGCGGCTGCTCGAACAGGAGGTCCGCATGTTCCAGCGGCTGTGCGAGCAGGCGAACATCCGCCGCGACCACATGCTCGGCGCGCGCTACTGCCTGTGCACCGCGCTCGACGAGGCCGCGATGCAGACGAGCTGGGCGCGCACGGGCGACGGCAGCCTCGGCGCGTGGATCAGCGACGGTCTCGCGACCACCTTTCACGAGGACCGGCAAGGCGGCGACAAGGTCTACCTGCTGATCGGACGGCTGATGAATGCGCCGCACGAACACCTGGACCTGCTCGAAGTCGCGTACCGGCTGCTGAGCCTCGGTTTCGAGGGCCGTTACCGTTACGAAGCCGACGGCCAGCGCAAGCACGAGACGGTGCGGCAACGGATCTACAACGCGCTGGCCGCGCAACGCGGCCCGGTCTCGGTCGCGCTGTCGCCGCACTGGCAGCCCGGCGCGCGCGGCAAGCGCCTGTCGTTCCGTGACTTCCCGGTCTGGATCACGGTCGCGGCGCTGTCGCTGATCCTGCTCGCGCTGTTCGGCTACTTCAAGTACACGCTCTCCACCCGCGCGGCCGACCTGCAAAAGGAGATCGCCGAGCTGGGCCGCATGACGCCGCCCGCCGCCGCGCCCACGCTGCGCCTGAAGAACCTGCTCGCGAACGAGATCGCGAGCGGGCTCGTGCAGGTCGACGAAAACGACCATCGCAGCACGCTGGTCTTCCGCAGCGATGCGATGTTTCCCCCTGGCGCGGCCGCCGTGAATCCCGCGATGGCGCCGCTGATCGCGACGATTGCCCGCGAGATCGCCCGCGTGCCCGGCAAGGTGACGGTGCTCGGCTACACCGACAAGCAGCCGGTGCGCAACGGCGCCTTCGCGTCGAACGCCGCGTTGTCCGAGGAGCGGGCGACCCAGGTGATGCAGATGCTGCAGGCCGCCGGCGTGCCGCTGGGTCGGCTGGAGGCGCTCGGCAAGGGCGAGTCGGAGCCGGTCGGCGACAACGGAACCGTGTCCGGCCGCGCGCTGAACCGGCGCGTCGACATCACGGTCGAGCACTGACCCCTCGCCAGACGATCCGGGAATCCCGTCATGAACAAATTCCTTTCCTTCCTGATATCGCGCCCGTTTCTGGCCTTCGCCGCCCTGCTGACCGCCGCGCTGCTGGTGTGGTTCGTCGGACCGTTCGTCACGTTCGGGGGCCTGGCGCCGCTCGCGGGCGTCGGCATCCGCGTCCTCGTGATCGCGCTGCTGCTGGGCGGCGTGCTGCTGTGGCTCGCGGAGTGGTCGATCAGCGTGGTGCCGGTCGCGCTGCTGTGCGTCTTGATCTGGCATGCAGCGCCGCTGCTCGCGTTCGGCCAGAGCGCGCCGTTCGTCGCGGCGCCGGCCCGCGCGCTGGCGATCGCCGCCGTGATCGCGCTGTATCTGCTCTACCTGCTGGTCCGGCTGCTGTGCAGGATGCGCGCGGATCCCGCGCTCCTTCGCAACCTGCTCGAGTTCGGCAAGCACAAGCCCGCGTCGCCCGCTGCGGGCCGCCTCGCCAAGATCGATGCGACGCTCGTCGGCGCGCTCGCGCGCCTGAAAGCGGTGCGCACCGGCGTGCGCGGCCTCGCCCGCCTGTTCCAGGGCAAGCGCTATCTGTACGAACTGCCGTGGTACCTGACGCTCGGCCCGGCCGGCGCGGGCAAGACCACCGCGCTCCTGAACGCCGGGCTCTCGTTCCCGATCGCGGGGCAGATGCAGCGCGCCGCGGCGTTGCTCGCGAGCCAGGACGGCACGGCGGACTGGTGGCTGACCAACGACGCCGTGCTGATCGACACCGCGGGCCATTACACGCAGCACGGCTCGTCGCGTCATGCGCTGCCGCGTCAGCCTGCCCCCGACGAGCCCGCGGATCCGACCGACGCCGACGACTCGTGGCGGCATCGGGTCGACGCGGACGAATGGCACGGCTTCCTGCGCCTGCTGCGCAAGCATCGTCCGCGCACGCCGATCAACGGCGCGCTGTTGACCCTCGATGTCGGCGAACTGGCCAGCGCCGACGAGCGCGCGCGCCACGCGCAGGCCGCCGCGTTGCGCGCCCGTCTCGCCGAGCTGCGCGCCGGGCTGGGCATCCGCTTCCCCGTCTACCTGCTGATCACCAAGATGGACCAGCTGCCCGGCTTCGTCGAGTACTTCGGTTCGCTGACCACGGAGGGCCGCGCGCAGCCGTGGGGCTTCACGCTGCCGTACGGCACCGAGACCATCGCGAACGACGGCCTCCACGCGCGCTGCGCGGACGAGCTGGACGCCCTGGCCGCGCGCGTCGCCGCGGGCGTCAACGCGCGCCTGCTGGAAGAGCACGACACGGCCCGGCGGCGCCGCCTGACCCTGCTGGCCGAGGAATTTCTCGTGCTGACGCGCCCACTCGCCGAGCTGATCGACCAGGTCTTCCTCGACTCGCGCTACGACGACACGCAACACCATTCGACGCTGCGCGGCGTGTATTTCACGAGCGCCGCGCAAACCGGCGAACAGGTCGCCGCCGATCCGCACACCGTCGCGCAGCGGCTCGCGGCCGCGCCCGGACGCGCGAGCGCCGCGCCCGCCCCGCCGCACGAAGGCAATCAGAGCTTTTTCCTGCACGATCTGCTGACCCGCCTGGTGGTGCCGGACGCGCATCTCGTGCAGCCGAACCTGCGCTGGGAATACCGGTTCCGCACGCTCGGCATCGCGGGCCATGCGCTCGCGCTGCTGCTGTTCGTCTGGCTCGCGCTCGGCCTGCGCGTCAGCGCCGGCAACAACAGCGACTATCTCGATGCGATCGGCCGCAAGACCGCCGCGCTCACGGCACGCGTCAGCCAGCTGTACAAGACCCCGCATCCCGAAGCCGTGCCCGACGTGCTGAGCGACGCGGCCCGCCTGGCCGCCTATACCGGGCTCGACCTGTCGGCGCCGGACGGCGCATGGCGCTACGGCCTGTACACGCCGCCCGGGATCGTCGCGGAAAGCCGCCGCACCTACGATGCGCTCGAAGACAACCTGTTGATGCCGCAGATCGTGAAGCGGATCGAGACGGTTCTCGAACAGGGCATCGTCACCCGCGATCCCAAGCTCACCTACGGCGCGCTGCGCGTCTACCTGATGCTGTACGACAAGCAACGCTTCGACGCCGCGCAGGTGCAGGCCTGGGTGCTCGACGACTGGGCCGGCACCGACAGCGCCGCGGTCTACGGCAGCCGTGCGTCGATGATCACGCACGTCGGGCAGCTGTTTTCCGGCGGGCGCATCGTGCAATCGCCGCTGATCCGCAACGACGCGCTGATCCAGCAGGCGCGCACGCTCCTCAACGGCACCAACGCGACCGAACGGCTCTACGAACGGGCCAAATCGGCGATGCAGGCGAGCGCGCCGGACGATTTCACGCTGATCCGGGCCGTCGGGCCGCAAGCCGGGACCGTCTTCACGCGTGCGAGCGGCGCGCCGCTCGCGCACGGCGTGCCCGGGCTGTTCACCTACGACGGATACTGGCGTCTGTTCGACAAGCGCCTGCCCGAATTCGTGCAGATCGCGCGCGACGACGACGCCTGGGCGATGGGCCGCGCCGATCTGAACGACGCTCAAAAAAAAACGACGGCGTTCGCGCGCGCGGTCGCCGCACCGGATGATCCGCTGACCGAGGCCATCCGCCGGCAATACCTGCAGGAATATGTGCAGCAATGGGATGCGTTCCTCGCCGACATCCGCACCGTGAGCGGTACGAGCCTCGCCTTCAATCTGCTGGTGCTGCGCGGCTTCGTCGCGCCGGACTCGCCGCTCGTGCGGCTCGCGCGCGCGGCGGTGCGCGAGACCACCCTCACCCGGCCGGTCGTCGCGACCGAGCGCGACGCGCTGCAAAAAGCCGGCGGCGCGGCGGTGGTCAAGGCGCTCGACGCGCACGTCGACGCCCGCCTGGAACGCACGCTCGTCGACGACCATTTCGCCCTGCTGCGCGACCTCGTGACGGGTGACGCCGACCTGCCCGCGGGCATCCGCCCCGCGGCCGCGCCGGCCGGGAAAACCGGGCTCGACGGCGTGACGAGCCAGCTGAACGACTATTACACGGCCCTGACCGTTGCGAACGAAGCGCTGTCCAACAACAGCGTGCCGCCGCCGAGCGATGTCGCGGCCAAACTGCAGATGACCGCCGACGCGATGCCCGCGCCGCTGCGCGCCGTGCTGCTCGAACTGACGCAGCAGGGATCGCGCGAGGTCAACCGGGGCATCGGGCTGCTGTTGTCGCGACAGCTGGAGGCGACGATCGGCGATACCTGCCGGCTCGCGATCGCCGGCAACTTTCCGTTCTCCGCCGACAGCCGCCGCGACGTCGGCATCGACGACTTCACGCGGGTCTTCGCGCAAGGCGGCCTCCTCGACGACTTCTTCGTGAAGACGCTCGCCCCATTCGTCGACACGTCCACGCGACCGTGGCGCTACCGGACGCTGCCCGGCGCCACCGAGCCCGTACAGGGACCGGATCTCGAACCGTTCCAGCAGGCCAAGGCGATCCGCGACGTGTTCTTCAGCGATCCCGGCCAGAAACAGCTTGCGTGGAAGATCGACCTGCGCGTGCCGGAACTCGATCCGTCGATCACGAGCCTCGCGATCGACGTCGACGGACAGACGATGCTCTACCAGCACGGCCCGGTCGCGCCACGCACGATGAACTGGCCGGGACCGCGCGGCGGCGCGCATGTGGACGTCACGGCCGAGCCGCGGATCCGGCCCGATACCTCGACGCTGTCGGCGGATGGTCCCTGGGCGCTGCTGCGGCTGCTGCAAAAGGGCCGCGTGATCGAGACCGCGACGCCCGGACGCACGCGCATCGCGCTCGATTTCGACGACCGGCGCGCCGTGCTCGATATCGCGAGCCCCGGCACCGCCGCGAATCCCCTGACGAGCCCCGTGCTGAAAGCATTCCACTGCCCGGCGTCGATGCCGACCTTCAGCCTGACGGATACCGGCCCCCCGCCGGGATTGCCGCGCGGCGGGCTGCGTTGAGCCCTTGACGGAAGCCGGCCGCGTCGAGGCCGGTATCCCTACCCCGACCAATGTCTTTCGACATATCGCGATATCCCGATATATGATTCGAAAACCAACGATACACGTATCCCAGCGATTGAACCTGTCCCCATGACGATCGACACCGACGCCATCCACAAAGCGCTTGCCAATCCGGTCCGCCGCGAGATTCTCGCGTGGCTGAAGGAACCCGAACGGTACTTCAACGCGCAGACGCATCCGTTTCACGACGGCGTTTGCGCGGGCCAGATCGACGCGCGCTGCGGCCTGTCGCAATCGACCGTGTCCGCCCATCTGGCCACGCTGCAGCGGGCCGGGCTGATCACGTCGACGCGCGTCGGCCAGTGGGCCTTCTTCAAACGCGACGAACCCGTGATCCAGGCGTTTCTCGACGAACTGCACCGCGGCCTGTGACGCCAGCCGGCCCCGCCTGTATGCGGGCGTGCCGTTCCACTTGATAAGAGGTCCTTACCATGCCGTCCCTGTTCGATCCCCTGACCGTCGGCGATCTCACGCTGCCGAACCGCATCATCATGGCGCCGCTGACGCGCGCCCGCGCCGGCGAGGCGCGCCTGCCCAACGCGCTGATGGCCCGCTACTACGCGGAGCGCGCGTCGGCCGGCCTGATCCTCAGCGAGGCCACTTCAGTCACGCCGCAAGGCGTCGGCTACGCCGAGACGCCCGGCATCTGGTCGCAAGAGCAGGTCGAAGGGTGGAAGCTCGTGACGGACGCCGTGCATCAGGCCGGCGGCCGGATCTTCCTGCAGCTGTGGCACGTCGGCCGGGTCTCCGATCCTGTGTTCCTCGACGGCGAACTGCCCGTCGCGCCGAGCGCGATCGCGCCGAAGGGCCATGTGAGCCTCGTGCGTCCGGAGCGGCCGTACGTGACGCCGCGCGCGCTCGAACTCGACGAGATCCCGGGCGTGGTGGCCGCCTACCGGCGCGGCGCCGAGAATGCGAAGGCAGCCGGCTTCGACGGCGTCGAGGTGCACGGCGCGAACGGCTACCTGCTCGACCAATTCCTGCAGGACAGCACGAACCACCGCACCGACGCCTACGGCGGCTCGATCGAGAACCGCGCGCGGCTGCTGCTCGAAGTGGTCGACGCGGCGATCGACGTGTGGGGCGCGCAACGCGTGGGCGTGCACCTCGCGCCGCGCGGCGACGCGCACACGATGGGCGATTCCGATCCGCTCGCGACCTTCGGCTATGTCGCCCGCGAGCTGGGGCGCCGCAAGATCGCGTTCCTGTTCGCCCGCGAGTCGTTCGGCAACGAACCTATCGGTCCGCAGTTGAAGCAGGCGTTCGGCGGCCCGTTCATCGCGAACGAGAGCTTCACGCTCGACGGCGCGCAGCAGGCGCTCGCGTCCGGCGAAGCCGACGCGGTGGCCTGGGGCAAGCTGTTCATCGCGAATCCGGATCTGCCGCGCCGCTTCGAACTGAACGCGCCGCTCAACCAGCCGAACCCGGCGACCTTCTACGCGAAGGGCGAAACCGGCTACGTCGACTACCCGGCGCTCGACAGCGCCGCGTAACGGCGCGCGTCAGGCCGCGCGCGCGTCCAGCGCGCGGTGCATGAAGACCCGCCGCGATTCGTCGAGGCCGCCCGCGACATGCGCGGCGCGCACCGTGACGAGCAGCGGGTCGAGCGCATCGTCGGCCAGGATCGAGAAGCCGAGGCGGCTGTAGTACGGCGCGTTCCAGGGCGCGTCGCGGAACGTCGACAGCACCAGTGCCGACGCCCCCGTCTCGCGGCCACGCGCCGCGACCGCCTCGATCAGGTCCGCGCCGATGCGCCGGCCCGCGCAGGCGGGCAGCACATCCAGTTCCTCCAGATAAAGCCGCGCGGGGTCCAGCATCCGGTAGATCGCGAACGCGACGAGCGTGTCCGTTTCGTCGACGGCCGCCAGCGCGCGGCCGGCCTCGATGCGCGCGAGCAGGTCGGCGCGGCCGGTCGGCGGGCTCTCGGCGATGTGCGACATGCCGATCGCGTGGAAACGCTGCGCGGCGGCCGCCTCGACGGCGGCCATCGCGTCGGCTTCGCGCGGCAACGCGGCGCGGATGCGGATCGAGGGGGACAAGGGAAGCTCGGCCAAGGTGCGGTCATCCTGTGAGTCTGAACGGACGCACTATAATCAATTCCTTCGATCATTCGCAGCCCCGCGTCGCACATTTCGTCGCGCGCGCTGCGCGATGTCCTTCGTTTCCCGCCCACCGAGCCGCATGCCGCCATGGCCGCATCGAGCCTCGCCGCCCTCGCCTTCTCCTTCGCCCTCATCGCCATGGCCTGCACACCCGGCCCGAGCATTGCCGCGCTGGTCGCGCGCGTGCTGACCAACGGTTTTCGCGACGTGCTGCCGTTTCTCGCGGCGACGTGGATCGGCGAGGTGCTGTGGCTCACGCTCGCGGTGGCGGGTTTGTCGGTGTTCGCGCGCACGTTCTCGACGGGGCTGTTGGTGCTGAAGCTCGCGGGCGTCGGCTACCTGCTGTTCCTGGCCTGGAAGATGTGGTCGGCGCCGGCCGAGGCCGGCGCGGGCGACCTGCCGCAGGCGCGCTCGCCGTGGCGAATGTTCGTCGCGGGGATGCTGGTCACGCTCGGCAAGCCATGATCTGACGGCGGTGGTGGACTGGGCAAGCCGCAAGGTTCTCTCGCACCGGGTGGCGATCACGCTGGAAGCCGTACATGCCGTCGAAGCATTGGAAGAAGCGTTCGCCCGTGCGGGCTTTCGGTTTGCGTGACATAAACGCTCCTGTGTGGCGTCATGTTATGCCCGAAACACGAAATATCTGACAGTCCCAAGTAAGGCCGTGCAATGGAAGGGAGGATAACCTCGACCTCCCGTCGCGTCATACAGACGACGTTTCGTTACCGAACGACACGCAGTCCACATCTTTAGCATGAATTCCAAAAAAATTCAAAATCACCCAATCTACTTCAGTATGTTATAACGACCTGAATTCTGGCGAATATCTGGTTTGATAGCACCCTGCCACTGCGTGGTCACGAGAGTACCAGAAAAATCAGTCAGGCATACCAGCGTAACTGTATAATCAGAAATCTGCCCATCAAAATTTTCCTTCATTCTCAATTGACCGACATTGGGAGCCAAAGCACTGTATTGATAAGCCCCTCGAACGCTTTGTCCAGTCTGAAGAATCTTGAGATCATACACGCCATTACCAAAATCAACCTTCAAAACACTTCCGGCATTCGGGTTTTGTGGTGAGTACTGATCATCAACAACATTAACGAAAGTCCTTCCCGCCACCGTCATCGGCACCCTGCAGTCGGCTCCAGCGTTAGACACGACAACAAATGCAGCGAAACACAAAAACGGCTTGAATAAATTTTTTTCGCTCAATTTTCAATTCCAATTAACAAAAAATAAAATCACATCGAAAACATGATTTTTCGGCTTCATTACAACTCACAAAGAACAATATCGATATCCGGGTAAACACTAAATCAATCCGTTCGCATGCCTAACACATCCGTCACTGCATCCCGCAGGAATCTACGCCCTGCGCCCGGTTACGGCGCGGTCATTTCATCGGGAAATATTCATTCTCGTAGCGCTCGATCAGGATCGCCAAGATCTCCAATTCGTCGCCTTCCCGGGTGCCAGGCGCCGGATCGGCATCGATGAGAACAGACACTGCCTTCAAAGCAGCATCGTAATCGGCCTCGTTTCGAATCGGGTGGATGTTCATCTCATGACTCCATGCGGTACCCATGAAACGAGCGCCACGGCAACGCCTGCATCACCCCGTGCGCCACATCAGGCAAATACCCCGCGAATCCGGAAATCCCGCCGGTTCAAGTTCGAACGGCATGCCTCGTTCGCAGGGCGCCCCAACGGCAACGATGAAGCGCACCGGTTGAAAAAAAAACCGACACGCGCTCGTGCCAAGCCCCGTGCCTCAGGGCGTCAGGGCGTCAGCACGAGCCGATCCGGCGCGGACTGCGCGTTGAACGGCGTGGCCGGCGGATTGCCCTGAATCGTGCGCCGCGCATACTCCAGCGCGGCAAGCGCGCTTCCGGCCGCGTGCCCCAACCCGCGCTGACGGATCTGCTCGCGGGCGAAATCGTCGCGATCGAGCACGTTGACCATCGCGTCGAGATACCGCAACGCTTCGGGATCGGTCGTGGCGCTGTTGTACAAGGTGACTCGGCCGGCCAGGCCGAACACATGATCCAGATTGACGAATGCCGGATCGTTTGCAACGTGCGAAATATCGATGAACGGTCTCATGATCTCTCCAGGTAAGGATGCTGCCTGGAAAGCATAGGACCGCCGGGATCGCGCATGAACGAGGGAAAAGTCACGGCCGGCGTAACGGGTCGTACTGCGTGAGGCGGCGTGAGGCGGCGGGGGGCGCCGATTCGCCTCCCGCCGCCTCTCCCCCTTCACGCTCAGAAGTCCATCTTGATCCCCGCCATCAACGCCAGTTGCCGATTCGAATTGCTGTTGTTCAGCACCGGAATCTGCGCGTAGTCCGCCGGCTCGCCGTCCGCCCCCGTACCCAGCCCGCGTCCCGATGCGATCTGCCCGATCGCGACCGCATACAGCGCGGTCCGCTTCGACAGGCTGTAGTTCGCGCCGAGATTGACCTGATGGAAGCGCGTCGCCGCCACGCCGTCGGGTTTCGCGCGATTGAAGATGTACGCGAGGCCGCCGCGCAGCGCGGGCGTGAACGCATACGTCGCATTCAGCTCCGCGATGTCGAACACCACCGTGTCGCCGCGCGGCCGCGCGCTGCTCGCGAAGAACGCGCTGTCGCCGAGCCGCGTATGCGTATAGGTCAGCGCCACCGTGGCGCCGCCGAACGTGACGGAACCGCCCACGCCCAGCACCTTCAGCGACTGCGCGTCCTGCAGGCTGCAATACATCGCGCCCGGATTCGCGCACGAGAAATCGCCGATATAGCCGTTCGCGCCGCCCAGCGCCGCGTCGAGCGGCTGCCGCAGGTTCATGTAGCCGGCGCTCAGCGAGAACGGCGCGCGATTATAGGCGGCCGCCAGCGCATACCCGCGCTTCGCCGCGAAGTTGCCCGCCTGCCCGCCGAGACTGAACGTGCCGCCGAACGTGAACCCGTTGAAATCGACGCTCGTGAACTTCAGCGCGTTGTTGAAATTGAACGCGGCGTTCAGGTTGTCGACGTCGCCCAGATGCGAACCATAAGGCGTCGACCAGTTGTTGCTCGACACGTACGCGCCGAGGAAATCGGTATATGAATCGTACTGGCGCCCCAGCCCGAGCGTGCCGACCGCGTCGTTGCGCAACCCGACCCAGGCCTGCCGGCTGAACGCCGCGCCGCTCTGCAGGGCCTGCCCGCTCGCGGACAGGAACTGCTGCTCCAGCTGGAACGCCGCCTTCCAGCCGCCCCCCAGGTCCTCCGTGCCCTGCAGCCCCCAGCGCGACGGCACCAGATTGCCGCCGCCCATCTGCCACGCGGGGCCGCCGTGCGTCGAGCCGTCGGCCCGCGTGGTCTGCTGGCTGCTCGAATAGATGATGCCCGTGTCCACCGTGCCGTACAGCGTCACGCTGCTCTGCGCGTGCGCGGCCGTGGCCAACGCGCCCGCCATCCCAGCCGCGGCCCATGCTCCGATCTTCATGTCCCATCCCCATTGAATCCGTTGCTTTGCAGTGCAAATCAACAGTGCTGATTGAAGGTGTGATGGGACTCTATCCAGCGAAAAAAACCCTCTATATCCCAAATCGGCAAATGCATGCGCGCGACGCGCCGTCACGCGGCGCGCAACGTTTGCGAGGGCAATTCGCCGAACAGGTCGCGGTATTCGCGCGCGAAATAGCCGAGATGGGTAAACCCCCAGCGCGCCGCGGCCTCGCCGACGCACAGCTCTTCCACCCCGGTCGTGCGCAGCAGCCGGCGCACCGCGTTGAGGCGGATCGTGCGCAGGTACGTGACGGGCGTCACGTCGGCGACGCGCTGGAAGCTCGTCTGCAGCGTACGGCGGCTGCAGCGCAGCGCGCGGCACAGTTCGAGCACCGTCACCGGCTCCTCGGGCCGCTCGCGCAGGTAGCGCTCGCAGCGCCGCACGATGTCGCTGTAGGTGGCGTGCGTGATGTCGCGCCGCTCGTCGCCGACCGCGCCCGCGAGGAAGTCGAGGAACACACTGAGCATGGTGTCGCGGAACATGCGGCGGGTGGCCGCGTATTCGAGCCAGGCCGGGCTGCGCTGCGCATCGTCGATGCACGACGACAGCCGGCCGCCCAGCGCCAGCCCCTGCTCTCCGGTCAGGCGGATCACGTGCCGCAGCCGGCGGCCCTCGCCCATGCCCAGCTCGACCTCGCACAGCTCGTCGATCATGTCGGAGCCCGCGCTGATCCCGACGAGCCGCATCCCCTCCGGCGTATGGAATTCGAAATCCTCTCCCGCGCGCAGCGCCAGCAGCGCATAGCCGTCGACCTGCTGCCCCTGGAAGGTGCCGATCAGCGGCGCGAGCAGCGGCACGGCGAGCGAGGTGCTCGACGCGGGCGCCGTGCCCGTCTGCGCGACGCGCCGGTTCAGGGTCTCGCGGAAGAAATGGAAGTCGTCGTACAGCACCTGCGTCACCGTGCCCTTGAAGCGCCCGGGCGTCATCTGACGATAGGTCTGGTGCCAGCCCGCGACCGCGAGCCCGTGGTCGTGGACGTCTTCGAGTGAGCGCGACTGGAACAGCATGGGTGTCTCCGGTGAGAGCCTCGCCCGCCGCGCGGGCGGGCGGCTTGCGCGGCATGCGTCACGCACGGCTTGAACCGCGTCAAATTTGCGCGAGCCCGGCGGCGAAGGCCTGGAACGCCGCCAGCAGCGCCGCGCGCTGCGCATCCGTCACGCGGATATAGCGCCGGAACGACGGCATCCGGCTCACCACTTCGCTGCCGCCGAACGGCACGACGCACAGCGTCCAGCCGTGCGCATCCGCGTCGATCGCACAGTATGTCAGATCGAGCGCCGCGAGCGCCCGCCCCAGTGCGGCGGTATCGAGCAGCGCGGCCACGCGGCGCGCGAACGCGTCGTCCGCATCGGGTCCGAGCCGCGCGGCGACGCCGGTACGCCGCCACCAGCCCTGCTGGCCGATCGTCGCGCGCCCGCGCGCGGCCGGCCCCGGTACCTTCAGGCTCAGGCGCACCAGCACCGTGTGCATCAGGAACTGGCGCTCGACGCACTCCTCCGCCGCCAGCGCGAGGCCGCCGTCCAGCGTCAACCGCCCGCGCGCGGCGACGACGCCGTCCGCTTCGCACGACGCCGCCTGCAGATCGCGCGCCACCCGTGCGAGCGTCGCGCCCGCGCGATAGCCCGGCGCCGGCCCCGGCGCGAACCAGCGCCGCCAGCCGCGCGGCTGCGCTGCGCCCGATTCGGACACGGCGGACCTCACGCGCGCGCCACGTGCTCGTTGCGCAGCACTTCCTCGACCGGCACCGGCCGGAACGGATGCTTGCGCTGCACGACCACGGTCCAGAACAGCGCGTAGAGCGCGGTCAGGCCGAGCATCGCGCCGAACGGCACGTAGATGTCGCGGCTGTTCATGCCGGGCGGCGCGATATACCAGATCGCCAATACGATCCCGACGCTCGACACGATCTGCGGCAGCGGAAACCACGGCGACCGGTACGGCCGCGCGAGATCCGGCCGGCGGATCCGCAGCATCACGACCGACAGCGTGACGAGCAGGTAGGCGGTGCCCCAGGCGCAGGTCGCCGCGAGCACGAGGTGCAGGATGCTGTCGAGGTTGCCGCGGATCAGCCACGCATGCGTGATCGGCACCAGCGCCGCGACGACGATCCCGACCACCGGCGTGCGAAAGCGCGGATGCAGGTAGGCGAAGCACTTCGGCAGCGCGCCGTCGATCGCCATCCCGTACAGGATGCGCGGCAGGCCGGCCATCAGCGTGTTGATCGTCGCCGCGCCCGCGAACAGGAACGCGACGCCGAACCAGATCCGCCCGAACGGCCCGAGCACCTGCAGCGCGAACGCCGGGATCGCGCCCGGCGTGTCGAGCAGGTGCGTGAGCCCGTCCGCGCTGACCGCGACGTTCGGCACCTGGCGCTTGATCGCCGCGCCGTAGATGAACATGCACACCGCGACGCCGAGCAGCCCGAGCGCCATCGCGCGCGGGATGGTGCGGCCCGGCGCGCGCATTTCCGGCGCGAGCGGCGTGACGAATTCGCAGCCGACGAACATGAACATCGCCATGCCGACGAGCGACAGCACCGCGGGCGCCGACGCGCCGATCTCGGAGCGGCCGAACCAGCCGTCGAGCGGCACCGCCGGCGCGGCGACGAGCCCGAGCACGCCGAAGGTCAGCAGCGACAGCCACATGCCGGCCGTCAGCACGATCTCGAGCCGGCTGAACACGCGGATGCCGATGATGTTGGTGCACGCGAACAGGACGACGAGGCCGACGCCGACGAGCCAGGAACTGTTGTGCCGTTCGAGCGCGGCGTTCAGCGATTCGAAGTTGACGAGCGCCATGATGCCGCTCAGGATCGTCTCGGCCGTGCCGGCGAACACGTGGACGAGGAAATACGCGGAGATCGTGCCGGTGATCGCGAAGAAGCGGCCGAGGCCGCACGACAGATAGTCGTAAACCGAGCCCGCCGTCGGCAGCATCGCCGCCGCCTCGGAGAAGGTCGTCGCCTGCGCCTGCATCATCACGAACGCGATCAGCATCGCGACCGCGAAGGCCCAGCCGCCCATGCCGAAGCCCGAGGTGGCGGTGAGGATCACCGGGCTTGCCATGATGAGGCCGACGGCGCTCGCGAGCGCCGTCGGGAAACCGACCGCGCCGGCGGCGAGCGCCGCCTGAGCGCCGCCCGCCTGCGCCGGGGCTGCGGCCGGCGCGCTGGAATACCCTGGTGAACCCGACATGGTCGTCTCCCTGATTGTGTCGTCCGATGTCGAGACCATACGGAGGCCAATATTCCCGCGCATAGCGCAAATTGGCAAACCGGCCGGCCGGCGCCGTCAGGACGGGCGGAACGGCGTTTCCGCGAAGCCCGCCGCGAGCCCGTCGACAAGCCGGTCCAGCTCCGGTCGGCCGATCACGAGCGGCGGCGACAGGATGATCTTGGTGCCCACCGGCCGCACCAGCACCCCGTTCGCACGCGCGATCTCGGCCACCGCGTTCGCATAGCCCGACATCGGATCGATCGGCTCGCGGGTCGCCTTGTCGGCCACCAGGTCGAGCGCGAGCATCAGTCCCTTGCCGCGCACCTCGCCGACCGCGTCGAACCGCTCGACGAACGGTTGCAGCGCCTCGAGCAGGTAGGCGCCCTGCTTCGCCGCGTTGCCGGGCAGGTCTTCGCGCAGCACGATGTCGAGGCTCGCGAGCGCGGCCGCGCAGGCGACCGGGTGGCCGGCGTAGGTATAGCCGTGCATGATCGCGCCGCCGAAATCCGCGTTGGCGGCGAACGCCTCCTCGATCCGCGCATTGACCACCGTCGCGCCGAGCGGCACGTAGCCCGACGAAATGCCCTTCGCGAGACACATGATGTCGGGCCGCACGCCCCAGCCCCGGCTGCCGAACAGGCTGCCGCTGCGCCCGAAGCCCGTCACCACCTCGTCGGCGATCAGCAGCACGCCGTAACGGTCGCAGACCTCGCGCACGAGCGGCCAGTAGCTCGCGGGCGGCACGATCACGCCGCCCGCGCCCTGGATCGGCTCGGCGATGAAGGCGGCCACCGTGTCCGGGCTCTGGAACAGGATCTCGCGTTCGAGCAGCGTCGCGCAGATGCGCGCCAGCTCCTCCGGATCCCGCGTGAACGGATTGCGGTACGGCCACGGCGTTTCCACGTGGAAGCAGCCCGGCAGGTTGGGCTCGTAGTTGCGGCGGAACACCGTGTTGCCGTTGACCGACGCGCCGCCGAAATGGGTGCCGTGATAACCCTGCTTCAACGAGATGAACTTGGTGCGGTCCGCCTGGCCGCGTACTTTCCAGTACTGACGGGCGATCTTCAGCGCGGTCTCGACCGAATCCGAGCCGCCCGAGCTGTACAGCACGCGGCGCATCCCTTCCGGCTCCATCAGGTCGATCAGGCGCGCCGACAGTTCCTCCGCGCGCGGATGCGACACGCCGTCGAACAGCTGGAAATATTCGAGTTCGTCGAGCTGCGCGACGATCGCCTGCTTGACCTCGGCCCGGTTGTGGCCGACGTTGACGTTCCACAGGCCTGCGACGCCGTCGACGAGGCGATTGCCGCGATCGTCGTAGACATGACAGCCGTCGCCGCGCACGATCCGGATCGGATCGCGGCGCTTCATGTCGTTCGGATGCAGCATCGGGTGCCAGAAACGCGAATCGGTATAGCTCATTGCATGGACTCCAGAATAAAAGGCGCGCGGCTCAGTGCGCGATGCAGACGGATTTGGTCTCGGTGAAGCCCTCGACCGCGTACTGGCCGAATTCGCGGCCGATGCCCGACTGCTTGTAGCCGCCGAACGGCATCGCCGGATCGAGCGGGATGTGGCAGTTGACCCACACGGTGCCGGCCTCCAGCTCCGGCACGAGATCCATGACCGCCTTGAGATCGTTGCTCCACAGGCTCGCCGTGAGCCCGTACGGCGACGCGTTGGCGGCCTGGACCGCCTGCGCCGCATCGTCGAACGGCTGCACGACCACCACCGGGCCGAACACCTCGTCGCGCACGATCGCGCTGTCGGGCGGCGCATCGGCCAGCACCACCGGCTTCACGAAATAGCCGGGCAGCGCCGGCGCGCGCGCATCGCCCGCGAGGAAGGTCACGCCGTCGCGGCGCGCGCGATCGAGATGCTGGAGCACCTTGTCGCGATGCGAGGCGGACACGAGCGGGTTGATCTGCGCCGCCGCGTCGAGCCCGGGGCCGAGCCGCATCGCGCCCGCCAGCGCCGCGAGGCCGTCGGCGAGCTCGCGATACTTGCTGCGATGCACATAGATCCGCGACGCGGCTGCGCACACCTGGCCCTGGTTGAAGAACGCGCCCGCCGCCACCCCTTCGAGCGCCTGCGAGACATCGACATCGGCGAGCATCACGATCGGGTTCTTGCCGCCCAGTTCGAGCGAGAAGCGCGTCATGTTCTGCACGGCGGCCGTGCCGACCAGCTTGCCGGTCGCGGTCGAGCCGGTGAACGAGATCTTGCCGAGCGCCGGATGCGCGGTGAGCGCCGCGCCGCATTCGCGGCCGCCCGTCACGACGTTGAACACGCCGGGCGGCACGCCCGCGTCGAGCGCGATCTCGGCGATCCGCAACGCGGTGAGCGGCGTTTCCGGCGAAGGTTTCAGCACCACCGTGCAGCCGGCCGCCAGCGCCGGCACGAGCTTCCACACCGCGATCATCAGCGGGAAATTCCACGGCACGATCGCGGCGACCACGCCGACCGGCTCCTTGCGCGTATAGGCCGTGTAGCGCGCGCCGGGCACCATCGGGATCGACACGTCGAAGGTCTGCCCGGTGATCTTGGTCGCCCAGCCCGCCATGTAGCGCACGTATTCGACCGTCGCGCCGACCTCGACGCCGCGCGCGACGTTGATCGACTTGCCCTGGTTCAGGGTTTCGAGCTGCGCCAGTTCCTCGGCGTGCGCCTCCAGCAGGTCGGCGAAGCGCAGCAGCACGCGCTCGCGATCGGCGGGCCGCAGGCCGCGCCACACCCGGGTGTCGAACGCGCGCCGCGCGCTCTCGACCGCACGGTCGACGTCGGTCGCATCGGCGTCCGGCACGCGCGCGAGGCGCTCGCCCGTGGCCGGATCGAACACGTCGAGCGTGCGCGCCGAATGCGCGCTCTGGTGGCGGCCGTCGATGAACAGGCCGAAGTCGCGCGCGGCGAAGGCCCTCACCGCGCCGCTCACTGTGACAGTAGTCGTCTGAGTCATATGCGTCTCGTTATCGTGATTGACGGTACGCGCCGGCTTGGACGGGCGCGTCATCCGCGTACCACTCTAGCGAGGGCCGTGCGCGCGCCGTTAGCGCAAATTGGCAGACCCGCGCGCCAGGAACAGCGCGCCCACCAGCTCCGTGCGGTTCGAGACGCCGAGCTTGCGGAACATGCGCAGCAGATGGGTCTTGACGGTCGGCTGGCCGAGCGCGAGATCGCGCGCGATCTCCTTGTTCGAGCGCCCGTCGCGCACGAGGCGCGCGATCTGCTCCTCGCGATAGGTCAGGCGCGCATCGCAGTCGATCCGCTGGATGCCGCGGATCGCGCGCAGATGCGGCAGCAGCGCGGTCTCGACGAGCGGTTGCAGCGCGCCGAGCGCCGCCAGCTCGGCCGCCGTGAAGCGCGCGGCCGCACCGGCGCGCAGCAGTGAGAACGCCGCGACGGTCGCGCCGCCGTCGCGCAGCCACAGCTCGACCACGTCGGATACGCCGTGCTGCCGCAGGAAGCCGGTCCAATAAGGGCAAGTCGCGCGCTGCGCGTCGGGCAGCTGCGACGCGAGCGTGACCACGGGTTCCGGCTGCGCGGCGCAGCGCGACGGATGCATGGGATCGAGCGGCCGGTAGCGCCCGACGTAGGCGCGATGCATGGCCTCGGGCATGCCGAACAGCTCGAAGTCGGCCGGCTGGCCGTCGGCGTCCAGCCGGTAGAACACCATCGACGACGCCCGCGCGAACGCCTGCAGCGTCGACGCGCTCACGTGCAGCGCGGCGCGCCACGCGGCGGGATTCGGGTCCGCATCCATCGACGCCATCCGTGGGAAAGGTGCGGCACGCGCCGCGAACGAATGCGCGTCAGCTTAGCCACGCGTGCGACGGAGGCGATAGCACGAATTGGCAAATGAAGCGGCGTACCGCGCCCGGGCCCCTTCGTCGCGCCGGGCGCACCGCCCGTCCGCCTGCGTCACGCGCCCGCCGTGTGGCTCTCCGGCAGCGTCGCGCCGCCGTCCACGACGATCGTCTGCCCCGTGATGTACGCGGCGGCGTCGGAGGCGAGGAACAGCATCGCCCCCGCGATGTCGGCCGGCTCGCCGAGCCGGCCGAGCGGAATCCCGCGCGCGATCCGCGCGCTCAGCGCCGGATCGCCGAGATTGTCGGCCGCCGGCGTGCGGATCATGCCCGGCTCGACGCCGTTGACCGTCACCCGGTGCGGCGCGAGTTCGAGCGCCGCCGCCCGGATGAAACCGTTCACCCCGGCCTTCGAGGCCGCATAGTGCGCCAGCCCCGGATAGGCGACGCGCGGCCCGGTCACCGACGAGGTCGCGAGCAGGCGGCCCCCGCCGCGCCGCCTGAACGCCGGCAGCGCCGCCTGCGCGAGCCAGAACAACGCGCTCAGGTTGACGTCGAGCGTGCGGCCGAGCACCTCGGGCGTGATGGCTTCGAACGGCGTCAGCGGGAAATAGGCGGCGTTGTGCACGACCACGTCGAGCCCGCCCAGCTCGGCCTCGACCCGCGCCGCCAGGTCGAACAGCGCGTCACGGCTCGCGACATCGACGGGATACGCGCGCACCGTCCGGCCCACCTCGCCCACGGCGGCCGCGAGACGCGCGGCGCGTTCGGTCGCGGCCGTATGTTGCAGGTCGGCGATCGCCACCGACGCCCCCGCCGCGACGAACGCCTCGACGATCGCCGCGCCGATGCCCTGCGCGCCGCCCGTGACGAGCACCGCGCGACCGCGAAATGCGCCGGCGAAGGCCGCGCCCGGCTCGATCGGCTGGCCCGCGCTCATCGTTCGAGCGGATACACGGTTTCGTTCAGCACCGTCGCATGCGCGCCGACCGGGAAATTCGACAGCGCGCCAAAATCGCCCCCGCGGTAGCCGAAGATCTTGCCGTCGGTCTTGCGCTGCGCGAGGTCGATCAACACGACGCCGAGCGTCGGCACGATCTTTTCCCGCCACACGAACAGGTACAGCTGGTCCGCGAGCTTGAAGTAATGGCAGCGATCGACGTCGGCCAGCTCCGCCTCGACGCCCGACAGGCACTGCCACGCGTAGAAATGCGCGTTCAGATAGATGTGCTCGTAGCATTCGGTCGCGCTGTAGCGATACATCGTGCGCTTGCCGATCAACTCATCCGTCGGCGCGTGCAGCGGCCCGCGCGTGGGCACGCCCTCGATCGTGCCGTGACGGAAGCTCGCCTCGACCGCCGTGAGCGGCAGGCCGCGCTCGACGCGCGTCAGCGCATCGAGATGCGCGTCGGCCTCGGTCGGCAATACGCCGTCGATCGAGGTCCAGAGGCCGTCGGCGAGATCGAGCACCACGCTCGTCGCCGCCGCGCGGCGGGTCGGATCGAGGTAGTCGACGAAGTACAGGCCGTCGCGCAGCCGCGTCGCTCGATAGGCCGCCTCGCCCGAGGCGGCGCCCTCGCCCTCGCGCCAGTGCAGCGTCGTCGCGCTGACGAAGTGGTACGCGCGCGGCGTCGCGCCGGGCGCGTCGAGCGTCAGCGTACGGCCGGCGAGATCGCCGACCGGCGCGAGCACGTGATTGTCGGGGGCGAAGCCGTCGGCCAGCGCGCCGACCTGGATGAATACCGGGTTTGCTTCCATGCGTATGCTCCGGGCAGGTTGTATGGCGACCATGGTGCCCGCGCGTCGCCGCGCCCGCCATCAACCGGAAGGATGAACGGGCGGCCCGCCCGGCGTACAGTAACGCCCATGCGCGCGCCGCCGCGCCGTCCCCGGAGCCGCCCGAATGCACCGCGTCACCCTGCACCGCTGCGCCAGCCTGCCCATCGAGGCGATGAGCCTCGCCACCGACCGCGCGTTCCCCCGCCATGCGCACGACCAGTTCGGCGTGGGCGTGCTCGCGGCGGGCGCGCATCGGTCGTGGAGCGGACGCGGGCAGGTCGACGCGTGCGCGGGCGACGCGATCATGGTCAATCCCGGCGAAGTCCACGACGGCGCGCCGCTCGGCGGCCCGCGCGCGTGGCGCATGATCTATGTCGAGACGGCGGCGTTCCTGGCGCTGGCCGGCGAGGCCGGCCTCGACACGGTGGAATTGACCCGCCCGGCCGTGCGCGATCCCGTACTCGCGACGCACTTCGCACGGTTGTTCCGGTGCGCGACCGCGCCGGATGCGTCGCCGCTCGCCGCCGACGAAGCGCTCGCACGGGTAGTCGCGCATCTGCTCGCGCGGCATGCGCGCCGCCCGCCGCGCGACGCCGGGCCCGCGCCGTCGGTGCGACGCGCGCTCGCGCGCATCGACGCCGCGCCCGCCGCGCCGGTCACGCTCGCCGAACTGGCGGCGCTCTCCGGCGTGAGCCGTTTCCAGTTGCTGCGCGGCTTCGCCCGCGATGTGGGCATCACGCCGCATGCGTATCTGCTGCAGCAACGGGTGCGGCTCGCCCGCGCGATGCTCGCACGCGGCACGAGCATCGCGGCGGCGGCCGGCGATGCCGGTTTCGCCGACCAGAGCCACCTGACCCGGGCGTTCGCGCGGCAGTTCGGCGTCACGCCGGGGCAGTACGTGGCGGCGAGGGGGCGGGGGTAGACTCGGGTCCATGGGCGGCGTCGCGAAGGCGGCCATGAATCAATCGATCCTCCCTGCCCCGGAAAACCGCGGGCGGACGTCTCGCCTCGCCATCCCAATAGCCGGCCTGCATGCAGCAGAATCGTCTTTCCGATCAATCAAAGTCCGATCTGAACGGAACCGATGTGCTTCGCCGTCGTAGCCGGAGCCCCGCTGACGGGTGCGACGGGTAGACTGCCGCCCCCGACCTTCTGCAACACGATTGCCTGAGTTCCAACCGGCTGTAAGGTCAAGACGCTCCCGCTCAGCTGGACCGGCTTCGCGAAGCCCGCCGAAGAGGCCGTCACCTTGGCGCCGGGCCAGGGATTGCGCACCGTCAGCGCAACGTTGGAGCCCGGCTCGATCACCACGCCCGCGGGCACGCCACCGCGGACCTGAACATCGACCCGGGTGTTTCCGCGAACGTACACGGTGCCGTCGTAGTCCCAGCCCGCCGGTATCGCGGGGGCAATCCGGATCAATCCATCGTAGTCCTGGACCAGCGACTCCGCGAGCGTCGTCGCGACCACGCCGATCTGTTCGACATAGGGTTCGTCGCCGACGAATTTCGCGAAGCCGCTGGGGAATTTCTGGTAATTGCCCGTCAGCGTCGCCAGCGTGCTTTTCACCTCGGCCGGCAGGCCCAGTCGCGCCGCATGGATCGGATCGAAGCTCCAATCGTTCTGCGTCTTGTTCGGACGATTGATATAGGTACGCTTCGCCAGCGTATAAAGCGGCGACGCATCGCCGATCTGGTCGTATGGCCAAACCGGTTCGAGACCGATGTTCTCGGAATTACGCGCGGCGGCCGCCGGCTGATAGGACATCGCGATAACGTCGGCGCCCGCCGCATCCGCGGCGGCGGACAACAGCGTCAGTGATCCCGATGCCTGGGTGCGCGGGTAATCGGGGGTCTGCGGCAGCGCCGCGTTCATTTTCGCCGCGAGCACCGCATCGACGGCTTGCCCGGGAACCTGGTTCAGCACCCGCCCCGCGCTCAGCGTGTCGGC
Source organism: Burkholderia sp. GW821-FHT14F03 (assembly GCF_058803765.1). Lineage (NCBI taxonomy): Bacteria > Pseudomonadati > Pseudomonadota > Betaproteobacteria > Burkholderiales > Burkholderiaceae > Burkholderia > Burkholderia sp. GW821-FHT14F03. Next base: position 64,608 of record NZ_JBXAPG010000009.1, read on the forward strand.
ATAGAGCGTGCGGATGGCGGCGAGATCGGTCGTCGAATCCTTCACGTCCCATTGCGTTTCATGCGCGTTGGTCGGCGATGTGTGGAGCAGCTTGTCGGTGCCGGCACTTTGGTAAGCAAGCATGAAGCGGGCAGCCGCCTCCATCAGCGGATAGTGCTTGGCGAGGAAACTCCGGTCATTGGTGGCGAGATATTGTGTCCAGATGAAGTGCGACACCTCGGCCCCCGTCGACAGCGTACGGGCATTGTAGAAAGGAGCGGAACCGGCGCTGCAATCCAGTCCGACCACGGCGCCATTCGCCTCTTCGATTCCCTGGCCGTTGAAGCGCATCGTTTCGGGCACGCATATGCCCGACCGCCCCCCCATGTTGGCTGTGGTCCATTGCTCGATGTCGGCAAGATTGCTCTGATAGAGATTGAAGTACGGCGCATTGAGGTCGGGCAGTCCAGCGGACAGGTTCGCCGCGACCTGCATCCGCAGATTCCAGTGCCAATACGCGGCGGGGTCCCACTGATGCGCGTCCTGAGCCGACGAGAACAGACTGGCCACGCCTGCCTGGGAGCCCGGATAAACATCCTTGTTTTCGGCGGCGGACGAATACAGGTAGATGTTCCTCAGATTTTCCATGTACTCGCCGCTACCGTCGGACGACGTCAGCTTGATCAGCCCGGCCCGCGACCAGAAGTCGTTCCAGGCGCTGACGTGCGCGCTCGGCAAGGTATCCGCCACGCTGGCGGCCGCCAGCGCCGCGATCGGCTGGCTGCCGTCATAGTGGGGCGCGCCCGCGACAATGCGGAAGGTTCCGTCGGCGTTCGGCGTGAAAGTCACCGTCACCGTCAGCGGGTCCGTGACCGACGCCGTGACATGACGGCCCTGCGCCGTGATCGCCGAGAGCGCACCGAAGGTCCGCCCCGAACTCCCTTTGACGTCGCCCTTGACACCGTCGGTCCACGACTGCGAGAGCACGCCGACGGCATTCCCGCTGAGCGTCGCGGACGGCGTGCGCGGCGACCACAGCTTCAGGATCGCGGTCTGTGGCTGGGCGGGATTGGCGCCCGTGACATCGATCACCAGCGCATCGGTGTCGGGCTGGACGTAGGCGGTCGCGGTCATGCCGCCGCCGCTCTCGCGAAACTCGCCGTTGTACAGATCGAGGCGGCCGGTGTAGTCGGCGGCGCCGGTCAGCGCGGACAACCCCGGAATGACGACCTGCCCCGGCGAGTAGCGTTTCGGCAAGGTATCGGCACGATTGAGCTGGGCCGTCAGGCCGTTCGCCGACCACAGCGCGACACCGAGGCGCCCGTTGCCGAGCGGCATCGCCTGGCTGGCGGCCAGGTTCGGCTGGCTCAGCACGATGTTCGACCGGGCAACGACGTTGGGCCGATCGATCTGGAAGGTCTTGCCGTCCCAGGCGCCAACGGCGCCCGATGCGACCGCGCCCGATGCGACGGCGCCCGGCGAACCGGCGCCCGGTGAACCGGTCGCTGTCGTGCTGTCGGCCGGCGAAGCGAGCGTGTTGCCAGCGACGGATCCGCCCTCGCCGGACCCGTCGCCGTTGCAGCCGCCCGCGAGCAGCGCCGCGGACAGCGTGGACAGCACGGCCAGTCGCCGCCACTGAAGGATCCGCTGCTGTTTCGCGCGGTATTCCAGTTGATTCATGCGTTGCATTGCCCCTCCTCGTGAGCGTGATGCGAAGCGCTCCAGCGCCTGAAGTGCCTGCCATTCATCCAATGGTTGAATGTCGTGTCCGGCGCGCTGTTTCAACACGCGTCGATCCGCCAAATACTTCGCAGTACTGAGCCGCTGTCGACCCCTGCCGGCTCGTTCGCGAAATGCCGACCAGGGAGCAGGCTGTGACCAACCGGATTTCCCGGCAATCTGCGCGAATCGCGGCGTCGCGCCGCGATTCGCGATCGGCCGATACCTGAACGTTCAATGCCTGCCGGTCAATGGTCCATCTATCAGTCACCCGAGATCCGCAGGATCGACCACAACCCGGCAAGCGAATACCTATCGCACGATGCGGCTCCAGCCGGTTCAATCGCAATCAGGTCGATGAGCGGCTGGAGCGGATGTGTCGATCCGGTGTCTTCAGAAGACGGTCACCACGACGTGCCGCCCCTTCAACGGGATAAGCGGATATCTCTCGATGAGGCCCCGACCAGCACGGAACCATTTGGCATATAAACCCATTTGTGGGCACCGGTATCCCAATAGCTCTGCCTGTCCGGCGGGACGACAACGGCGACGTTCCTGGTTTCGCCCGCCTTGAGCGCCACCTTGGCCCAGTTCACCAGACGCTTGGGCGGCTCACCGAAGCCGCTCGGAAATGCCATGTAGACCTGAGCGACTTCCTGTCCGTCCATGGATCCGGTGTTCGTCACCGAGAACCTCACGGTCTTGGTGCCGTCGGCGGCCGCACTGACCGCGAGCCCCGAATAGGCAAAGGTCGTATAAGACAGGCCGAATCCGAATTCAAAGAGCGGCGACTCGCCACGACTGTCATACCAGGCGTAGCCGACGTTCAGACCTTCCTTATAGATCGGATTGTTCGAGAATGTACCGCCGCCCGTCGGCGTCTGATTTTCGCGGGCAGGGAAGGTCAGCGGAAGTTTGCCGGAAGGATTGACCTTGCCGAACAGGATATTGGCCAGAGCCATGCCGCCGCCTTCGCCTGGATACCAGGCCTCGACGATGGCGGGCACCTGATCTTTCCAAGGCATGAGCACAGGATTGCCGCTTTCGACAACGACGATCGTCCTCGGATTGACTGCCGCGATCTGTTGTACAAGGCCATCCTGATTGGCCGGATTCGCCAGCGTCAAACTGGGCAGATCAATCTGCTCACCGGCGATCTGCGTCACGACGACAATGGCGACATCCGCGTTCCTGGCCGTGGCGACAGCATTGTTGACCTCGGCCTGGGTGTAGTTCCTGAAGGGATTCGTGGTCGGATCGGAGCTATAGCCCGCGTAAGTCACAGTCGCGCCGGGCGCGACCTGTTTGATGGCCGCCACGATCGGCGTCCGGATTTTCTTCCAGGCCTTACTGTAGGTTTCCAATCCCGTCGACGCGTTCCCGGAATTGCTGTTGACGAGTGTCGTCACGCCGCCGAATGAGCCAAGCTGGCCCGCGCCCGTCCCTCCCGATCCGCCGCCACCCAGTATGGCCAGGTCGGCCTCGCCGCCAATCACCGCGATTTTGAGCGACTTGGTCGGATCAAGCGGGAGCAACTTGCTTGAAGACGTCGACGCCGTCGAATTCTTGAGCAGAACCATCGATTGCTCGGCAACCGTCTGGGCGACGTTGAGTCCTGCCGCGAAATCGATGGGGCCCGCACTCGGAATTGCCGCCGGCGGAAAATCAGCGTTGCTCGGTGTCACCGCGAAGCTGTCGATGTTGACCGTCCCACTCGCGCTGGAATCGTGTGCAAGCACCACGCTGTGGTTCCCGGGAGCGAGTTGAAGCGGCATGGCCACGACTTTCCAGGTATTCCAGCTTCCTGTTACCGGCAAGCTGAGGTGGCCGGCACTGACTCCATCGACCAGCACGTCCATCGTCCGCGTCGTGGTCCGGCCGTCGTTGCCCGTCGTGTTCGCGTAACGCACCTGCAAACTATATTGTCCTTGTGCCGGGACCCCCGCCAAGGTAGCGGCGACCTGGGATCCGACCGGGTCAAGGCCGGCAACGAACCCGGCGCCCGTGTAGCCCGCATGGTTGGACGCGCTCGTTGCGCCGCCAGAGAGCACGCCATACTCCGCCTCGAATAATTTCCCGAATGTCATCTCCCCCGGGGCTCCAGGCGCGGTAACGAGCCCCGCCTGGATCATGGCGAAAAGTTTGCGCTTTGCCATATTGAAGAGGCGAGCGGGCAAAAGCGTTCCGCTGGTCAACGCAGTGCCGACGAGCGACAAGTTCACGCTGCTTTCCTTCTCGTCCGTCCCGGCATTCATGGCCGCGATCACATTCTGAGCGGCGGTTGAGTCCCAGTCCGACTCGACCTGACCGTTGAAACCCCATTCGGTTTTCAGCACGTCGGTCAACAGTGCCTTATTTTCGCAAGCTTGGAAATTATTGATGGAGTTGTAAGCGCACATGACGCTTCCGGGCGGATTGGGCCCCTTGATCGCGATCTCGAACGGCTTGAGATAGTGTTCCCGCAGCGTCCGCTCATCGATTTGGGAATTGCCTCCGGGCAATGCTTGTCCGGTTGACGACATCCCTACGCCAACGCGATTGGTTTCCTGATCGTTGCCGACGAAATGCTTGGCCGTGGCAATGACATGATTGTCCTGCGATGCTTCCGTGCGCCGCCGGAGCATGACGCCGCTCAGGAGAGGGTCTTCGCCGAAGAACTCGAATATTCGCCCATACCTGGGATCACGCACCATGTTGACGCCCGCTCCCAGGCCCAGGCCGATGCCGTAACTACGCAGCTGCCTGGCGATTTCACCGCCGTTAAGGTAGCTGATATTCGGATCCCAGCTGGCGGCCACCGCTATCGACGATGGGAAATTCGTCCCGATCGCGCCTGCCCAGTCGCCAACGCCGGTGGTCGAATCATTGATGATGAGATCGGGTATCCCGAGACTGGGTACGCCGGTGATATAACCCGCCCACCCGTGCGGATTCTGCGTACCCAACATCTGCATCATCTGGCTTTGCGACATTTGCTTGGCCAGTGCCGTTGCCGTCTTGTTGATCGATGCGAGATCGACCGCGGCTCCCAATATCTCGGCGGCGCCGCCTTGGGCAGCCCCGTTGCTCGATGGCGCGCTATTGTCAGCGCCTTGATCAGGGGTTGCGGCAATCGCGCTTCTGCCGTCATTGACCGCCGCCGACTGCCCAGTCAACGTGGATGGCGCACCACTACCGTCATCGCCGCCGCAACCGGCGAGGCTCATTCCCAACGCGGATGACAAGATAACGCACGCCAATCTTCGATTATTCGATATATTAATCACTACCCCTCCAAAAAACTGACCATTCCCGCAGCCCACACTTCGCGCTCATATTCAGAAAGCCCCCCCCTCAAGCTTTCCGGCCGAAACAGTACCCCACCCGCTCCGGCAAACCATCGTCATCACTGACAGTTATCGGATAAATTTACAATTCATTAGATATAAAAATCGAAAATTCAGAAATCCGATACCCTCTCACGCAGCAATCAATGTCAAAATAATTGACTTGCTCGTTCAGAATACCCCCCAGCGCCTGATGTGCCCCCTTGCCCGGACAGCCCACCCAAGCGAGGCACTGCGTTCACCTCCTGCCCACCATCCACCAGCCAACAACTCAACCCATAAAAATATCAATCAATCACTTCAAAAAATATATTCAAAACTCAAAAATCTTTAAATATCGAAAAACCTGACCAAGGATGGAATCCCCCACCTTGAATTAAAATACCTTAATCCACGCAAAATGAAAGCGCGCCAAGCCACCAAACAAGGCGCTATTGAATATAGTTTGCGCGGTGGATGCGGCCCATGGCGCCCCACTCGGAGCAGATGGAATTCAGAAACGTCGCCCGGAAACGGCGCGCCTGGCGATGGAGCGCGGTCCCAAACGGTCGCGCCTTCGCGAAGCCTTCCCTCGCCTTTGGCTGGCTGGTGGCGAATGCGAACCGCCATGTCCTGCGTCTACTCGTCATGGCTGACGATGCCGGGCCGCGGGCGACGCACGCCCGCCCCTCCGCAATTCCGTTCAAGACGCCCGCGCATCCACGGCGCACGATCGCGGCCATGAACTCAAGATATGCCGGATACCTCTACCTGTCGCTCGCGATGCTCGGCGTGGGCAGCACCGTCGTCGCGAGCCGCCTCGCGGGCGACAGCCTCCCTCCCTTCACCGCCACCGCGCTGCGATTCGCGATCGCCCTGCCGCTGTTCTGTATGCTGATGCGCTTGCGCCGCACAGCATGGCCGCGCCCCGCGCGACGCGACCGCCTGCTGCTGCTCGCGCAGGCCGCCGCCGGCGCGGTCGGCTACACGGTGCTGCTGATCGCCGGCACGCATCTGTCGTCCGCCATCGATGCCGGCATCATGCTCGGCACCCTGCCCGCGATGTCGACCCTGTGCGCCGCGCTGCTGCTCGGCGAACGCCAGACTCCGCGCGACTGGTGCGCGGCCGCGCTCGCCACCGCGGGCGCGCTGGCCGTGACGCTCGACGGCAGCGCGTCATGGTCGTGGCGCGCGCTCGCGGGTGATCTCCTGGTGCTGGCGGCGGTCGCGTGCGAAGCCGTGTTCATCCTGCTGAACCGCCGCCTCACGCAAGCGCTCGCGCCACTCGCGCTGTCGACGACGATGGCGGGCCTCGGTCTCGCGCTGTCGCTCGTGCCGGCCGCCTTCGAATGGCGCGCGATGCACATCGCGCCGAGCCTCGGCGCACTGGCCGCGATCACGTACTACGCGCTGGTGCCGACCGTACTCGGCTATCTGCTGTGGTACGCGGGCTCCGCGCGCACGAGCGGCACCGAAGCCGCCCTGTTCACCGCCCTCGCGCCGGCGTCGGCCGTGGTGCTGGCCGCGCTCGCATTCGCCGAACCGCTGGGCGCCGCGCGCATGGCCGGCCTGTCGCTCGTGCTGGCGGGCGTCATGATGGGCGCGCTGCCGCGCCGGACCGGAAAGGCCCACCGCGACAATGCCCGCCCGCCCGATGCGGCCGCCCACCCGGAGCACGGCTGCCGCCCGGCGACGCCCGATGCCCAATGAGGCCCGGCCGGCACGCACCCGACAGGCGTGCCGGCTACGTGCGACGACCCGGCAGCGCGAACACCGGGCCCCGCGTCCCGCCACCCGACATCGTCACGCACTGGCCGGCCGTCCCGTCCCCGCCGCCGCCCCCGGACACCCCGCGCCGCCGCCCGCGTGCTCAGCCGCGCACCTCGCCCGGCGTCCGCGCGCGCCGCGCCAGCGCCGCGTACTGCAGCAGCATGATGGTCTTGCCATCGACGATCTCGCCGCGCCCGACCATCGCAAGCGCCTCGTCGAGCGTCAGTTCGACCACTTCGATATCCTCGCCCTCCGCCTCGACGCCGCCGCCGCCGCCGACCTTGGCGCCCGCGTCGTAGTCGGCGACGAAGAAGAACAGCTTCTCGGTCACCGATCCGGGGCTCATGAACGCCTCGAACACCTTCTCCACCCGTTCGACGCGATACCCCGTCTCCTCTTCGACCTCCTCGCGGATGCGCGCATCCGGCGTCGCGTGGTCGAGCAGCCCGGCCGGCACCTCCAGCAGCATCCCGTCGTGCCCGTTGACGAACGCCGGCAAGCGGAACTGCCGCACCAGCAGCACGGTGTCGCGCGCGCGGTCGCGCAGCAGGATCGTCGCGCCGTTGCCGCGATCGTAGGTTTCCCGGCTCTGTCGCTGCCACACCTGGTCGCGACGCAGGAAATCGAAGGTGGTCTTCTTGAGCACGTACCAATCGTCGGACAGCACCTCGGTCTTCAGGATGCGCACGCGCTCGGCGGTCGGGGTCATCGTTCGTCTCCGTTGTCGAAATCGAGACCCGATGGTATCGTGCAAATTCATGCAAAAACAAGAATTTTCGTGCAAGCCCAACCGATGCTCACCGACCAGAGAAAAACCGCGATCCTCACCGCGCTGCGGCGTGACGGCCAGGTGCTGGCCAAGCAGTTGAGCGAAACCTTCGGCGTATCCGAGGATACGATCCGGCGCGACCTGCGCGAGCTGGCCGCCGAAGGCAAGCTGCAGCGCGTGCACGGCGGCGCGCTGCCCGCGTCGGCCGCCGACGCCGACTACGCGCGGCGCGTGCCGCTCGAATCCGACGGCAAGCGCGCGCTCGCGCAAGCCGCCGCGCGCCTGATCGAGGACGGTCAGGTGGTGATCCTCGACGGCGGCACCACCGCCGTCGAACTCGCGCGCCAGTTGCCGCCCGCGCTGAAAGCCACGGTCGTCACGCACAGCCCGAGCGTCGCGGTCGAGCTGGTCGCGCATCCGGGCGTCGAGGTGATCGTGATCGGCGGGCGGCTCTTCAAGCATTCGATCGTCACGGTCGGCGCGGCCGCGCTCGAGGCGCTCTCGGCCATCCGCGCCGATCTCTACTTCATGGGCGTGACGGGCGTGCACCCGCGCGCGGGGCTCAGCACCGGCGACCTGGAGGAGGCCTACATGAAGCGCGCGCTGGCGTCGCACGCGGCGGAAACCATCGTGCTCGCGTCCGCCGACAAGCTCAACGCGGCCTCGCAATACCAGATCGGCGCCCTGTCGCTCGCGACCTCGATCGTGGTCGAGCGCGACGCGGATGCGGCGCACGTCGAGTCGCTCGTCGCGGCGGGCGCGACGATCGTGCGCGCCTGAGCGGCAAGACCCGCCTCCCCAAATGAAAACGGGCCCGCGCAAGCGGGCCCGTGATGCGGCGCTTCGAACAGCCGGACTTACTTCGCCTTTTCGGCCGTATCCGAAATCGCCTGGCCCCCCTTCGAGATGTCCTGGCCGGCGCCGGCGATCGTATTGCAGCCGGCGAGCGCGGCGGTGAGGATCAGCAGTACTGCAGCAATCGAGCGAGTCATTCGCAATCTCCTTGGAAAGAAGGGCTCGCGCCCGCGAGCCGTCGACGCATGCCGCCGCGCAATCGGGCGGGGACCGGTCCCGATTATACGGACCCGTCGCGCCGCTGCATCCGATTGCACAGCGAACGTGGTGAAGCGCGCACATGCCCCCTGGGGGACACGTTTCTCTTGACTTTGGCCGGCGCCGACCTAATATACGCACCGCGTATATTTCATCACCGAAGGCCATCCGATGACCGTCCCTCAACAAGCGTTCCTCCGCGACGCGATGCGCCGCCTCAACATGACCCGCGAAGCGTTCGCGAACCGTATCGGCGTCAGCCGACGCGCCCTCGACACGTGGCTCTTGCCCGACGATTCGCAGGAATCGCGCAGCATGCCGGAGATCGTCGAGCGCTTCGTGTCGGAAATCGTCACCCACGCCGCCCCGGCCGACGGATATACGCAAAGCGTAGATTCCCAGAGCGCATCGCACCAATTCCTGTTCGAGGGCAAGCCGCAGCTGCTGTCGGTCGACCAGTTCTCGCGCGACTCGGTCGAGGCGCTGTTCCGCGTCGCCGACGTGATGCAGCCGATCGCCCGCCGCCACAAGATCTCGCGGGTGCTGGAAGGCGCGGTGCTCGGCAACCTGTTCTTCGAGGCCAGCACGCGCACGCGCGTGTCGTTCGGCGCGGCATTCTGCCGGCTCGGCGGCTCGGTGTGCGACACCACCGGCTTCACGTTCTCGTCGATGGCGAAGGGCGAATCGATCTACGACACGAGCCGCGTGATGGCGGGCTACGTCGACGCGCTCGTGATCCGCCATCCCGAGCAAGGCTCCGTGGCCGAGTTCGCGCGCGCGATCAACCTGCCCGTGATCAACGGCGGCGACGGCCCCGGCGAGCACCCGAGCCAGGCGCTGCTCGACCTGTACACGATCCAGCGCGAGTTCTCGCGGCTCGGCAAGATCGTCGACGGCGCGCACATCGCGCTCGTCGGCGACCTGAAATACGGCCGCACCGTCCACTCGCTCGTCAAGCTGCTCGCGCTGTATCGCGGCCTGAAGTTCACGCTGGTGTCGCCGCCGATGCTGGAGATGCCGGCCTACATCCTCGACCAGATCTCGCGCCACGGCCACGTGGTCGAACAGACCCAGGACCTCGCGAAGGGCCTCGCGGGCGCGGACGTCGTCTACGCGACGCGGATCCAGAAGGAGCGCTTCACCGACGAATCGTTCGAGGGCTACACCCCGGATTTCCAGATCAACCAGGCGCTCGTCGACGCGGTGTGCGGCCCCGACACGCTGATCATGCACCCGCTGCCGCGCGACAGCCGACCCGGCGCGAACGACCTGTCGACCGACCTGAACCGCGACCCGCGCCTCGCGATCTTCCGCCAGACCGACAACGGCATTCCGGTGCGGATGGCGATCTTCGCGGTGCTGCTGGGCGTCGAGCACCAGGTGCCGCATTCGATGCGCGACGCCGCGTGGCGCCCGCCCGCGTACCTCGGCCCCGAGGACGCGGTGTTCCACGGCGTCGACTAAGCCTCCCATCTGTTACACATCGGCGCCGGGCCCCCTGCCCGGCGCCGTCCCACGCCGGCCGTCGCGGCCGCGCGCCGCCTTGCCCGTCTGAATCGAGCCCCGCATTTTTCGCCGACGTTGCGTCAATTTGGCTGCGAATTTGAGATTTGTTCAAGAATACGTAACAAGAACGCTTCTCATTCATGAAGTTATTCACTAGAATGCCCCTCGAAAACAATCTGTAATAAATGTGACGAGGTCGCCAAGCGCAACACGGCGGCCTTTCCATCACGCTCCGGCACAAGGAATAACCGTTCATGAAGTCGCGTATCGACGAGCGCAAGCTCGGCCAGTTCACCACGCTTTGCGGCGTGCTCGCCGCCACGCCGGCATTCGCCCAGGATGCCGCGCCGCCCGCCACCGCAGAAAACCATCTCGCGCCGATCCAGGTGAAAGGCCAGGCCGACCACGGCTTCAAGGCGGATACCGCGTCGTCGATCAAGTTCACCGCGCCGCTCGTCGATACGCCGAAATCGGTCACCGTGATTCCACAGGAACTGATCCGCAGCACCGGCGCGACGACCCTGGCCGAGGCGCTGCGCACCGTGCCCGGCATCACGTTCGGCGCGGGTGAAGGCGGTAATCCGCTTGGCGATCGCCCGTTCCTGCGCGGCTACGACACGCAGGGCAGCATGTTCGTCGACGGCATGCGCGATGCCGGCGCGACCACGCGCGAGATCTTCAACACCGAGACCATCGAGGTCACGCGCGGCTCCGACGGCGCGTTCGGCGGCCGCGGCGGCGCGGGCGGCAGCATCAACACCGTCACCAAGATGCCGCACCTCGGCACCACCGCGGCGGGCAGCGCGGGCCTCGGCACCGACCGCTACCGGCGCTTCACGGCGGACGGCAACTGGCAGTTCTCCGAACACGCGGCGTTCCGCCTGAACCTGATGAGCCACAACAACGACGTGGCCGGCCGCGATGCGGTGAACAACGAGCGCTGGGGCGTTGCCCCGTCGGTCGCGTTCGGCCTCGGCACGGCGACCCGCGTCACCGCGAGCTACTACCACCTGTCGACCGACGATCTGCCCGACGGCGGCATCCCGTACTTCTACACGACCGGCAACAAGCCCGCGAACGTCGACACGATCTACCCCGCCCCGGTCGACCGCCACAACTTCTACGGCCTGGTCAACCGCGACTTCCGCAAGACCACCTCGGACATCACGACGGTGCGGATCGAGCACGACATCACGCCGTCGCTGACGCTGCGCAACACCACGCGCTACACCGAATCGACCCAGGACTACATCTGGACCCAACCCGACGACAGCCAGGGCAACGTGATCAACGGCAAGGTCTGGCGCCGCAACAACAACCGCAACAGCGCGATCAACAGCATCGCGAACCAGACCGAACTGTTCGGCGAATTCCGCACCGGCCCGTTCAAGCACAGCTTCACGACCGGGATCGAGCTGTCGCGTGAATGGGGCAAGCGCGATTCGTACACGGTCGCCACCGACACCGGCAAGATCTGCCAGCAGGGCATCGGTGCGATTTCCGGCTACAACTGCACGAGCCTGTGGTCGCCCAACCCGAATGATCCGTGGGCCGGCTCGGTCAAGGCGAACAACGACCCGGCGCATGCGCGCACGGTCACGAAGTCGATCTACGGCTTCGACACGGTCGAGCTGACGCCGCGCTGGCTCGTGAACGGCGGCGTGCGGATCGACGATTACTCGACCCGCTTCACCGACACCCGCGCGAACGGCTCCAAGACCTACACCCGCGACGACACGCTCGTGAACTGGCAGCTCGGCCTCGTCTTCAAGCCGACCCAGTCGAGCAGCATCTACGCGTCGTACGCGACCTCGTCGACGCCGGCCGGCATGATGCTCGGCGAAGGTTCGGAAACCCAATCGCTGACGCCCGGCCGCGGCGGCGTCGGCTCGAACGCCGACCAGATGTCGCCGGAGAAGAACCGCAGCATCGAGCTGGGCACCAAGTGGAACGTGCTGAACGACAAGCTCGCACTGACGGCCGCCCTGTTCCAGATCGATACCACCAACGCCCGCGTCACGCTGCCGAACAACCAGTACGCGATGGTCGGCAACAAGCGCGTGCAGGGCCTCGAACTCGGCATCGCGGGCCAGCTGACCCGCGCATGGCAGGTTTATGGCGGCTACACCTACCTGAAGAGCGAACTGCGCGACAACGGCAAGAACACGGCCGACGACGGCAACCAGTTCCCGAACACGCCCAAGCACAGCTTCACGCTGTGGACCAACTACGACGTGACGCCGAAGTTCACGGTCGGCGGCGGCGCGTTCTATATGTCGAAGGTGTTCGGCGACACGGCGAACCTGCGGGCGGTGCCGTCGTACTGGCGCTTCGATGCGATGGCGCAGTACCGGATCAACAAGAAGTTCGACGTGCAGCTCAACGTGCAGAACCTGTTCAACCGCAGCTACTTCGACCAGGCGTATCCGGCGCACTACGCGTCGATCGCGCCGGGCCGCTCGGCGTACGTCACGCTGAACGCGCGCTACTGATGGCGCAGCCGGTTTCGCTGCGCGAGCTGGCGGCGGTCTCGCCCGACCGCTTCGCCGCACTGCTCGCCGGGCCGCCCGAGATCGCCGCCGCGTGGGTTGCGGCGGCGGCCGAGAACGGCGTCGTCGAGGCGCAGGCCGTGTACGGGCAATATCTGCTCGACGGACAGGGCGTCGCGCGCGATCCGGCGGCCGCGCTCCGCTGGTTCCGGCATGCGGCGCAGGCCGCTCACCCGATGGGCATGAACATGCTCGGCCGCTGCTACGAATTCGGCTGGGGCACCGCCGCGTGCGCGAGCGTCGCCGTGTACTGGTATCGCGAAGCCGCGCGCGCGGGGCTCGACTGGGGTATGTACAACTACGCGACTGCGCTCGCGCTCGGCAACGGCATCGAGGAAGATCGAGCGGAAGCGCTCGCGTGGTTCGAGAAGGCGGCGGCGCTTGGTCATGCGAAATCGCAGAACCTGATCGGCGGCTTCTACGAGGACGGCTGGGTGGTCGAGGCGAACCGCGACGCCGCGCTCGATTACTACCGGCGCGCCGCCGAGGGCGGCGATTTCCGAGGCCAGTTCAACCTGGCCCGCCTGCTCGGCGAGCAGGGCCGCGTGGCCGAGGCGCTCGAATGGCTGGCGCGCGTGCCGCGCACCGCGACGCCCGCGTTCCTCGAAAAAATGCGCGCCCATCTGGCGGATTCGCCGCTCGCCGCGTTCCGCGCGGTCGCGCATGCGCAGGCCGCCGCCTCCACGGAATCCGCATCATGATGCTGCACATCCCCGGCGTGCTGACCCAGGAACAGGTCGGGCAATGCCGCGCGCTGCTCGACAGCGCGGAATGGACCGACGGCAACGCGACCTCGGGCGCGCAATCGGCGCTCGCGAAACGCAATCGGCAGTTGCCGGAAGGGTCGCCCGCCGCGCGTGCGGTGGGCCAGGCGATCGAGGACGCGCTCGCGCGCCATCCGCTGTTCTTCTCGGCCGCGCTGCCGCTCAAGGTGTTTCCACCGCTGTTCAACCGTTATGAAGGCGGCGAGGCCTTCGGCACGCATGTCGACAATGCGATCCGGTTGCTGCGCGGCACCGATTTCAGGGTGCGCAGCGATCTGTCGGCGACGCTGTTTCTCGAAGAACCGGATGCGTATGACGGCGGCGAGCTGTGCGTCGAGGACACCTTCGGCGTGCATCGCGCGAAGCTGCCGGCGGGCGATCTCGTGTTGTATCCGGCGTCGAGCCTGCATCACGTGGCGCCTGTCACGCGCGGCGCGCGGGTGGCGTCGTTCTTCTGGATTCAGAGCATGGTGCGCGATGATGGTGACCGGACGCTGCTGTTTCAGCTCGATACGCAGATTCAGGCGCTGTCCGCCGAGAAAGGGGCGAAGGATTCGGTGGTCATTGCGTTGACGGGGGTTTATCACAACCTGTTGAGGAAGTGGGCGGATGCGTAGGGAGGAGTGAGAACGAGGCTTGATGCAAACAGCCTCCGTCGTGTGGCTCGGGGGCCAGCCGGGCCGTCATTATCGCCTCACACATCGACCGACAAGAACTGCTGCGACAGAACCTCCAAAGTTCCGGGCGAGTCCTTCACGAACCCGCCCGCCAACGATCAGTAGGTACCTGGAATCAGTGCTGATTGGACGTCGAGATGAAGCCTGGCGTGCTGTTGATGAAGTTGTTGATAGCGGAGATGTCGAAGCTGCCCCAGCCGGATGCGTGGTCCCAGCCGGCAGCGGCCGAATAGGCGCCGTTGCTGCCGCTGGTGACGTCATGCACCGGCAGCGTCTTGCCATACGCGTAGAGGGCCGGCGCGGCAAAGCCGATCGAGTTCGTGTGCGCGCTCTCCAGGCGGGCCCACGAGCCGACGAAGAGCGGCGACGCCAAACTCGTTCCGCCGTTGTTGTAGTACCCGGATCCGTTGGGCAGGGGGTTCTGCGAGTTGGCGGTCAGGTAGTAGATGATCGGCGAATTGGTCCAGTCCGCATCGAACGCAACGTCAGGAACTGCCCGATAATTTCCGGAGACATTGCTTTGCCAGGCTGGTTTTGCCTCAATCTTGCTGACGCCGCCACCGCTATACGGCCATACTTTTTCGGAGATGTAGCTGTCCGTGACCGTCGTGCTCAGCGTCGTGCCGCCAACCGCGACGACGTACTGCGAACTGGCGGGATAGCTCACGGCTGCTTGAGTCTTGTCACCGTATTCGCCGTTGAAGTTGGTACCGGCTTGAGCCGCGGTCGGGCAAGGATAAGCGCCATTGTCGCCCGATGAAACCGAGAAGGTTTGCCCTTGGGCCACGCCAAGCTTGAAATACGAATCCGCCCAGGCGGTGTCGGTGTTGGCCTGACCATTCAAGGTGCACACTTCGCCGCCGTCACCCCAGGACATGTTGATGACCTTGGCGGTATTGTCGCTGACAGCGCCATTGATCGCCGCGACGAGGCCAGCGGTCGTGACGGTGCTGCCGTTGCGCCCGTAGTTACTGTAGGCGGTATAGAAAGTCAGGCTTTTCACGCCGCCGCTGGTGCCGGCGATCGCCTGCGCATCCATTGCCCATTCGCCCTGCCCGGAGTCGTCGTTGCCGGTGGCACCCTTCGATCCGCCATAGGCCTTGATCGTCGTAGGCGTTTGCGGAATGCCCTGGTCTTTCTCCATCTTGACCAGATCCGCCGCGGACGTCGTCATGGAACCCCAACCCACGATAGCCACCGCGGTTGACGTCGCGGCGGCAAGACTGCCGGCGTCGTACACCGTCGCGAATTCCTGCGGTTTGTAGCCATGCGCATTCGGATTGCCGTCGACGCTGGTGACGACCGAGTAAGCGGGTTTCAGCTTCTGGACGGGCATCGAATAAACCCGCGGCTGATTCAACGTTTGCAGCCCGAGCACCCGATCCACCGTGTCGCCGAGCGCCGCCGGCACCTCCACGTTCGCCGTATTGGCGATCGCGTCGCGACCGTGAACGTTGAAGTGGCCGATCGTCGTGCGGAACGCCGAGCGCGCCATGCCTACCGTCCCTTGCGCCGTCACGAGCATCCGGTTGGGCGCGACCTGCACGTTGGTGAAGCCCGCCCGGGTCAGGTGGTCCACCACGGCTTGCACCTGCTGCTCGGTAGGCGTATACGTGGCCACGCTCTCATCCGTGCTCAGGAATTTCTGATACGACGCGCTGCCAGGGCGATGCGCCTCCTTGATGAACTGATCCAATGCCCCCTCGTTGCGAAGCTTCATCGTAACGGCAATCGCCAGCGGCTCCGCATCCTTCGCATCACTGGTGAACTGCCCCCCAGCCACTTCCGCGTGCACGTGATTTCGCGTGTGCACCCAGCTTCCTGCTTCGGTGGTTTGGGTTTGCGCCGCCACCGTCGTGCCGTATGCCGCGAGCGCAACGGTCAATGCAATCGCCAGACGTCCACGCGTCAATGCGCGTGATATTTCGTTTTCAGAAACCGACATATTTCAGCACTCCTGATGATTGATCTTGAAAATTGGACGATCTGCGTGGCCGTGACGTCATACGTTGACGCCGGATACCTCCTTCTCCAAAGGAAACCATTGATCTAGGCGCATCGGCCGTGGCGCGTCGACCCCACTGGAACCCGTCTCATCGAGACCTTCATTCATCAATCGATATATTTTGCACTCCTACTTATATCCCAAAAGCCATGTCCGGCATGCTGCGGCGCCTGAATTCTCGGCTTCGGCGGTCATTACGGACTCGTCCGGAGTCTGCCGGATGAAATGCTTGAGGAATACAACGCCCGGAGCCCGGACGTATTCAGCGGCCTCTCCGCACGTCTTCCCGCCGCCGCTTCGGTGGCCACGGGATCATCCACGGCCACCGGAATGCACGAATCAGGAATATCCGTACTCCGTACATTCGATCTATAGCGGCCGGGATTCCTACCGGATTTGAAAATCGTGACTGAGTGCCCTTGCGCCCTCTTGATCTGGCACCCACTCCTGAAATGTATGTATAACTAAATATTTCTGTTAGCATTTTGTTTGATTTAGACCAAACTGCGATAGCTCTCGGGGCACAAGATAACAATCAAAAATTACACCAGTCAAACTTTATTTGACTTGTGATAAAAATTTTAAGTGGATTTGAGAATCGCGCTTAGGTTTGGTGCGCGGAGTCGTGTGCGCAACACTGAATTGTCAACCACTGGGGGATGATGTCTGATTGAAATCACATTTTCACTCAGAACGCGATTGAATGCGGTCACACAAACGGTTTGCATGGACTTAGGGAAGCACTGTGACCTGAGGCTGAATTTTGTGACCAATCAGGCAGTGAGTCTCGCGTCGATATTATCGGAATCCAACCAGGCTCGACGGACCGTGGCCGGAGGTTGATAGCGATGCGCGCTATGGGGCCGGCGCTCGTTGTAGAACTGCCGCCAGCGTTCGATGAGTACCTTGGCCTCGGCACGGCTGCGGAACGATTCCCGGTTCAGCAATTCGTCACGCAACTTGCCGTTGAAGCTCTCGACGAACCCGTTTTGCCACGGACTGCCTGGCGCGATGAAGGCCGGACCGATTGCAGCGTCTCGCAGCCAGCTGCATGACCTTGGCAGCGGTAAATTCAGCGCCGTTGTCAGGCCGAACGAACGCTGGCTTGCCGTACAGCCGCATCAGTCGCGACAGCGTCAAGATCACATCCTGCGACCGCAAGCTGGCGCCGACTTCGATCGCAAGGCACTCGCGGGTGTATTCATCGATCACGCAGAGCATCTTCAACGCCCGCCCGTCCACCAACTGGTCGTGCACAAAGTCATAGCTCCATACCGAATTGGGTGGTGTCGCACCGGGCAAGCGAATGTCGTTGCCACAACGACGACGGCGCGGACGCCGCCGAGGAATGTTGAGCTGCAAGGCTCGCCACATTCGCCGCACGCGCGATTCGCCCATCGCCAGCCAGGCCGACATCCGCCGGTAGCCGAAGCGCGGCACTTCCTGCGCGGCCGCCATCAGTTGCTCGCCCAGGCTCCGATCCTTCTCCGGTTGCTTGAGCGTATAGGTAGCCACCCGGCGACTCAGCCCCAGATAGCAACATGCCTTGCGTTGCGAGAGACCCCGCCGAGTCAGGACTTCCAGCGCTTCGCGCCGGCCCGTTGGGGTACTCATTTTTTTCGGCTGAATTCCTTCAGACCGTCGATCACCAGCATCTGCTCGGCGATCAGGCGCTTGAGCCGATCGTTCTCCGATTCCAGATCCTTGAGCCGGCGGGCGTCGGCCACATCCATGCCACCGAACTTGTTGCGCCAACGATAGAACGTCTGTTCCGAGATGTTGTGGCGCTTGCACAGCTCCTTCACCGGTTCGTCCCGGCTTTCGGCCTCGCGCAAGATCCGGATGATTTGCTCGTCGGTAAATCGCTTCTTCATCGAGTTCTCCTTGCCTCCAGGATAAAAGAGAACTCACTTGCCAAATGGCTACAAGAAACGTCCCAGGTCAACAGGATCAAATAATTTTACAGATAGCGAACGCCAACTATCGAATTGGGCACTTTTTCTCGTCGCGGCTGCCATATTTGATTTTTGCAAAGGATTTAATGCACCAGGTACATATAACGGAATATCTTGGTATTTGATTGATTTTCTTTCTAGCGATGGATTCGCAACTTCTTTTCTTAGACTGGTAAGCTTCGTTTCTTTTATTGGGTGCTCAATCCTCGCACTTAGATACGAAAACTAATGCATAGAATCAATAGCTGAATCGGGGCGGTGGTGGCTTTTTACCCTTTCGCTCCTCCGCCGACCAGTCACCGAAGCCACGTAAGACGTCCGACGCTCAACCGATCTCGCCCAGCAGCGGCAGAAGATCCATCGAAATAAGCCGCGCTTCGATGTTGTGAGCAACGACCAAGTGCTCCTCGTTGTCGATCGAGAACACCTCGTCCTTGATGCTGACGAGGATCGTGCCAAGCCGCTTCTTGCCGTCAACTGAATGCACGGGTATGAGTTCCTGCGCTTCCGGAATTTGCTGGGCGGTAAATTCGATGGGCAGGTACAGCATCCAACCGACGCCGGGACGATCATCAAATGCCTGCTTTTGCTCATACCCGCCAGGCGCTGCAGTAACAACCGCAGGTGAAAACTCCAGCGCCAGCCGCTTCACCACACTGGCAACAAGCTCCTTGCTATCGAGAAACGCACCTCGCACGTCAATGGTGACGACATCCGGAAAATCCCCCCCGCAGGCCATCGTCTCAATCGAACCGCCTACGTCATCGCCGGCCACGTTTAGCCAAATTCCGATGACAGCGCTACCCTGACCTTGGTATTTGCCATCCAGCTCCGTGAGCACCGCCGGGTCCGGCGAACCATCAGCCGCATACACGGAAGTCTTTTGTGCTTCTTCGAGGGTATCGCCCCTCATGCGCCAATTCGAGCGAGCGACGGACGCATCGCCGGCCGCCATCGCATCGATTACTGCGCCAATTTTGGCAAAGGTCAGGGCGAAATTCGTCGGGGCAATCCCATCCGCCTTGATGATGCTCTCAATTTTCATGATGCTTTCTTACGGAAAGTGTTCTGACTCAATACCGAGGAAGCGAAAGCGACTCGACATCTTCTGATACGTCAGCGGTCCTTGAAAATAATACCTGAGTCGCGTGGGTGGATTTGCCTTCACCTTCTTGGCCCGCTCCAGCGCCTGCTCCATCATCCCATCCCACCCCGTGAAGAAATCTGTCGCTCTGGGGATAGACCCATCGAGGAACTGATCGTAGTTCCCCTTGGCTTCCTGTAGCAGGCATTCATTCGCCCTGAACCCATCAAAATCGATCCCTAGCCACTCCCACTCATCACTCCAACGGCAATTCTCCGTGTCGAACGCAAAGCCTGTCACACGGGCTTGATACCGATAAGCAGGCCAGTTTGGGCCGTGCCTGCTTCGCATGAGTGCACCCGTCTGCTCCGGCGGACATTTCTTGCAAGGTTCGGTTGAATCCGAGATTGTTCGCGATTCCGTTCTCGACTTCGCCTGATCATCCCCCTTGCTGACGTCACCTCGGAGACTACCGATCCCCGCTACCACCGCCCCGCCCAATAAAGCGCTTCCAATAGCTGACAATGCCGGACCCGCCTCCGCCGCTAACGCTGTCACCAGGGGGATAAACGGTACTGCCATGTGGGACTCCCTTCAAGCTGTCAGGATGTTGTGATCGCCAGGTGACTTCCTGAACGTAGACGTGAAAACGCTCATCTGCACTGCGACCGGGTTTGGTCAGCCAGGCATGCGTTGCGGGTTTCGCATAGAAGCTCGGCGAATATGCTTCGACCTTCAGAAATTGAACGAGGTGCTCGCTGTCCTGAATGCCAAGCGCATGGGCGGCTTGATACGCCTCCCATAGTCGATTCCGAAGGTCAGTGCCCTGCGTCAACGCAGGATCGGCTTTTATCATGTCGCGTCGCACACCATCCACGAAGTTGCGAGCCTCGCCCTCCGCAAGCGCCGACAGATGAGCAGGCGTGAGATTAAGCGGCATGAGGATGCGCCCTGAATAACTGTCCGTCGATCTCGATCAGCCAATCGAAAGTGGGCGAGAAGAACACTGTCCGTTCGGTCACACTCAGCGCCGGAGCGAAATGGCGCATCACACGAGCGTCGTAGTAGCGAAGCATCACGGATCGACCATCCGGCAACGCGCCCTCCAGTCGTTCGCGAAGCTCTCCCGCAAGTTGACCCGGACGATAGGCACTGATGATCCAGTTCACCCCATACTCACCCCGCGCCATTTGCTCAATCACGCACTGGACCGGACCTTCAACCGTTGCATAGTCGAACAGCCAGGGGCCAGCATTCGCGAGTGACGCATCCGGCGTTCCATCGAGCAGGGCTATCGCCGACTCGCCTGCCCTCTGTGGTGCGGAGCCTCCGAGTTCAGAAAACAACAGGCCGTCCGCGAGCGCGAACAGACGAACCGGAAGGCCCGCCCGCTGCTGCCATGCTGCAAAGAAGGTATGAATGCGCATCGTCCGTCACCCGCGAACGATCATAGAGGCTGCACGCTTGGCGGCCGCAATCATGCACGACAGGCAGAAACCTTCTGACGGCCTGGGTGTCCCGAGATCCAGCACTACCGGACCACCTGTAGCTGAGAAGCCCATTTTGACGAGTGCGTCGGATTCGAAGAACTGATACATCCCGGATTGCGACGCGATCATCGCCGGACGCGGCCTGCACCCACAAGCCACCGTGTCGCCCTCCAACGCCGCTTGACGGCCCATCAGCTCACCCGGCCAGCGCGGTCCTGCCGCAACGATGACCCCAACCTGACCACAGGTCGGACAAGTCACTCTCGCGCCGACGAAGGTCAGCCCAACTCCGTCGCAGCTCATCGTCGGGATGCTGTCCACGACCGTGCCACCGGAAGACGAATGATCACCCACTCTGAGAAAATTCCGTTTCAAGTGGCAGTCCTCTCAATTAATCACCACCATCCCGACGCAATCCGTGCGCCCGCAACGGCATCGGCGCGCTCTTGCCGAGCTACGTCACCGACATAAATAGCGGGGCGTGCTATGAAAAACCGAGATGAACGGCCGCGAACAGCTCGCGAATCTTCAAAACCACACGAGGACAGTCAACCACGACGGCGGCCAGTCACCTACAGAACTTGCAGCGAGGCGAGTCTACGGCCAGACGCATAAGCCGCCCATCCCCAATCACCTCCACACCTGCCTTCACTTTCCCCCGCCCCTTGCCGGAGCAACGGCGCAAGTGGAAAAGCATGCCGACACAAATCGTAGAAAATGCTTTCCAAGCAAGCGGCGCGCATGCCGCGCACCACCATCGACTCTTCTCGCCGCACTTATTTTTTATTGATTTTTAGATACGTCGAGCGTCGACACGGAAAGGAGGTGTCTCGCTTTCCGTGCACCGTCGAAAATTCGGGATATTCACTCGCGGGGAAATCGTCAATCGACCGACACCGGTACGCGCTCGCGCGTACCCTGCGGCGTCCCGTTGCGGTTTCCGCTCAATGCGCAGATCCGGCCGCTAGACATCGGGCGAATCAGGAAAAGTCCAGTCGTCGTTGCAACGACCGGAGCATCACGTGACGGCACAAGTACGCGCCATCACCCACCACCAAACCTACCGCCCCTCGCCTATCCCAGCAACGGACACGCCGTCACCGACGTCCCCCGCTCGACGCACGCACGCTCGTAGCCGCGCAGATAATCACGCTCCGCCTCATCGAGCAGATCCAGGTCGATCAGGTCCCAGTCATACCCGACCCACACGATATTCTCGAATTCGACCTTGCCCGCCTCGCATGTCGACGGGTGGATGATCACGACGTTCTCGATCCGCACCCCGCCCTGGCCCGCGAGATAGATGCCCGGCTCCACCGAGATCACCGCCCCCGGCACCAGCCCATAGGTCGAACCCGGGCTGAAGCGCACGCCGCCCTCGTGCACGTGGATGCCGATGCCGTGTCCCGTGCCGTGCGCATAGTCGTACCCCTGCGCGCGGCAGACCTCGCGCACCGCGTCGTCCACGTCGCCGCCCAGCGCATCCGCCGGGAAATGCGTGACGAGCCCCCTGATCGCGGCTTTCAGCGCAATCGTATAGATCGACTTCTGCCACGGCTGCGCGCGCGTGCCGGGCGTCGCGCTGCGCAGCACGACGCGCGTGCAGTCGGTCGCGAAGCCCGCGTCGTAATACGCGCCACTGTCCATCAACACCAGTTCGCCTTCGGTCAACCGGGTATCCGGATCCGCCGCCGTGTAATGCGTGATCGCGCTATGCGGCCCATTCGCGGCGATCGTCGTAAACGTCAGCGCGACCGCGCCGCGCGCGCCGTACTCGTCGTTGATCCGGCGCGCCAGATCGACCTCCGACGGCGACTCGCCCGGCACGCCGCGCTTCGCCCAGCGCAGCGTCTCGGCAATCGCGGCCGAACTGCGCGAGAACGCATCGCGGAACTGGTCGAGCACTTCGGGCGTCTTGCTCGCGCGCATGGCCTCGACCGGGCTGAAATCGACATGACGCGCCGCCGGCCAGAGATCCGTCACGAAATCCGGCACCGCGCAATTCACGACCGACGTGTCATAGCAAAGCGTGTCGACGCTGAAGCCGCGCAGCACGCGCGCCAGCGCGGCGAGATCGCCCCGCACCACCTGCAACGCGGAACCGGCCTCAAGCTCGACCGGGCACGTGTCGCAACCGTCCGGCAGGAACAACACGATCGCATCGCGCAGCACGAACAGATAACCGAGATGCGACGACGCCTGCGGCAGGTGATAACCGCGGCTGTTCAGCAGATAGCTGAGATCGTCGGCCGTGCAGGTCAGGAAGCAGATGGCCGCGTCGTCGCGGCCGAGATGCGCGCGCAGGCGCGCATCGAGCGCCGCGACCTGATCCGCGACGCGCGCCCCCGTGACCGAAGCCGGCACGCTGAAGATCGGCCTTGCGATCCGCCAGCCGGGCAACCCGATCGCGCGATCGGCCTCGCGCGCGCTGAGCGCGCGCCACGTGAAGTCAGCCGCGGCCGTGCCCGCGACCAGACGCTCGCGCTCGGCGACGCTGAGACGCAACGCGTCGTAGCCGATCACGCGCAGCGATCCGGCGCGCGCGGCCAGCCATTCGACCATCGCCTGCCAGATGCCGAGTTCGAGCGGCAGTTTCTCGACCTGCACGCGCGCGGGATCGCACTGCGTGTCGGCCTGCAAGTGATAGCGGCCGTCGACGAACAGCACGAACCGCTGCGCAATCCCGAGCCGCGCCGCGGCGCCCTCGCTCAGGAAGATGCCGTTGCCGGTCGAGCCGTCGAACGCCGACAGCGCATAGCGCGGGTTGTTCTGACGCGGCAGGTATTCGGTCAGGTACTCGTCCTGCGCGGTCACGATGAATGCATCGAGCCCACCGGCATCCAGCAGCGCGGACAAGCCCGCATGAGTGCCGGCCAGCGACGCCTCATAGTCCGGCACATCGGAAAAGTGGTATTTCAGTCGATCGATCATCGTGGGTCCTTGTTGTCGTTGTCAGGCCGCCCGGGAATGACGAAAAAGTTACAGTCGCCCCGAATTTACGTCAAGCTAAAATTTTAGTGAGACTAAAATCTCACGCGATGTGACAATTCACAACCGGGCGGTTCCCTGTCCATCGGACTGACGATCAAAAAAACAGGCGCGGTACAATGCACGGGCATTGCCGTCGGGACGACTTCGCTGGATAGAGTCAGACGGATGCGCGAGCGCGCGGGGGACGCGCCCGCATCGGCACGTCAGCCAACTGTCGCCTCGTGGGAGATTCATGGATTCGGACATCATGCATATCGGCGGACGCATTCGCCGCCTGCGCCGCGAGCTGAAAAAGACGCTGCTGCAAGTCGCCACCGAGGCCAACCTGTCGGTCGGCTTCCTGTCCCAGGTCGAGCGGAACCTGACGGGCATTTCCATCTCGTCGCTCGTCAACGTCGCGAAGGCGTTGAACACGCCGCTCGGCACGCTGCTCGACCAGCCGCGCCAGGATCAGCCGGACTCTCATCAGGGCAGCCGGGAATCGTACGCGATCCGCGCGACGCAGCAGTGCTACGAACGCCTGTCGACGAGCTTCACGGGCAGCCAGCTCAATGCCGTCAAGGTGCAGATGAAGGAAGGCTATTGCTCGGAATGGGTCGCGCACAGCGGCGACGAGTTCGTGTTCATCCTGTCCGGTGAAGTGCGCTATACGATCGGACGCAAGGAGTATCGGCTCGGTCCCGGCGATTCCCTGCATTTCGACGCGCACCAGCGCCACCGTCTCGCCAATCTCGGCGACGGGCCGGCCGAGCTGATCGCGGTGGGCACGTTGCCGCTGTTCGACGACGACCGTCCGGAGTTTCCCTCGCTGCCGCAGGAGCCGCCCCCAACCGAGGCCGCGCGCCCTGCCCGCACGAAGCAGACGCGCGCCGCCGCGGCCGGCATGACGACGGCGACGTTGCGCGCGGGCAAAGGGAAAAAAGCGCGTTCGTGAAGCGCGTAGCGCTGTCGCGTCCGGCCTGATTGGATCAGGCTGGAATGCGGCCGACAACGCGTCGGCCCACGCATCGGCAACGCAGCGCGTCGTTTTCGGCGCACGCGCCCGGGCATGAGCCGGTCACGCAACATCATTCGGTCAATCTTCGGAAAGCCTTCATGTCCATCGAGACGCTCGCCGTCACCATCCGCCCGGCCACGGAAGAAGACTGGGCCGCCCTGAAGTCGATCCGCCTCGACGCGCTGCGCGACAGCCCCGCCGCGTTCGGCCTCAGCTATGCGATCGCGTCCGCGTACAGCGAGCAGCAATGGCGCGACCGCGCATCGAGCAAGACCCCGCCCGAATTCCTGCTGGCGATCCGCCAAGGGCAGGCCGTGGGCCTGATCGGCGACAGCGTCGGCGCATCGAACGAATACCACCTGATCGCGATGTGGGTGCGCCCCGAATGCCGCGGCGCAGGCATCGCGGACCGACTCGTCGGCGCGATCAAGGCGCGCGCGGTGGCGCGCGGATATCGGCGGGTCGTGCTGAGCGTCGCGCCGGACAACGCGTCGGCCGTCGCGCTCTATCAGCGGCAAGGCTTCAGGTTCCTGCCGGAATGGGAGCCGCTCGCGAGCCAACCCGGCGTCAGCGTTCAGAAGATGGAATGGCGGGACGATCATTGACGGCCCCGGCGCGGCACCCATCGCGCACGACGCATGCGTTTTCCCGCCGCCTTGATCGAGGCGGCCGCCTGGCCTCGACAAGACGATTCGGCACTGCCTCCGAACCGCCTTGACGCCCTCGATCCGTCAGGACAAGGCGAAACTTCGCGCCCATCGCCCGACATCCGCGATGGCGGCGTCCTGCTGTTTCGATTCGACTTTGGCCTCGGCAAGGTACGCGACGACGACGATCGGTTGGCCCGTCGGCGACCAATACACACCGACGTCACCCGCGGCGCCCGTGCCGGCATTTCCGCTTCCCGTCTTATCGGCAAGGCGCCATCCGTCGGGCATTCCGGAACGGAACCGCGCGCCGCTGTATTTCGTCGCGGCCATCCATCGCGTCAACTGTTCCCGGGATGCCGGACTGAGCCCGTCTCCCAGCAGCAATCGACTCAGATTGGCCGCCATCGCAGACGGCGTGGTCGTGTCTCGGATATCGCCGGGCAATGCCTCATTCAGGGAAGGCTCCCCTCGATCGAGGCGCGTATCGGGATCGCCGATCGAGCGCACGTACCCGTTCCACCCAGCGATCCCGCCCAGTTTGTCGAGCAGCAACTGCGTGGCGGTATTGTCACTTTCGGTGATGGCCGCCTCGCACAGATCGCCGATCGTCATGCCCTGCCCGTCGGCGTGCCGCCGCGTGACCGGAGACCAATCCATCAGGCTCGCCTTGGAAAACGACACGCGACGATTCAGGCTGAGTCGCTCACCGTCCACATGGTGGAGTACGTGCGCGGCGACGAGCCACTTGAAGGTGCTGCAAAGCGGGAATCGCTCGTGCGCCCTGTGGCCGAATGCCTGGCCGGCACCCGTCTTCAGGATAGACACGCCGAGCCGCCCACCCGAGTCTTTCTCGAGCGCGGCCATGGCCGCCTCGAGATCGACTGACTCGAATGCGGCGGCGAGTCGCGGCAACCCACCGAGCATGCCGCTACCCATGATGAGGAATGTTCTTCTGTTCATGTGAAAGTATCAAATCGAAATGCCTCGTGATCGAATGAAAGCACTCGATCCGCCGGCGCAATCAGGTATTCGCGTCCGTTCGAGAGGGCTTGACGCGCGCGGCGACAACGTCGATTTCCACCCGCCAGCCCGGATTCGGCAGGCCGGCGATCTGGACCAGAGTGCGCGCGGGAAGATTGGGCTGCGCCCCGGTACCGAAAAACCGCACGTATGCTTCCATGAAACCCCGCGTGTCCATCCTGCCGTCGCTTGCCGGGTCCCCAACCAAGTAGACCTGCATTTTGACGACGTCGCCAAGCCCCAGCCCGAGCTCGCCCAGCGATCGCTCAATCGCCTTGAAGATCCCCTCCGCCTGCTGCCGGGTGCTTTCGCCGTAGGCCCGTATGTCGTCCGTCCGATATTCGGCATGCTGCACCGGCGGCGTCTTGCCGGAGAGGTAGACAAGCGAGGCAGTCGCCGGAATCTCGACGGCAGCCGCAACGGGAACGGTCGAATTGGCGACGCGATAGCGGATCACGTCATCGGCGGCCTGGGTCGCGCACGACGCCATCGCGAGCATCGCAAAGAGCATCGGAATTTTCATCATCGTTCTCCTGCCGGACATTTCACTTGATCAAATCAAGCATCAGCAATCCGGCCCGTTGCGATTGCGCGACCAGCGAATCGACATCGAGCGTTTCCTGTGGCGAATGCTCACTGCTGCCATTCGCGCCGATCCCGACGAGCGCCGTCGAGATATATGACGCGACATAGGAAATATCGCCGCCACCGCGCAGTTCCGCCGGCAGCAAACTGATTTTTTCGTATCCCAATCGCTGGCTGACCAGATTGTATTTCTCGAACAACTCGCGACTCTCCTCGGTTGAGTTCATTGAAGGCAGGGCCTCCTCGAATGGAAAAACAAAACCAGCTTCAATGAACCAACGCCAATGCACCTTCTTCGCACGCCCATCCTCCATTCACACACTTGAACGCCCTTCCAACCCCCGGCCACCCGCCTCATCATCCATTCGGACAGCTATATTTTCACCAAGGCCAAAGCGCCGGAGCCATGGACAGGCAAATAGGAACTCGTCATGGGTCGGTCTAAAGCAAGGCAGCACCTTCGCCCTGCTGCTGCCGGGGTGGCAGCCTACGCCGTCGAACCTGATCCGATCCGATCGCCCGTTGAGCGCGAAATCGGCGCTTCGTACAGGTGGAAGGCAACTCGAGAGATTTTCCAAACCTTCGGACCAGGCATCGCAGGCAGCGCCAGAAATTTCTTTTTTTAAGTATCCGGAAATTTCATTTTTCTTACAATCAACGATATCTTGGCGCAGCCTATAGAAAAACTATGGACGAGGCGTTTCGTGGGTTGCAGCCTGTCGCCACGCGCCCTTGCGCGCCGATGCGCCGATGCGCCGATGCATCCACGCCACCAAGCCTCCCTTATCCGAACGACAGGCGACCGGAACCCGGACATTTTTTCAATCCGGACAGACGCATCCTTGAGTGCGTCACATGCATCGGAACCGGCATCGTTCAAATTCGCGCGCCCCGCTCCAGTCGCGATCGGATTCAGCCCGGCTCGCCGCGGATCACCGCCCCGCGCTCGGCCAGCAGTTGCCGCAATACGCCGCGATGGCAGCGCGCCTCATCCTCGCAATAACATCCGATCGCGAAATGCGTGCTCGCCGACAGCGCCGCGAGCGTGTCCAACACCTTCTCCGCATCGCCGTGGCCCATCTCCGCGCGAAACTTGCGGACGAACACGCGCCACTGCACATCAGTGGTCGCGGCCTGCGCCTCGGCCACCAGCTCCGCACTCGGAGACAGTGTCGGTAGCCACACGTCGTAATAGTCCCGCGACGCGAACTCCGCCCTCGGCACCCCGCGCGGCGGCCGGCGCACCGTGCCGATGCGCACGCCCTCATCCGCGCCGCGCGGCGCGCCAAGCCTGACGATGCTGATGCTCATCACCCCTCCCGGTCTTCATCCTGCACGACGCGCCATGTGACGCCCCAAAGCAAAACGGCGAGGCTGCGCCTCGCCGTTTTCCGCTTTCAGCGCATGCTGCGCGCCTCAGACACCGCTTGCCAGCACCGCGCCGATCGCCTCCGACACAATCCCGACATTCGACTCGTTCAAGCCCGCGACGCACATCCGCCCCGAGCGCAGCACATATACGCCGTGGTCGTTGCGCAGGCTCTCGACCTGCGTCTCGGTCAGCCCGGTATAGGTGAACATCCCGCGCTGCTTCACGTAGCGCGCGAGCGCCTCGCCCTGCACGTGCGTCCGCAGGCCGTCGTGAATCGCGCTGCGCATCTTCGCGATGCGCCGGCACATCGCGGCCAGCTCCTCTTCCCACTGCGCGCGCAGCGCGGGCGTCGTCAGCACCTTCGCGACGACCTTCGCGCCATGCGTTGGCGGATTGCTGTAGTTCGCGCGCACCGCGCTCGCCAGTTGGCCCAGCACGCGCTCGGCCGCCGTGGCGTCCTCGCAGATCACGCTCAGGCCGCCGCAGCGCTCGCCATACAGCGAGAAGTTCTTCGAGAACGAATTCGCGATGAACGCCGGCATGCCGCGACGCGCGATCTCGCGCACCGCGAACGCGTCGTCGTCGAGGCCCGCGCCGAACCCCTGGTACGCCATGTCAACGAACGGCAGCAGTTCGCGCGCCTGCAGCACGTCGATCAGCTTCAGCCATTGCGCCTCGTCGAGATCGACGCCCGTCGGGTTATGGCAGCACGCGTGCAGCAGCACGACGCTGCGCTTGGGCAGCGTGTCGATCGCCGCCAGCATCGCGTCGAAGCGCAGGCCGCCCGTGGCCTCGTCGTAGTACGGATAGGTGTTCACCGTGAAGCCCGCGCGCTCGAAGATGAAGCGGTGGTTCTCCCAGCTCGGATCGCTGATCCACACCTGCGCATCCGGGAAGTAACGCCGGATGAAGTCCGCGCCGACCTTCAGCGCGCCCGAGCCGCCGAGCGTCTGCAGCGTCGCGATGCGGCCTTCGCGGCGCGCGTCGCTGGTTTCGCCGAACACCAGCGACTGGATGGCCGCGCGATACGCGGCCATCCCCGTCATCGGCAGGTACGGCGTCGGGCCCGGCTCCGCGCCGAGCGCGGCCTCGGCTTCGCGCACGGCGCCCATCACGGGGATCCGGCCGGCGTCGTCGAAGTAGATGCCGATGCTCAGATTCACCTTGCGGGTGCGCGGATCCTTCTGGAAATTCTCATTCAGCGTAAGGATCGGATCGCCCGGATACGCATCGATATGTTCAAACATGGCGGTTTCTGACTGATGGAAAATTCGAGGAAGCCTGCTCAACGCGCCGAGGCGCCGCTCCGTTGCGCATCATAACCCACGTTTTTTTGGCGAAACCGGTAGCCCACGCCGAGCACCGCGAGCCACACCGGGATCAGGTACACGGACAGCCGCAGATCCGGCGTCAGGTACATCACGACCAGGATGCCGGCCATGAACACGAGGCACAGGTAATTCGTCAGCGGATAGCCGAGGCTCTTGAACACGGTGTCCTCGCCGAGCGCGCGCTTGGCCTGGCGGAACTTCAGGTGGATCAGGCTGATCATCGCCCAGTTGATGATGATCGCCGACACGACGAGCCCCATCAGCAGCTCGAATGCCTTGCCCGGCATGAAGTAGTTGATCACCACGCACAGCGCGGTGGCGAGCGCCGACGCGCCGAGCGCGACGAGCGGAATCCCGCGGCGGTTCACCTTGAGCAGCGCGCGCGGCGCGTTGCCCTGCTGCGCGAGGCCGTACAGCATCCGGCTGTTGCAATACACGCCGCTGTTGTACACCGACAGCGCTGCCGTCAGCACGACGAGGTTCAGCACGTTCGCGACGAGGTTGCTGCTGAGCGCGTGGAAGATCAGCACGAACGGGCTGCCGCCCGACACCACCTTCTCCCACGGATACAGCGACAGCAGCACGCCCAATGCGCCGATGTAAAAAATCAGGATGCGGTAGATCACCTGGTTGGTCGCGCGCGGGATACTGTGGCGCGGATCGTCGGCCTCGGCCGCGGTGATGCCGACCAGCTCCAGGCCGCCGAACGAGAACATGATCACCGCCATCGACATCACGAGGCCGCTCACGCCGTTCGGGAAGAATCCGCCGTGCCGCCACAGGTTCGCGACGCCGGCCTCGGGCCCGGCCTGGCCGGTGAACAGCAGGAAAGCGCCGAACACGATCATGCCGATGATCGCGACCACCTTGATGATCGAAAACCAGAACTCGGTCTCGCCGTACGACTTCACGCTCGCGAGGTTGATCGCGTTGATGACGACGAAGAACACCAGCGCCGACATCCAGGTCGGCACGCCCGGCCACCAGTACTGCACGTAGATGCCGACGGCCGACAGTTCGGCCATGCTGACGAGGATGTACAGCACCCAGTAGTTCCAGCCCGACAGGAAGCCGGTGAAGTGCCCGCAATACTTGTTCGCGAAGTAGCTGAACGAGCCGGCCACCGGCTCGTCGACCACCATCTCGCCCAGCTGCCGCATGATGAAGAACGCGACGATGCCGGCCACGCCGTAACCGAGCAGCACCGACGGGCCGGCCATCTTGATGGTCTGGGCGATGCCGAGGAAGAGCCCCGTGCCGATCGCACCGCCCAGCGCGATCAGCTGGATGTGGCGATTCTTCAGCCCGCGCTTGAGGCCGTCCTTGTTGTGATTCGAACCCATGTCTTCTCCACACGCTCCGCCTTGCTCGAAAGCGGCGCGCCTTCGGGCGGGCTCGCGAGGAGCCGCTCCGGGCGCTGTTTTACTGTTACCGGCAGCCATGCGTGGTCCCTACGCGCGGCGCCGAATCGGGGATTGCAATCTTCATGCAGCGAGCCTCATCGTCCGTCCAGCGGGCTGACCGCCCCCGCGTCCGTCGCGCCTCGGCGCACCGATTTCTTGATCCAGCACAAAAATCGGCGCTCAGTTTAGCGCTGACACGATGAAATGGGGTTTCGTACGCCCTTCATGCAAACCCTACATTATGAGATAAGATTGCATCCAGGAGACGTCTGAGGAAATAAAAATGCAGGAACCTGTTCTCGACCGCATCGATCGACACTTGCTGGGCATCCTGCAGGAGCACGGCCGCACCAGCAATCTCGAACTGGCGAAGGCGGTCGGCCTGTCGCCCGCGCAAACCCTGCGGCGCCATCGCCGGCTGGAGGAAATCGGCGCGATCCGCCGCTACGAAACGCGCCTCGACCCCGACACGCTCGGCTTCGGCGTGACCGCGTTCGTGCAGGTGACGATGGAGCGCGGCCATATCCGCGACCTCTCGAAGTTCCAGACGCTCGTGGCCGAACTCGCGCAGATCCAGGAGTGTTTCTCGGTGACGGGCGACATCGACTACGTGCTGAAGGTGGTCGCGGAGGACCTGAAGGGATTGTCGACGTTCCTGCTCGACACGCTGATGCGTATTCCCGGCGTGAGCGGAGTGCAGTCGAGCGTGTGCCTCGACGAGATCAAGTGCACGAGCGCGATGCCGATCCGGGCCTGAGGGCGGCGCGGCCGCGCAGGGTCGCGCGCGCGGATCGGGCCCACCTTCGGGCCGCCCCGCGCAAGCGACGCCCGAGCGCAATGCTCACGCGACGTGCACCTCGATCTCATGCGACGCCCGCGGCGCGGCGTGCGGTTCGAACGCGCGCCCCTGGACGCAGCGGACGATCGTCCTGCCGGCCGCGAGGCCGGTGATCTCGAACCGTTCGTCGACGCTGCGGCTGCCCGGCGCGCCGGGCGCGGCCGCCGGCTCCGCCGCCGCGCGCTCGACGCGCACGACGCCGGGGTCATCGACGGACACCGTCCATCGATAACCCGCGGCGCCGAGCCCTTGAAGCACGACGACACGGCGCTCCTGCACGTTCAGTTCAAGCTGCTCCATGCGACTCCGCCGTCAATGCACGGACCCGAACACCGGGCCCGCGTGCCACCCGCCTCCGTCGCGCCAGAAATGCTGCAATGAGCCGTTGGACAGTTCCGCGACCAGCTCCAGGTTGAACGGGAAGCTCGACTCGATCAGCCCCAGCACCGCCGTCACCGTCTGACCGGCGACGTTCGTCCCGAACGTCGCGCTCTGGCTCCACTCGGCGCTCGTGCCGGGCTGCGGATTGCCGGGCGTCCACCAGTGCTGGATCTGCCCTTTCACGGCCACGCACAGTTCATAGTTGCCGGGGACGGTTTCCTCGCTCGCGCCATACTGCGAGCGGATCATCACAGGCGGGCTCGCGACGTCGGCGCCGAAGGTCTCGCACGCGACCCAGCCCTTGTTGTTCGGGTCGTCGCGCCACCAGCGCTGCATCTTGTTGCCCGCCGCCACGCAGACGAGGTCAAGCCCCGCCGGCGTGCCGATGGTCATGCCGCCGCCCGCGGCCCAGCGCTGCGTGAGCGTCGCGCCGCTCAACAGGATACCGCTGCCGAAGGTCGCTTTCGATGCCCACTGGCCGTTGTTGTCCGCATTGTCGCGCCACCAGTTCTCCAACTCGCCCGTCGCGCGCCGCACCACGACCTCGAAATTGCCGGGGCCGCTGCTGTTGACCTGGATGAAGCCCGGCACGCCCGCGGCGTCTTTCGGGCCGAAGATGCCGCCGTCGACCCACGCGCCGGACAACTGATTGAAGAAACAATGGCGCAACTGCTTCGAGGTGCTCAGATAGACGCCCTCGAAATTGCGGAAGTAGGTCGATCCGAGGAAGCTCGGCACACCCGCGCAATCGTAGCCGCTCGTGTTGAAGTTCGGCGCGAGCGACACCTTGGGCAGCGTCTCCGCCAGCGTCCAGGCCTGCGTCTGGCCGTTGCGGTAGTAATGGCGAATCGCGTTCTCCGGGCCCGGCCCCCACACTTCGAAATTGCGATGCAGGTTGCCGTCGCCGCTCTCGTACATGTTGCCGTTGTGCAGCCGGCGCTTCGACCACGGATCGGGATTCGTCGCGGAACCGAGAATGCCGCAGCACGAGTAATACTCGAGCCCATGCTCACCCTGGCCGTAGCCGAACCAGCCGTAGCCGCCGGTTCCCCATGAGGTCCCCCAGCTGTTGCGGATCAGCCAGGCCTGCTTCGCATCGTCATAGCCGACGATGACGATGCAATGCCCGTC
Source organism: Burkholderia sp. GW821-FHT14F03 (assembly GCF_058803765.1). Lineage (NCBI taxonomy): Bacteria > Pseudomonadati > Pseudomonadota > Betaproteobacteria > Burkholderiales > Burkholderiaceae > Burkholderia > Burkholderia sp. GW821-FHT14F03. The sequence continues at coordinate 97,932 of NZ_JBXAPG010000009.1, forward strand.
GCTCGGCAGATTCTGCGGGTTCTTGTAGATATAGACTTCGTTGTTCTGGCACGCGCCGTCGAACTCCGGATAGCACGCGAAGCAGGCCGTGATCGGGCCGTTGGTGTCGATCCAGGTCTTCATGTCGGCCGCGCCGCCCAGCGTCACGTAGCCGTCGAGCTTGCAGGTGCGGCCGAGCCGGTCGGCGCTCGGCTCCGCCACGCTGCTCGTTTGTTCATAGGGCCAGCAGCCGGGGTCCGCGACGCCGTTGGTCTTGATCCAGTCGAGCACGCCGTTGGGCGAGCCGCCGGCGCATTTCGAATGCGCGCCGAAGAAGAGCGAGACCGCATCGCCCACGTCGCCTTCCGAACGCGGGCACCAGACGCCGTGCTCGATCCTCAGCATCGCCTCGAAAGCGCCCACCGCCGAGAAGATGTAGCAGGACCCGCAGCCGCCCTGGTCCTTGATGTTCGTGAGCCAGGGCCAGCCCCAGCGATTGCGCCAGTCCACCGAGCTTGAGCTCATTTGATGTCTCCTTTCTCGGCAAGCGGCGGGAGAACCACTTCGCGCAATTCGGCCGGCAGCGTCTCGGCCTTGAGAAAGCCTTGCTGGATTCTCAGCTGGCGCAGCATGGGATTGGAGCTATCCACGCCGAGAATCGCGGACAGATCGACTTTCGCGATGTCCGCTGCCTTGGGCACTTGCGAAAGATCGCAACCTCTGGGATATCGGGTAGCCATAACGTCTCCTTGTTCATGGGTTCCTCGTTCGAACGAAAACGCCGTGGCGGCTCGTTGCGCATCGTGTCGGCGGCACGCGGACCATGCGTTTTTTCGACATGCCCCCAGCATCGCGGGCATATCCCCACGGAGTCTAATTGTTTCGCAATCCCAATATAGAGGGTGTAATTGAACTCGGCGGAATATTTATCGATCGTTTTTCGGGGGCGGGCGATGCATTGAAAACGGCCCGGCGCGCACCGTCGTGACGCGCGACTGTCATGCGGCAGTCATGCGGACGTCGCGTCACTTCCAGTCCCGAACCGCGTCCCGCACCTGTATCAAGGCCTTCGTGCGGCCCGCTGCGTTCGGTCCCGCCTCTTCCAGATCGCGATTGACGATGCGATCGAATACCTCGGGAAACGCGCTGCGCAAATAGGCAAGCTGGTTCAGCACACCCGTCACCTGATCGCGCACCAGCGATTCGTAAGTCGTTCGATCGATGTCGTGCGGCAGCAGCAACACCGGCGTCGGCTCGACGAGCGAGCCGTTGACGACGTTCTTGCGCATCAGGTCGGCGCGCGGGAAGTAGGCGTCGCCCGCGCAATAGGTGATCGTGTAGGTCGGATTCGATCGCGCGATACGCAAGCGGAACATGCCGCTTTCAGCCTGCGATTTCGCGGCGTCGAGCGGCGTGTCGCCATAGGTCGGGCATCCCTTGCCGAGCGGATCGCCCGATTTCAGCCCGGGCCACGCCGTGACGTCCGCCGCGACCGGCCGCCCGGTGCGAAACTCGACAACCCGCCCAGGGTGATCCAGGACGCCGTCCGCGTGAGCGAACCCGACCATGCCGCTCCATGCCAATGCGGCCGCGGCCAATGTCACACCCGCTTCAAGAACACGCCTGCGCATATGCATAATGCGACTCCCACGAAACCGATCAAGCCGAGGTATAAGGACATCGCCGCGACGGACAGCCTATTCACGGCATCCGGTTCATTGCGCACGACGACGCTCACGCGCTGCATGTCGAGCGGCCGGTCGCAGATCACGCTGAGCCCCTGCGGCGCCGCGAAGCGCTGAATCTCGATCATGGGCGTCGCCCTGTCCCAATCAATCTGCACGGCCTGAGTCGGGGCCGCGGGATCCTCATCGAGCATCCGGCACGACGGATCGAGCGGAGACGGCAGCAGCACGCGCAGATCATGCGCGCGGCGCGCGGCGCGCGGCGCGCAATTGGAAGCCCCGGGCGTCCGTGGCGGCGTCGAAGCGGATCGTGTCCGAGGCGAACCAGCAGCAGGCCGCGATGCCCGCCGCGATCCAGATCAGGATGACCGCCGCCCATCGTCTACCGCCCCGCGCGATCATGAGTGCGCATATCGACGACACCAGCATCGCGATGCAGTACAAACCGATCGGCTTCACCACCGGATAATCCGGTTTGATCGGCAAGGTTGCGGTCGCAACGGCAATCACCGCCGACAGCAGGGCAACCACCATACTGATCCGTTCGGATTTCGTCATGTCTCGCCAATCCACCGGAAAGATTGAATCCGCGCCAGCCGCATGTGGAACGCGCCGTCGCACGTGACGTCGCCAATCCTGGTCGCTCTTCAATATAGGTCAACCAAGAGGCGAGAAAATCGCGATGGAAACGACGTGCGATGCGGTGACCACGTCGCGCAAGTCGAGAAGGCGGATCAGGGCATCGCGTTGCTTCGTTCGCCGCAGCGATTCGAAGCGGCCCATCACGGCAGCGGCGCGCGCTCGCGGTTCATCGACGAGGCATCGCGATCGGGTTGGCAGGCACATCGGCACGTGGTCGCATGCCGCGATCACGTGCGCCCCGCGCAAGACACGCACTCGCGGCCCCCTACGGCCCGCGCTTTCAGCTTGCCCCGCGTCGCGTCGCCTCGATAAGGAAATGAAAGCGTCGAGTTTTGCATATCCGACAATTCCCCAACACTACCAATTCTAGGTAGCTGCCTCCGCCATCCCATCCAGGCTAAGCTTGGCGCGTGCAATCAAGCTGCACGGGCGCTTGCCGCGCGCCGCCCCGGCGCCGTCGCCCGCTTTACGATTGCATGACCCGATCCGGATTCCGACAGGCGAGCCGTCAGGCGCATCGTCGCGCGCCGGCGCGGCTGCGCGCCGGAACCGGGCAAACCGATCCCGCCACCCGGGATACCTGCGACGCGCCGCGACGACCCGTGCCGGGCTCGCCGCGCGCAGCGCCGCCTCACGTCACTTCACTTGATCCGAGGGGGTTACATGAAGCAGTTGATCCGACGTCCGCTCACTTCCGCCGCCGTGCGCACGCTGGCCGGCGCGCTGCTGGTCGGCTTCGCCGCCGCCGCCGGCGCGCACGGCCGCATCACCGATCCGCCGTCGCGCATCGTGCTGTGCACGCTGGGCCAGAACCCGAACTGCGATATCGACGCATGGCAGGCCAACGCGATGGAGAACGGCAAGTTCTTCCCCGCGACCCAGGGCGGCCTGACCGACCCGTTCGCGCCGGCCGATGCGAAGAACGCACCGCCGCCGCCCGACGGCGACATCGCGGGGGCAAGCACGGGCGGCAGCGTCACGGTGCTCGACGAACAGTCGCCCGATCGCTGGACCAAGGTGCCGCTGCGCTCCGGCGCGGTGCAGAGCTTCAAGTGGGAATTCAGCGCCGTGCACAAGACCCGCCGCTGGAACTACTTCATCACCCGCGCGAACTGGGATCCGACGCAGAAGCTCACGCGCGCGCAGTTCGAAGCCACGCCGTTCTGCACGATCCAGAATCCGGGCCAGCCGTACTGGGATCCGAACGCCAACCTGGTCCCGCAGCAACCGACCATTCACCAATGCCAGTTGCCGGTGCGCACGGGTTATCAGGTGATCCTCGCGGTCTGGGAAGTCGCCGACACCGCGATGGGCTTCTATCAGGTGATCGACGCGTACTTCACCAACGACAGCACGACGCGCCGTCCGTTCTGACGCCGCCGCGCCGCGACCTTCATGCCGCACTGGTCGCGGCGCGCGCCCCCGCCCGCCCGCGTTGTAATTACATCGACAATTCGCAGTAACGCCCGCGAAAGCCTTCCGACTCCATAACTTCATACCTAACTGTTTCAATGCTGCTGCTTCGAAGCCGGACCCGGGCGAACCACGCGCGACCGGCCTCGATGCGACATCCGAAACGTATTCGGTTCATGCCGTCCCACAAGAGCTGTCCCATACGGGGAAGTCAATAAACGGACGGCTTTCCAATGGAGTCCCACAAGATGCTTCGTCGAGCTTTGATCGCCACGGCGTGTGCCGGTTCGGCCATCGCCCTCTACGCCTGTGGCGGTACCGACAGTTCGTCGCCCGCCGCGTCGTCGACCACTCCGGTCGTGTCGTCGCAGGATGCGCTCAAGACCACCACGCCCATCAAGCACCTGGTCGTGATCTATGGCGAGAACGTATCGTTCGACCACTACTTCGGCACCTATCCGAACGCGACCAACCCGTCGGGCGAGCCGACCTTCAACGCCGCATCGGGCACGCCGACCGTCAACGGCCTCACGGCCGCGCTGCTGAACACGAATCCGAACGCGGCCAACAGCGCGAACGGCGCGGGCGCCGCCAATCCGTTCCGCCTCGACCGCACGCAGGCCGCGACGGCCGACCAGAACCACGCGTACACGGCCGAACAGCAGGCCTACGACAACGGCCTCGCCGACCTGTTCCCGAAATACACGGGCTCGGGTTCGAGCGGCGGCGCGGGCGCGTTCGGCACCACCGGCCAGGTGATGGGCTACTTCGACGGCAACACGGTCACCGCGCTGTGGAACTACGCGCAGCGCTTCGCGATGAGCGACAACGCCTATACCTCGACCTACGGTCCGTCGACGCCGGGCGCGCTCAACGTGATTTCCGGCCAGACCAACGGCATGCAGATCGTCAAGACCTCGAAGGCCGTGTCGACGCTCGCGAAAAGCTCGTACTACATCAACGACGGCCAGTCCGGCTACACGATGATCAACGACGTCGACCCGGGCTACGACGTGTGCTCGAGCACGACCGATCAGGCGATGATGTCCGGCAAGAACATCGGCGACCTGCTGAACGCGCAGGGCGTCACGTGGGGCGGCTTCATGGGCGGCTTCAACCTGTCGACGACGAACGGCAACGGCACGACGGGCTGCAAGCGCAGCACGATCGCCACCGCCGTCAACGCCTCGACCGCCGACTACATCCCGCACCACAACTGGTTCCAGTACTACGCATCGACGTCCAATCCGCAGCACACGCGCCCCAGCTCGCTCGCGGCGGTCGGGTCGAGCGTGCAGAGCGACGGCAAGACGGCCGAGCCGGCGAACCACCAGTACGACACGGATGACTTCTTCGCCGCGGTGAAGGCCGGCAACTTCCCGTCGGTGAGCTTCCTGAAGGCCCCGGCCGCCCAGGACGCGCACGCCGGCTACTCGGACCCGCTCGACGAGCAGGCCTTCGTCACCAAGGTGATCAACTTCCTGCAGCAGCAGCCGGACTGGCAGAACACCGCCGTGATCGTCACCTACGACGACTCGGACGGCTGGTACGACCACGCCTACGCTTCGCCGACGCGCGCCTCGTTCGACGCGATCGACCAACTGAACGGCAACGCCCAGTGCGGCTCCGGCACCGCGACGACGGGCGTCGGCGGCGCGACGGTCAACGGCCGCTGCGGCCCGGGCACGCGCATTCCGTTCGTCGTCATCTCGCCGTGGGCGAAGCAGAACTACGTGAGCCACACGCTGATCGACCAGGCCTCGGTGGTCCGCTTCATCGAGGACAACTGGCTGAACAGCACGCGCATCGGCGGCGGTTCGTTCGATGCGACGGCGGGCGATCTGCGCGATCTGCTCAACCTGAGCGGCAGCGCGAACAGCAACACGCTGTATCTGGATCCGACGCTCGGCACGGCCGTGGCCACGCCGCCGTCGATCTGACCTGAGCGAAACGGGCGGCCTTTCGCCCGTTCGAACGGCCGGCGCCTGGCGCCGGCCTTTTGCCTATCTGGCGCCACGGCGCCAGCCCGACATTTCGCCACGAGACCGCTTCAGCATGACCGAGTTTTCCGCTTCCCGTCCGGCCGCCGGCCCGTCGTCCGACTCCCCTCCCAAGCGTGCGCGCCGCCCGCTGCGCATCGTCGCGTGGCTCGTCGCGGCCGTCGCGCTCGGCGGCGCGGCCCTCGCCGCCGCGTTCCCGGCCGCGCTGCCCGCGCCGGCCGCCGAATTCGTCGCCGACCTGACGGGCGCGAACCCGCACCCGGTGGTGCTGCAACGCCCCGCCGCCGCGCCGCTCAGCGCGGTCGCGCAACTCGGCAAGACGCTGTTCTTCGATCCGACGCTGTCCGCATCGGGCCGCCAGTCGTGCGCGTCGTGCCACAGCCCCGCGCATGCGTACGGCCCGCCGAACGATCTCGAAGTGCAACTCGGCGGCAGCGCGCTGTCGCAGCCCGGCTATCGCCCGCCGCCCTCGCTGACCTACCTGTATCGCCAGCCGAACTTCAGCATCGGCCCGGATACGTCGGAGAACGACGACGCGGCCAGCGTCGCGCAACTCGCCGCCTCGTCGGCCGACGTCGTGAAGGCGCAGAAGACGGCGGGAGTCGCCGCCGCGCCGCAGATGGTGCCGCAAGGCGGGATGTTCTGGGACGGCCGCGCGGACACGCTCCAGCAGCAGGCATTCGGGCCGCTGCTGAATCCGGTCGAGATGGCCAACCCTGACATCGACACCGTCGCGCGCAAGCTCGCGCGGGCGCCCTACGCGCACCAGTTCACGCAGTTGTTCGGCGCGCGCATCTTCAACGATGCGCGGCTCACCGTATCGGAGGCGATGTTCGCGATCGCGCGCTATCAGGTCGAGGACCCGTCGTTTCATCCCTACAGCAGCAAGTACGACCACTGGCTCGAAGGCCGCGCGCGGCTCACGCGGGCGGAACTGCGCGGCCTGCGGCTGTTCAACGACCCGAGCAAGGCCAACTGCGCGGGCTGCCACCTGTCGAAGCCGAGCGCCGACGGCCTGCCGCCGATGTTCACCGACTACCAGTACGAGGCGCTCGGCGTGCCGCGCAATCGCGCGCTCGCGCAGAACCACAACCCGGCGTTCTACGATCTCGGCATCTGCGGCCCGTTCCGCCAGGACCTCAAGGACCAGACCCAGTACTGCGCGATGTTCCTCACGCCGACGCTGCGCAACGCGGCCACGCGCCACGTGTTCTTCCACAATGGCGTGTACCACACGCTCGATCAGGTGATGGACTTCTACAATGCGCGCAACACCGATCCCGGCAAGTTCTATCCACGTGGACCGGATGGCAAGATCCTCAAGTACGACGACATTCCCGCGCAGTATCAGGCGAACGTCGACGTGACCGACGCGCCGTTCGATCGCAGGTTCGGCGATCAGCCGGCGATGTCGAAGCAGGACATCCAGGACATCATCGCGTTCCTGAAAACGCTCACCGACGAACCGGCACGCTGAACGCGGACGCGGCGTTCAGCACGACGCGACGAAGCGCGCGAGCGCGGCGTCGCGGATCTCGAACACGTCGAACAGGCCGAGCGCGCGCAGCGCCGGCAGGAGTTCGGCGAGGTCGCGCGCCGCCTCCTCGCGCGCGGCCGCCGTGCCGGCGGGATCGCCCCAGACGCGCGCGCTGGCCAGGAACGCGCCGACACTGCCCTTGCGGACCGTGACGCCGTCGAGCGTCACGTGGTTCACCGCGTCGGGCAACAGGACTTCAGCTTTCATGGATGACTCCGGAGAAGAAGGAGTCGTCACGATAGAGGGCGCGCGCGGGCGCGGCTCCGCTTTCACGGCCAATCGATACGTCATCCGCGCCATATCCCATTCAGCCATTCAGCCCGTCAACTCACGTATGCGACGCCCGTTCGGTTCCGGATGACGGCGCGCTTTCATTTTCGGTTAGCCACTTTGGAAGATCCGTCCGGGAATCGCGAAGATTGGTCTTTATCTGTCGTGAATCGTACGGCGCTGTACAAGGATGCGCGGCCGGCAACCACCGGCCGCGCACCGCCCCGCTCAGAACAGGTACATGCCGGCAACGAACACGATGCCGGAGAACAGCAGCGTCGTCACGCAATACCCCATGATGTCGCGCACCCCGAGGCCCGCGATCGCGAGCGCCGGCAGCGCCCAGAACGGCTGCGCCATGTTGGTCCAGGCCTCGCCGTAGGCGATCGCCATCGCCGCCTTGCCGAGGTCCGCGCCGAGCGCCTGCGCGGCCGGCATGATGAACGGCCCCTGCACGACCCAGTGGCCGCCGCCCGACGGCACCGCGAAATTGATCACGGCCGAGCTGAGAAACGCGAGCAGCGGGAAGGTGTGGACGTTGGCGACGTCGACGAACCAGTTGGTGATCACGCCGGCCAGCCCGGAATGATCCATCAGCGCCTGGATGCCCGCATAGAACGGGAACTGGATCATGATGCCGGACGCGCCGCGCGCCGCGCCGGCCACCGCGCGCGCATAGGCCATCGGCGTCTTGTGCAGCAGGATGCCGGCCGCGAGGAACGCGAGGTTGACGGTATCGATGTCGAGCGCGAAGCCCTTCTGCGCGAAACGCACGCCGAGAAAGCCGAAGCACAGCAGCGCGACGAACGCGGACAGCAGCCGGCTTTCCTCCATCCGTTCCGCGAGCGTCGCGTCCGGGCCGAGCTTGCGCTCGACGCTCGGCGGATCCTCGAGCAGCTTCGGATCGACCGTCACGACGGCGTCCGGTTTCGGCATCATCAGGCGCGCGAGGAACGGCAGCATGACGATCAGGCCGATCGTGATGAACGCGTTATAGCCGGTGAAGATCGTATCGGACACCGGGATCAGGCCGATCGTCTTTTCCATCGGATTGCCCTTGGTCGCCGCCACGAGCGGAATCGATCCGGACAAGCCGCCGTGCCAGCTCAGGAAGCCCATGTAGGCGGACGCGACCAGCAGGCGGTAGTCCGTGCCCGGCACGCGGCGCGCCACCTCGCGCGCGAGCATCGCGCCGAGCACGAGGCCGAAGCCCCAGTTGATCGCGCACGCGAGCGCCGCGACGAACGCGACCAGCATCACGCCCTGGCCCGGCGAGCGCGCGGCGCTCGCGAGCGCGACCAGCACGCGCTTGACGGGCCCCGAGCTGGCCAGCGCGTGGCCCGTGACGAGGATCATCACCATCTGCATCGAGAAGGCGAGCAGGTTCCAGAACCCGGAACCCCACAGCAGCACCAGTTGCGCGGGCGTCTTCGGCGTGAGGCCGAACGCGAGCGCGAAAGTCGCGATCGTGAGCAGCACCGCGAAAATCAAGGGGTCGGGCAGCACGCGGTGCACGACCTGGGTGAAAAAGCTCGAAATGCGTTGAATCAACTGTCGTCTCCTCTTCTCTCGTCTGTCTATGGGTTCGCGGTCGCGGCAGTGCGCGGGAACCCGGCGGATTCTTGCATAAAACCACCTGAATTGCTGCGGAGAGAGGCCGCGCCGAAGGTGGTCGGGCACCTTGCAAACGATGCGGCGGCCTGCCTGCAATCGCATCGAATCGGTTGCGATCACAACGTATCGTGGACCGGCCGTGGTTGCGCGAACGCGGCGCGACCTCACGGGCGCGCGGGATGAAAGGAGAATGAAGCACGGGATCCGATGCTTTGCCGGCCGTCATCGCGGCAGCGCCAGCCGAGGATCCGCGGGATCGCCTGCGGCGACGACCGGCTCGACCTGGACGCTACGCCGGCATCGTGTTCCGCCACGCGGGCGATCGCCTGCGGCGCGGGCCATGGACATGCGCGTCATCGGCGTCGGGACGCCTCGCACCGCCGTCGCGCGTCATCGACGATCCGCGCGCGCTGCCCGCCCCGCTGCTGCGCGCATGGCACGCAGCGCCTGCCGTCAGCGGTCGACGCGCCGCGCGAGCCGATCGGCCGTCACGATCGCGCCCGCCACGGCGAGCAGGATCGGAAACAGGAAATCGTGGTCCACGCGCGTGAATTCGAGCATCAGCACCACGGCCGTCAGCGGCATCCGCATCGAGGCGGCCAGGAACGCCCCCGCGCCGACCACCGCATACGCGCCGAGCGCCGTGCCCGGCCACGCGAGGCTCCACGCTCCGCCCAGCACGATCGCGAGCAGCGCGCCGTTGGCGATGCCCGGCGTGAGCAGGCCGCCTTCCGCGCCCGCGCGCAGGCTGCCGAGCGTGATCGCCACCCGCAACGCGAGCAGGGTCGCCGCGAGCCCGATCCCGAGGCCGCTGTCGAAACTCAGCCCGGCCGGCCCCTTGCCGTTGCCCAGCAATTGCGGAAACCCCATCGCCAGCACGCCGATACAGGCGAAATTGAGCAGCGCGAACACCGGCAGACGCCAGTCCTTCGGCGCCGCGCCGCGCGCACGCTCGGCGAGCCGCGCGAAACCCCAGGCGGCCGCGCCGAACAGCGGCCCGCACACGGCCGCCCAGACCACCAGCGACGGCGTCAGCGCGAGCGCCGGCACCCGGTACTGGTGTTCGTTGCCGAGCCCGATCCAGGCGACCAGCGCCGCGATCGCCGAGGTGGCGAACGCGGGCGCGAGCGCACGCCAGCCGAACGAACCGATCAGCACTTCGAGCACGAACACCGCGCCGCCGAGCGGCACGTTATACACCGCCGCGAGCCCCGCGCCCGCGCCGCAGGCGACGAGGATCCGGCGCTCGTCGAGCGACAGTCCCGCGCGCCACGCGAGCCACCCGGCCCACAGCGCGCCGATCTCGCGCGGCGCGACCTCGCGCCCGAGCGGCGATCCGAGCGCGACCGTGACGATCTGCAGCAGCGCATGGATCGTCGTGCTCGCGGGCGGCAGACGCGGATCGTCCGACGCCACGGCCCGCCGGATGCTGACGAGCGGCCGCCCGAAGCGGTACAGCGCCCACCAGCCGCCGCCCGCGACCACGCCGCAGCCGATCAGCACCAGCACGCGACGCAGCGGCGTGGTGCCGGTCACGCCTTGCAGGAAACTTTCGTCGCTGATCAGGTGCGCGGCGCTGTAGCCGTAGGCGAGATGCTGGATCCCGTGCAGCAGCAGAGCGAGCGCCATCCCGCCCAGCCCCGCGCCCACGCCCGTCAGCACCGCGGCGAGCGCGAATGCGACGCGCGCCCGCGCCGGCGGGCGCGGCGCGCGAAAGGATTCAGCGGGAACGGAAGACTGGGAGGAAACCGACATGGCAGCGCTCGACGAGAATCACCGAGGCGCCGCCCGGCGCCTCATGGCTGGCGCTCATCGTAGGCGCGGCCCACTCATGAGGCAAATTGATTTTTTGACTGAATCAATGCGCCCGATACATGAGATGCACGCGCCGCCGTCGCTCACACGCCCTGCGCGGCGCTCGCCGGATAGCTGAGCCGCTCGGGCTCGCGCCGCAGGATCACCTCGCCGCCCCGGATCGACACGCGCGCCTTCGCCTGACGGCGCACCGCTTCGTAGTCGCTGTCGGCGTCGAACACCAGCAGGTTGGCGGGCCGCCCCGCCTCGATCCCGTAGCGCTCGCCGAGGTTCAGCGCCTTCGCGCTGTGGTCGGTCACGAAATCGAGGCTGCGCTGCAGGTCGTCGTAACCCATCATGTGACAGATATGCAGGCCCGCATCGAGCACGCGCAGGATGTTGCCGTTGCCGAGCGGATACCACGGATCCTGGATCGAATCCTGCCCGAAGCAGACGTTGAGCCCCGCCCGGTCCAGCTCGCCGACGCGGGTCACGCCGCGACGCTTCGGGAACGTGTCGAAGCGGCCCTGAAGGTGGATGCTCTCGGTCGGGCACGACACGAAGTTGATCGCCGAGCGCTTCAGCAGCCGGAACAGCTTCGAGCAGTAAGCGTTGTCATACGAGCCCATCGCGGTCGTGTGGCTCGCCGTGACGCGCGCGCCCATCCCGCGCACGCGCGCCTCCTCGGCCAGCACTTCGAGGAAGCGCGAATGCGGATCGTCCGTCTCGTCGCAATGCACGTCGACGAGGCAGCCCGTGCGCTCGGCCAGGTCCATCAGGAAACGGATCGAGCTGACGCCCTGCTCGCGCGTGTTCTCGAAGTGCGGAATGCCGCCGACCACATCCGCGCCCATCTCGACCGCACGCTCCATCAGCGCACGCCCATTGTCGAACGACTCGATGCCCTCCTGCGGAAACGCGACGATCTGCAGGTCGATCAGGCCGCGCGCCTCTTCCCGCACCTCCACCATCGCGGCGAGCGCGGCCAGCGTCGGATCGGTGACGTCGACATGGGTGCGCACGTGCTGGATCCCGTGATCGCGCAGCATGCGGATCGCCGTGTGGGCGCGCGTCTTGGTGTCCTCGTGCGTGATCGTGGCCTTGCGCTGCCCCCAGCGCTCGATGCCCTCGAACAGCGTGCCGCTCATGTTCCACTCGGGATCGCCCGCGGTCAGCACGGCGTCGAGATGGATGTGCGGCTCCACGAGCGGCGCGATCGCGAGCTGACCGTCGGCGTCGATGTCGTGCGCCGCCGCGGCGATGCGCGCCGGCTGCGGCTCGACGCGCGCGATCAGCGCGCCGTCGAGCTCGATGCTGAACAGGCCGTTGCGCTTGCGCAGCTTGGCATTGACGATTTTCATGACAGCTCCTGGCGTTGGGCGTCCGCCATCCGCCACGCGAGCAGCGCGACGGAAGCGTTCAGACGGAAATGCGGGTCGGCAAGCGATTGCCCGGACTGCGTCTCGATGCGGCGCAGCCGATGGTTCAAGGTGTTGCGGTGGATCGACAACTGCTCGGCCGCCCGGATCGTGTTGCCATTCTCCTGCAACAGCGCCTCCAGCGTTTCGATCAGCATGGTCGGATGCTTGCGGTGGCTGTCGACGAGGCTGCCGAGCGTTTCCTTCACGAAGCCGTCGAGCAGCGAGGGATCGGGAATCGCGGCGAGCAGCTTCAGCACGCCCAGCTCGCTGTAGTCGCACAGGCCCTTGCCCGCGCGCATGCTCTCGGCCACGCCCAGCGCCTGGCGCGCCTCGCTGAGCGCGCGCCCGTAGTGATGCGCGGCGGACACGGTCGCCGACACGCCGATGAACAGCGTCAGCGCGCCGAGCTGGCCGCGCAGCGCGTGGTGCAGCGCGGCCAGCTGCTGCTTGCCCTTGCGGAACTGCGCATCGTCGCAGGGCATCAGCAGCACGAACAGCTCGCCCTGGATCACGGGCGGCAACGCATCCTCCTGCTCGCGGCTCCAGGCATCGAGGTGCCGCTGCACCGCCTGCCGCGCATCCTGCAACATCGCCTCCGCGGCCTCCGGCTGGTGCCCGTCGAACAGCGCGGGCACGCCGGACAGCCGCAGCGCGACCGCGCGGCGCGGCGCATCGAGCCGCAGTTGCAGATTGCGCGCGCGATGGCTCGCGATCTCCAGGCTCGGGTAGTCGCCCGTCAGCAGCTGGTTCAGGATGTCGCGCTGCGAGCGCAGCGTGTTCTCGTGCCGGACGAGCGCCGTGCCGATCAGCTGCGTGACGATCACCATCTTCAGCAGATACGGCTGCTCGATGAGCGGCATGTCGAGCGACTGCGCGAGCTCGATCACCGAATCGGGAATGCGGCGGATGAATGCCTCGCCCGTCAGGATCACGATGCCCGCGATGCGGCTTTGCGCGCCTTCGCGAATCAGCTGCAACAGATTCTGCTCGTCGCGCGGATGATTGATGCCCGTGACGAACACCAGTTCGCCGCCCATCACCCAATCGGCGATGCCTTCGTTCTCCGCCACGTAGTACCAGCGCGCCGCGCGCTGCACGCCGCGTTCGCCCGCGCGCAGCCGCAGTTCGCCGAGCCCCGGCAATTGGAGGATTTCACTGACTGTCAGGCTCATCGGCTTACTCTCCCCGCGCCGGCGCCGCGCCCGCCGGCCGGCGGGCGAACTGCACGAGCACGAAATAGCTGAGCGCCGAGGCGGCGATCCCGACGATCGGCGCGATCCACGGCGACGCATAGGCGAGCGCCGCGCCGATCGCGTACGCGCCGAGCCCCGCGACATTGAAGCGCGGCAGCTGCGCCGACGCGAGCGTCGGATAGCGGCCGCGATGGCGATACCAGTAGTCGGCCATGATCACGCCGCCCACCGGCGGGATGATCGAGCCGAGCAGGATCAGGAACGGGATCAGCAGCTCGTACATGCCGCCGATCGCGAGCACGATGCCGATCGCCGCGCCGACGAGCGTGAGCGTGCGGCGGCGCTCGGTGCGCAGCAGATGGCACGCGGCCGCCGACACGTTGTAGATCGTCGGGCCCTGGATCGTCCACAGATTCAGGCACAGCATCACGACCGCCGCGATCGACAGCCCTTGCAGCAGCATCACCTCGACGATGTCGGGCTGCTGATAGACGATCGCGCAGTACGCGCCCGCGACGATCATGAGGCCATTGCCGACGAAAAAGCCGATCAGGCTCGCGAGCACCGCGGTGCGCCCGTTCGGGGCGAGACGCGTCCAGTTGGTCGCCTGCGTCGCACCGCTCGCGAACGTGCCGAACACCATCGTGATCGCGGCGGAGAAACCCATCGGGTGGGTCGGCACGATCTTCACGAGGCCCGCCCAGCCGCCGATGTCGCGCGTCGCGATGCCCATCGAGATCACCAGCAGCGCGAACATCAGCGGCACCGACACGCGCGACAGCGCGTCCATGCCGCGATAGCCGATGATCGCCGTGATCGCGAAACCGAATCCGAACAGCACCATGAGCGGCGTGGTGACGCTCGCGGGCCAGCCGAGCAGCTTCACGAGCACGATCGCGACGGTGGCCGTGCCCCACGCGTACCAGCCAAGCTCGGCGAAGCCGAGCAGGAAGTCAGACAGCTTGCTGCCGATCTCGCCGAAACAGAAGCGCCCCATCAGCACCGAGTTCAGCCCGCTGCGCGACGCGATCAGCGCGAGCGCCGCCGCGTAGACGGCCAGCAACAGATTGCCGATCACCGCGATCCACAGCATGTCGACGATATTGAACGCGACGCCGATCTTGCCGCCCGCGAACATCGTGCCCGTGAAAAAGGTGAAGCTGAGCAGCACCATCGTGATCGACAGCAGTCCCTTGCGCTCCTCTCTCGGAACCTCGCTCAATGAAAACTCGCCCTGCGTACTCATGGTTCTTGATCTCCGGCGTTTCAGCGTAAATGGCCGCCACACTGTGATCTCAGTGTGCGGACCCGTTCGCAAAATCGGCTGACTTGTGCTGGTTGATATCGGAAACAGGGCGTCATGCTGCGGATCGAACAATCAACATTGTTCATGCTGCACATTGAATCGCGCCTGTTGGCAGCCGCCGCGCTATTTTAATGTGCAAACCGCTGAAGAAAACAGGACGATCATCAATTGAACGGATTTTTATCGAATCAGGAACGGCGGGATACCTGGACAATGAGGCGATGCGCGGGGGGCTATTGGATAATCGGGATGAATTAGATGGGGGAGCGATTCGTTCCGACCGGGATTATTGGCGCGGTAGCGCTGTCGCATTGCTCTTGGCATTCAGGAGCCACGGGCAGACCACGCTCGGGTGGGCGACGGTTACCGGCACGCGTCCTTTCTCCCGTCAGCGTCGACACCTCCAACACAATGCGGACGCTATTGATCTACGACGAATGTCCCGCTCTTGCAGCGATATTTGTGCGCGAGCAGCGCCGGGCTGGTGTGGTTCAACCAGTGGACCTGGAAACCATCGCCGTCATCCGTCCACGTGATCGCGAGATAGAGCTACTTGCTCAAGGCGACATCGATGCACGACTCGTAGCTCCGGCGGAACGGTAAGCGTCAACTGCTTGACATGCCGTGCATTCGCGATGATCACGAACGCCTTCGGTCTCGCACTCAGTTGAACATACTGTGGTGCCGGCGTATGTGCGACAGAGACGGCGCTGACAGATCCGGCAATCGTCACACGAACCGCCGCCTTGATTGTTCGCCATGTGGCCTGCATGGCGGATAGATACCCTTTGACGGATCGTTCATTGCAGCATCAAACGATCTTGCGACATTGCTCCATCGCCGCCCGACTACATCTCATTGCGATTATTTTCCGTACCGGCAAAGAAAAAGGCGAGGTGCGCGACATCGGAACAGTTTTGCGTGGCAGTTGGTGGTGATTTCGGTACATCGCATGTCGCATGCCGATATGATTTGCATCAGCGACGAAGGCTGGGGAAGCGAACTCATTATTTTCTAGCGCACCTTGATCGATGCAAGAAGAGCGTCCCACTCTATGAGCAGCGGCCCGCGATCTGCTTCGGTCGTGCCAGCTGTCGTATCAATACGAACCTCGATACCTGGTTGCGTTGCGCGATCGCCGCCCGGGAGCGCCCTCCATGTCAGGGCGACATTGCTGCTGCTCTTCACGACATACCCGTATTCATCGCCGTTGCGGCCGACAACATTTCGAGTGTCTTTCCGCAATGTTTGGGTTGACTTGTCCACGAATCCGGAAAGCATCGGTGGGAGCTTGGACATGATGGCGAGAAGACCGTCGTTGGTCCCGGCGTCCCCGGTATCGGTGTTGAACGCGAACTCTGTCTTTGATCTCGGCAGCACCGCGCCGAAGCTCGCCGTTTCTTGCCATTCCAATACGGACCCGGGAATGAAGCCCCGCTCTATGCAGAATCCCTTCTCTGCCGGCACGTCGTGCGGCTCGCGAACCCGGATGCGGCGCAGAAGATTGGCGACTGCGATCTTGGCCCCCGACACCGATTCAGTCTCGACTTGGACGTGGAGCAAAAACGCGACATTCCCCTTGAGTACCGCTCCTCGGACGGTCTGAAGGCCTGAGCCGTCATCGAAGGCATGGATCCGCGCGCCGGCAGGCAGGTCAGACGGTGAGTCGGATGCCTTATCCGGCAATTCGGCGACTCCCGCCTCACGTTCAAACTGGGCCGGGTTGCGGGGCGCCTTCACTTCGATCGTGATGCCGTTGTAGCTTTGCCCCATCGGCAGAATGGTCGCACCCGGGGGAAGGGCGAGTGCGTACCGACCTACACATACCGGTTGCCAATCATCGCGC
The DNA here is from genome assembly GCF_058803765.1 of Burkholderia sp. GW821-FHT14F03. Classification (NCBI taxonomy): domain Bacteria; kingdom Pseudomonadati; phylum Pseudomonadota; class Betaproteobacteria; order Burkholderiales; family Burkholderiaceae; genus Burkholderia; species Burkholderia sp. GW821-FHT14F03. Next base: position 114,632 of record NZ_JBXAPG010000009.1, read on the forward strand.
GCCGAACTCTCCGTTGCTGACATTCTCGATTCCTGGTGGCGGCCGCAAGCGGCCAAGATTACGATGGCGCCTGTGAGCGCCCAACGACTCGGAAGCTTCAAGCGTCCCCCCAGTCTGCTTTCTGGGCGATCTTCGCGATCGCGTATTTGCTGACAGCCATCACGTTTTCCATTTCCGTTAAGTACGCGCTCTGATGGTCGAAGCCGAGCAGTTCAAACTGTTCGAGGGCTGTACCGCGCGACCCAGGCGCAATACCGGACTCATGCGGCACAGTGCCGTCTCCCTTCGATTCCGGTTCGCGAATCGTGAAGCGATCGCGAATACCTCCCATCCACGAGGCATGGTCCGCACGAACTTCGACTGTGCCGTAACCACCGTCATCTGCCAGACGGCCGTCTAGGGACAACGCCTTCAATTCCGCGTCAGAATTCAGCACCGAGAACGGTCCGCGCATCGCGAAGCGCAAGGTTCCAATGTCCCATTGGATCTTACCCCACGCATTATGCTGAGGATCCGCACCGTAGAACGCGTATGTCACCGGATGATAGCGGTCGCCAAGGCCGGCGTGGAAACGCTCCGCCTCCGACAAGCAAGACAGATACGTTTTCCACGCCGTGTCAGAACCTGTAGTGCCAATGCCCGCCGCACCGTAGCGCGGCCCGGAAGCGTGGGCCGGGTCAAGCCAATCGGGATTCACCAGTCGCCACCACTTCGTCCGCTCGCGATAGATAGTCGCGTATGGGTTGCCAGATATGGGATAGCGCGACCCACCGGACTGAATGGCCAGCCAATCGCCCGGGTAGTTCTGGTTGGGGAGCAACTGCAGGCCGCCAGGAGACTGCCCCAGGATCGGTGTCACATCCTGTCCGTGCATTCCGAGAAACGCCCACACGCCGACAGCCTTCAGGACCGAGAGCGGGTTCAACGTTATGCCTGCCAGCTCATTCCCGGCCCGCATGCGCTTGTACGCTGCGGGGGCGCCGAGTGCGGGCATCGCTCCATGCAATATGCCCAAGACCTTGTCGGCGGCCGCGCCCATGTCCGGATGAACCGCCGCCCGGGCGACAAGCCCTCCCATCGAGTGGGTCACCAGGATCACCTTCTTGACGGCCTTGCTACCCCACTTCGTTCGATAGTGTTCCAGGATGTCATCGATCGCGCGCGCCAGATCCTTCCCCGACTGTTCGTTCGATTGCAGCCAGTTGTAGCCGACGGCATGAACTGGATACCAGTACTTCGCAACCGTCGATAACTCGTCTCGCGATAACTTCAAGGTTCGCTCGCGGCCGGCAGAAGTGACCGAAATGCCTTCCGCCGCGTAGCGCCCCCAGTCGCCCGAAAAATTCGATCTGCCGTCAGCGGAAGACCAGCGCATGACGTCATTCAACTGACCGTCGAGATACTCAAGGAAAGACCCATAGCTGCCCCAAAACACGGTGCCCCAACCACGCGACTTCAGCAGAGCATTCGGGAACCCGAGCGAGGACTTAACGAGTTGCTCGTTGTTTACCGAGATTTCAGCATCGACCTCGAGATTGGCTGGATCAAAGACCGCTCTACGAGTTGCGGGCCCCATGCCGATTACTCTGAACACCGCATCACGCGAGTCCGGCCTCCAGACGTTGATCAAGCGCTGTGCCTTGGCGCGATCTCTCGCCTTCAGGTTCGAACCCATGATCCCAGGAACAAAGAGCACCGGGATGATTCGATCGGGATGCATCAAGCATTCCGCGCGAGTGGTCATGCTAACTGGCGACGTTTCCGAGTGCCACACCGGCAACCCATCTTCGTCGTAGCTCCGCGGAACTGTTCTCGTCTTCACGCTCATGCGTCACCTTCGGGTAAAAATCTAAGGCGCATCCCTTCGCCCATCGAGCTCTTCTGCAATCCCGTACCGCCATTGGCATCCGTGCGGCCGCTGATGACGGCGCCATCGGCCCGCGTCAGCTCAAATCGCCGATTTGCCATCGGTTGACCGGTCGCATGATGACGCAGCACGAATTCCTCGTCGTACGGCATGTTCGGCCACTCGTTCATCGATTTGGACAGCGACGTCGGCCCCTCGAAGCTATGGGTACCGCCCTTGATGTCGATCCTGCCCGGTGCGTGGATCTCGATGTTGCCGTCCTTCAGGCGTAAATAGGCACCGCCGGAAGTCAGCAGAATGTCCTGCTTGGCGACGCCCTCGATCCCCTCCGTCGCCGACAGGATCTTCACCGTCTTCTGCGCGGTCAGCTCGATGTCGTCGTCGTGCGCCTGGATCTCCACCTTGCCCTTGCCTGCGAACAGCTTCATCCCCGCGTTCTGCGCGAACAGGCTCAGCTTCTCCGTCACGCTCGCGATCAGCGACTTCCCCGCCGCCACGTGCGTGCTCTGCCCGCTCACCACGTTGATGTGCTGGTCCGCGCTGATCTGCGTGCTCTGCTGCGTCGACAGCCCGATCCCCGCCGGGCTCCCGAACAGCATCGCCGGCTCCTTGAACGCCGCCGCCGAGCCCGTCCCGCCGCCCGCCGTGCGTCCGCCCGTCGTACCGCCCGGCTTCGTGTCGCGCGTCACGTCGCTCAGCGCGCCCAGCGCCGCGCGCCCTTCGCTCAAACTCTCCGCGTGATGGGTCGCGCTCGCGTTCGACAGCGCGTCGAGCAGCTGCTGCGCGTTGCCCAGCTGGCGATGCGTGTCGCTCGCGTCGAACGGCTGGCTCGCCGCCGATTTCGGATAGGTCGTCACATACAGGCCGCTGCCCGCGCGCACCGCGCCGTAGGCGTCCGTGCGCAGATCGAAGCCCTGCCCGAGGAACGGCCCGCGCGCATTGCCGTCCTGCTGGATCAAATACCCCAGGTGCAGGTGCGTATTGCCCTGGCTGCTGAACAGCTGCGCACGGTTCTGGCCCGTCGCATCGTCAAATACCATCTGGTTGTAGCCGCTGCCCGCGTATTCCTTCGTCCGGTAGCCCGACAGGATCCCGTTCGAATGCCACTGCGGCTTCACCGCGCCGTTATAAACCCGCGCCGTGATCAGCGGCCGGTCGCAATCCCCACCCACGTAGTCGACGATCACTTCCTCGCCCACCCGCAGCGGATGCACCGCGCCGTAGCCCGCGCCGCTGTCCGAGAACGCCGCGCGCAGCCAGCACGACGCGCGCTCGTCGCCCGCGTTCAGGCGGTCCCACACGAACTGCACCTTGTGGCGGTTCAGCTCGTCGGTATAGACCTCCTCGCCCTTCGGCCCCACCACGATCGCCGTCTCCAGGTGCATCTCGGGCTTCGCGTGCTCGAACGCGCTGCGATACGGCACCGACGCGCGCTGCGCCTCGATCTCGACGTGGTAGAACCCTTGCGCGCCATCGCCCGCGTGCGGCACGCTCGCCGCGGCGGATGCGCCTGTCGCGCGCGCCTCGGCGATCACACCCGCGAGGCTGTGCGGGAAGTTCGTCTCCCCGCCGCCGAGCGGCAGGTTGTTCTCGATCACGCGCGTGATCCCGATGATCACGAACTCGCGCTGCTCGGCCGCGTCGCGGTCGTGCTCCGGATGCCCGGCGAGATGGAAACGGCGGCCCGCGTCCGCGCCGCGCACGCCGCCCACGCCATGGAAACGCTTCGCGCGCGACTCCCATTCCTCGAGCCGGATCGCCGACAGCCGGTCGCCGTTTGCCTGCGCGCCGTAGGTGTACGCACCCGTGTATTCGTAGACCTCGGTCTGCCCCGGCAACTCGCCCTGGTTCGCCTTGGTCGGCAACGACGTGCCTTTCGGGTTGTGCGGCGTCGACGGCTGCTTGTAGTCGAACGTGCGCGACGCGAACGCGGTGCTTTGCAGCGTGCGCGAGCCGGCCCACTGCGTGAGCGCGTCGCGCTCGCTGCCGAGATCGGCGCGGTGGAAGCGGATCGTGTCCGGCGTCATCGCATCGAGCGACTGCGGCGTGTCGGTGATGACGAACGTATGCGACTTGCCGTCGTCGGCGTGACGCCAGAAGCCGTACAGGCCCTCCGCTTCGAGCAGGCGGTGCACGAAGTTCCAGTCGGTTTCGCTTTGGCGGCAGTAGGAGCGCGACGGCAGCGGCTTCGACAGCGCGAACTGGAAGTGCCCCCGGGCCTGGGGGTGTTCGTTGAAGACGTCGGCAATGATCGCGTCGGCGGGACGGTCCTGCCAGATGCGCTCGTCGCGCCGGAAACGCAGGAAGTGCAGCCACGACGCGAACACCAGCTGATAGCTCGTCAGACCGCCGTCCGCGCCCAGGCGGCGGGCGGTGTGCACGTAGCCGTTGAACGGGTGATACGATTTGTCGGCCTGCTGCAGCCATGCGGTGACGGGCTGCGCGATCAGCTTCTTCAGTTCGACGTCGGCCGCCCCGGACACGACATCGAGGGTCCAGCTGAAATCACGGCCGAGTGCCGAGACCGCCAACGCGCGCCTGGGAACGAACGTGTTCGCTGGCAGCGGTGTGTCCAGCCGCAACAGCCGGTCTTGTTGAAGCAGTCCGGTTCTTATGCTTTCCCTAAGCCGATACTCGTCCATGAAGTAGTGTCCGTTCTTCTTGCATGCCCCTAGTCTAGCGGCCCGATGACGGCATTCAGTGCATGTCGAGCTTCAACATCGGCACTTGATTGACGCCATCGAACACTTTGTTCGAAAAGTTCTTGTACTGCGAGGCCTGGCATTCCTTGTCGAAGATAATTTTGCCGTTCTTCGATACGTACACACCGCCCGGCGAAACTGAGGAGACGACATACGTGTATGCCACCTTGAAGAACTTCAGGTGCAGGCCCCGGATGCTACCCTCGGACACGTCGGTGATCCCCACTACCTTGGCCGGCGCAACGTTTTTGGCAGGAAACGCGAAAGTATCTCTCTCGGTGCTGTAGCGGTACTGCACATAGCCTTTGTCGGGACTGACATTCCCCTTGGCACAAACGGAAATCGTCTTCCCATTTTCCAACGGACAACTAAAGTATATCTCCTCGTCTTCGCTGCAGAGCGTCTGCTCGTTCTGCGAAGACTCGGTCTGCCCCGCTTGAGCGCGAGCTGCGCCGAGATGAGAGAGCGACGCCAGTCCGATGATGAAAATTCCAGCCGTGCGTATCACTGCAAGCCTCCCCACGAGTGAATCGAAGAAAAATTGGTCCGCCGATCTGTGATGTCGGCCATGTTTTCCGGTGTGCACGTAACCGTTGAACGGGCGATACGACTTGTCGGCCTGCTGCAGCCACGCGGTGACGGGCTGCGCGATCAGCTTCTTCAGTTCGACGTCGGCCGCGCCCGATACCACGTCGAGGGTCCAGCTGAAATCACGGCCGAGTGCCGAGACCGCCAACGCGCGCCTGGGAACGAACGTGTTCGCCGGCAGCGGTGTGTCCAGCCGCAACAGCCGGTCTTGTTGAAGCAGTCCGGTTCTTATGCTTTCTCTAAGCCGATACTCGTCCATGAAGTCGTGCCCGCTCTTTTTGCATGCCTCTAGTCGACCATGCGCCCAAGACTCTTAAAATATATATTTTTCAAACCGAATATTGCCGACGGATTATATGCCAAGCCTCCCGGAATCTGTAAATCAGAACAAGAAAGAATAATTAACAATTATCTGTCGACTGCAGGGAAGACCATCGGAGCGATGTACGCTCGGCCTCAGAGGTGATTGGCTGCGTATGTGCAGGTCGAGACATGCACCACGTCGCTCGGTGTCGCAGTCAATATTTCCTTGCTTCATCTGCATAACCGCGCGGGCAGACTATCTCGTAAAAGGATGCACGCGATTCAGTATCGATTTGCCACAGAAACATCAAACACCCCAGCGCCGGAATCCCTCACATCCTGCTTCGCTTGAGCCTATTCATACTATCAAGGGGCTTCGACACTTAAGATCAGCGCCCGCCGATCATCAGACACCCCTTCCCGAACGACATCTCCGCATGCGCGAGACGCCCTTCTTCATCGGTGATCACCATGCTGAGGGCGGGGCGAATTCATCGATCGGCTCCTGCGACGCGAACGGAAGTTCATTCGCCGCAGCGCCCGCCCGAGCGTCAATCGACACATATCGAACCCGTCCCCGCCGGATCGCCCGCCGGATGCTCAGAAGCGCGTACGCAGCCCCGCCGCGACGACCACCTGATTCGCGCTCGACGACGCGCCGCCCGCCGTGTTCATGAACGCGACGTAGTTGCGCCCCACCGCGTGCTGGTACATCCCTTCGAGATAGACGTCGGTGCGCACCGACAGCTTGTACACGGCCTGCAGGTCGACCTGATGCCATTTCGGGTCCGCGCCGTAGCGGGTCGTGTCGTCGACATGGCCGTCGGTGTAGGTATAGGCCGCGCCGAGGCTCAGCGCGGGCGTCACGTTGTACTTGCCGTTCAGCTCGTAGTTGTCGAAGCTGATCGTGCCGCCCGAGGAGCCGAACGAGGTCGAGTTCTCGAATTCGCTGCGCGTGAACACGAAGCCGACCGTGGCCGGCCCGAACGCGTAATTGACGCCGCCGCCGAACGCGCGCTGGCGATCCGCGCCGACCGTGAAGCCACCCTTGCCGTTCGCGCCCGATTCCGCGATGTCGACCGCGCCCGGGCTGCTCGAATTCGTGCCTTTCGAGCCGTTGATCTGCAGGTAGCCCGCCGCCGCGTTCAGCGGCCCGCGCGTGTAGCTCGCGCCGACGCTGTAGACACGGTTGGCCGCGAAGTCGGTGTTGTTCGAGAACGCATACAGCGCGCCGAACTTGAATCCGCCGTAGGTATGGCTCGTGTACTTCACCGCATTGCTGATGCGCAGCGAATGATTCAGGTTGTCGTTGTCGAACGGATGCGCGAAGCTCGCGTCGCCGAAGGTGCCCGCCGTCGCGGACAGCGGCGCGACGAAATCGACGAGCGAATCGTATTGACGGCCGAGCGTGACGGTCCCGAGCGTGCGATCCGCGAGCCCGACATAGGCGAACCGGCCGAACAGCTTGCCGTCCTGGCCGAGCTTGCCGTTCTGGCTGTTGAAGCCGTTCTCGAGCACGAACAGCGCGCTCAGGCCGCCGCCGAGGTCCTCGGTGCCGCGCACGCCGAAGCGGTTGCCGTTCACCGCGCCGCTCGTCGCCTGCAACAGGCCGCCGCCCGCGACGTTGTTCGTATACATGACGCCCGCATCGATCAGGCCGTACAGCGTGACCGAGCTTTGCGCCTGCGCGGCCGTCGCCGCCACCACCCCCGCGGTTGCCATCGCAAACCGGATTTTCTTCACAACCAGACTCCTTATTGATTTGAAACCACTCACGAAACGGCATGAGTGTAGAAACTCGCGCGCGTCCGATCATCCGCCCTCGTTGGAGAACAGCTTTGACGCGCGCGGAACGAACCGTCATCGGACTGTCATGAATTCACGTCGTCCGTCTGATCGATTCGCAATCCTTCTGACTTGAATGTTGTGCGATCTGGAAGGCTGCTTGCCCCGATTCACGGTTTTTTCACGCATCGCCGCGCCGTAAACTGCCTGCATCGGTTCGGCCTCCCGGCCATGAACCACCCGGAATCCACCTGGAGATCATCGTGAAATCGCTCGTTACCGCCGCCGCCGTCGTCATGCTCGCCGCACCGGCCCTCTCGTTCGCGCAGGCGCCGCATGGACAGCTCACCCGCGCGCAGGTCGTGCAGGAACTGGTCGATCTGGAATCGGTGGGCTACCAGCCGTCGCGCGGCAACGAGTCGACCTACCCGGACGACATCCAGGCCGCTCAACTCCGCCTCGCGGAAAAGCGCCTCGCGGCGCGCAAGGCCAGCGATGCCGCCTACGGCCCGGCTGCCGCAGGTGCGACGCAGGCCGGCGTGCGCGCGCAGTAAGCGCGCGAGAAGCGGCGGGCGCAACGGCCCGCCGCCACGGCGGCGGCGTGAGCGACGCCGCCGTGGCAGATCCGCTTCGCGGGTTTCGCTTCGCGCGGTTCAACGACGAACACCAGAACCGTCTCATCGACCTTCCGCGTCACGCTGTCGGCGCGCCCCGTCGGCGACGCATTTTCTTGTCTCGAACCGGTCGAGACGTTTTCTATCGCGCCGCCCCGCGAATACGCCGCGACGCGGCGCGCATCCGCCCGGACCTCAATGATTCAGCGCCGGCCCCGCGCGCACCGCCGCACCGGCCGGCCTATCCCCCGTGAACAGATACGACGCATCGCGCCCGAGCGCAGCCAGCACCGCCTCGTCGCGCGCGATCATCTCGGGAATCCGCTCGCGCAGGCATTCGACCCAGGTGCGCACCTTCGCATCGATATAGCGGCGCGACGGATACAGCGCGTAGACGTTCATCTTCTGCAACGTATGTTCGGGCAGCACCCGCACCAGCGCGCCGCTGCGCAGGTCGTCGATCGCGGCATAGAGCGGCAGCATGCCGATTCCGATCCCGCCGCGAATGGCGACCGCTAGCGATTCCGCCGTGTTGGTCTGCACCGGGCCGCTGACGCGGATGCTCTCGACGCCGTCCGGGCCGTCCAGCTGCCATTCGTGCGTCGGGAACGCGGGAGTCTGCAAGGTCAGGCAGTCGAAGGCCGCGAGTTCCGCCGGGCAATGCGGCGCGCCGTGCGCCCGCACGTAGTCGGGCGACGCGCACAGGATGCTGAAGGTCGAGCCCAGCTGATGCGACACGAGTTCGGAATCGGGCAGCGACGACGCGGTCACCACGGCCACGTCGCTGCTGCCGTCGAACATGTCCGGCGTACGCTGCGACAGCGTCACCTCGATCGATACGTCCGGATGCCGGGTCCGGTAGGTGGTCAGCGCCGGCAGGACATAGTGCTGCCCGACGCTCGCGAAGCTGTACATCCGCAGGAGGCCCGCCGGCCGTTCGTGCGCGCAGCTCGCCTCTTCCTCGGCGCGATCGACGTCCGCGAGGATCTGCCGACAGCGCCGCAGGTAGTTTTCACCGGCCGGCGTCAACGCGAGGCGTCGGGTCGAGCGGTTCATCAGGCGCGTGCGCAGACGGGCCTCGAGTTCCGACACGGCGCGCGACATCGCGCCCGTGGTCGCGTTCAACGACTGCGCGGCGGCGGTGAAACTGCCCGCCTCCACCACACGGGCGAATACCCGCATGTTCTGTAGCGTATCCATTCTCGTTCGAGCGGTTCTGAAGAAGCGATATTGTCCTCCAGCCATCCCCCCGCATTGTTACCGCCACAGAAACTGAGGTTTCCCCGCCATTGCGTTAATGCGGGCGCGCGAGGCTCCTACAATCGGCGCCTTTCCGGTCCCACTGGCGTCGTCGCGCAGGCCGGAGCCGTCGATCCGCGCTTGCCAGCAGCCCTATCCCCATCATGAAGCACCTGCCTGCGTCAGCACGAACCTTCGTCGATCCGCGCCGATGGAGGCCTTGGCTGCATCGCGTCGGCCAGCTCGGCCGGCAATGGGCGACCCGCGACGGTCTCGTCTGGCTGCATCTCGGCAAGACAGTCGGCGCGGCGCTGTTGGCGATGGGCATCGCGATGCGGTGCGACCTGTCGCAGCCGCGCATCGCGATGACCACCGTGTTCGTCCTGATGCAGCCGATGAGCGGCATGGTGTTCGCGAAGAGCTTCTACCGCGTGATCGGCACGGGCGTCGGGCTGGTCGCCGCGCTGGTGCTGGGCGGCCTGTTCGCGCAACAGCCGGAGCTGTACATGGCGGGCATCACGCTGTGGGTCGGCGGCTGCATCGCGGCCGCGGTGCGCAACCGCCATTTCCGCTGGTACGGCTATGTGCTCGCCGGCTATACCGCCGCGCTGATCGGGATCCCGGCCGTGATGACGCCGAATGCCCTGTTCCTGTCCGCGCTGACCCGCGCGGCCGAGGTGGCGGTCGGGATCTTCTGCTCGGGCGCCGTCAGCGCGCTGATGTTTCCGCTCAGTTCCAGCAAGGCGCTGATGCGCTCGCTCGATGCACGGCACGCCGGCTTCGTCGACTTCGCGGCGCTCACGCTCTCGGGCCGCCTCGAGCGCGGCGTATTCGAGCGGCGCTTCGCCGATTTCGTCGACGGCATCGTCGGCTTCGAGGCCACGCGCGCCTTCGCCTCGTTCGAAGACCCGCGGGTCCGCGCGCGCAGCCGCCGGCTCGCGCGGCTCAACAGCGAATTCATGCACGCGAGCACCCGCCTGCATGCGTTCCACCAGCTGCTCAAGCGGCTCCGTGGCGGCCAGTCGGACAACGTGATGCGCGCGATCGCGCCGCACGTCGACACGCTCGCGTCCCTGCTCGCGGCGCTGCGCGCCGAACTCGAGCGCGGCCCGGCCAAGCCGACCGGCGCATGGCTCGATCTCAGCGCGTTCCTCGCGATGCTGCCGCGCCGCGCGCGCGAATCGCGCCGAGCGATCGAGGCGACGGGCGAGGCGGCCGGCGTGCTCGACTTCGACACCGCGATCGAGCTGCTGTACCGCTTCGTCGACGAATTCCTCGGCTATACCGAGACCTATGCGTCGCTCGCGCAGGACAGCCACGTGCTCGAACAGTCGGTGACGCGCTACACGGTCAAGACCAACGCCTACTTCGTCGGCTTCACGTTCCTGCGCACCGTCGTCGCGCTCGGCGCGATGAGCGCGTTCTGGATCGCCTCCGAGTGGCCGAGCGGCGGGCTCGCGGTGGTCGGCGCGGCGATCGCGTGCGCGCTCAGCTCGACCGCGCCGCGCGCGCCGCGCTTCGTCGCGCAGATGGCGGCCGGCGCGGCGCTCGCGACGCTCACGGGCTACCTGTTCGTGTGCCACGTGTACCCGAACATCGACGGCTTCCCGCTGCTGTGCGCCACCCTCGCGCCGGTGCTCGCGTTCGGCGCGTGGCTCGCGACGCGGCCGGGCCGATCCGGCTACGGCATCGGCTTCGCGGTGTTTTTCTGCCTGCTCGCGGGGCCGGACAACGTGATCGTCTACGCGCCGGACGTGCTCGTGAACAACGGGCTCGCGCTCGTGGCGTCGATGCTCGCGGCGGCGCTGGTGTTCGCGGTCGTGTTCCCGATCGAGATGCCCTGGCTGATCGGCAAGATCCAGCGCGACCTGCGCCGCCAGGTGTCGCTGGCCTGCGACGGCCCGCTGCCGTCGCTGAACCCGCGCTTCCAGTCGAGCGCGCACGAGCTGATGTCGCATCTGCGCAGCCTGCTGCTGAAGCGCTCGAAGCAGCATCGCGACGCGCTGCGCTGGCTGCTCGCCACGCTGGAGATCGGCCACGCCGTGATCGACCTGCGTCACGAGCTGGACGCGTTCGGCGCGACCAAGCCGCGCCAGGCGCAGCGCTGGATCGCCTCGATCGATCGGGTTCGACGCCGCCTGCCGCAGCTGTTCGAGCGGCCCGACGCGGCCCATCTCGCGCGCGCCTGCGGCGCCGTCGACGCGGCGCTGCGCTCGGTCCAGCGCGCGCAGCCCGAGTGGTGCGGCATTCCCGAGGAGCGCCGCCGGATGCAGCGCATCGTGAGCCAGCTGCACTTCATTCGCAGCGCGCTGCTCGACCGCGACGCGCCGTTCCGGCGTCGCGCCCGATCGCGCGCCGATCGTTGAGCGGATTGGAAAGATGCTCCCCGGGCGCGGTGATTAATCCGGACACCTTGGCGTCATATAGTGCGTGTGCCGCCAAGCCCGACGGCGCCACCCAGGAGAAGCAATGAAATCGCCGTACCTCGCCCTCGTCGCCCTGTCGCTGTCCGCCGCCGCCACCGCCGCGTGCGCGCAGGCGACCGCCACGGGGACGACCGTCCAGCCGACGCCGCACGCGCAGTCCGCCCAGACGGCCGAGCGCGCGCCCGTCGAGCGCACCCGCCGCAGCGATGCGAACGAATGCGTCGGCCCCGCCAGCTTCTGCAACATCTACTTCGGCAGTTGAGTCGCGCCCGGTCGAGACGCATGAGCGCCGGCCCGGCGAATCGTGTTCCGGATCCCTGCGCTCCGCCGTCAAATCACGGCTGCCGCTGAACGCGCGGCGGCCGACCTCGGGCCGGCCGCCGCCTCGCGCAAGCGCCCCGCTCAACCGGCCCGCATCACCGCCTTCACGCGCGCCTTCGGCACGACCGGCATGTCGAGCACGCTTTGCGTCAGATCGAGCGTGACCCGCGACGTGCCCTGGTAACCCTCAAGCGTCAGCTTCAGCTTGCTGCCCGGCAGAACCGTGAAGTCGCGCGGCATCATCTCCAGCGCGAAATCGTACGGCGTGCCCGCCACGATCGGCTGCGCGGCGTCGAGCCCCTTGTAGAAGCGCGGATTGGCCCAGCCGTACGTGACGTCGCGCCCGTCGACCGACAACGTCGCCTTCACGTTCGTCACCGCCGGTGCGAAGCGGCCGCGCAGCGCGACCCGGATCGCCCCTGCATAGCGCGTCGCATTGGCCAGTGCGCGCGTCTCGTAGCGCACCGCCGAGCCCTTGCTGAAATCGACCGCCGGCGGTTGCGCGCCGTCCGTCGCATCCGGCGTCAGCAGCCCGCCCGCCACGCCGTCGCCGTGCAGGTAGTACGACGTGCGCGTGGTCTTCGGCCACGCATCCTCCTTGATGAACAGCTCGCTCGTCGGAATGCAGTCGCGCGGGCTGTGGCCGGAATGGCAGTGACCGACCAGCGTGTCGCTGCTGTCGTTCTGCCCCGGGTTCGGCCCCGAGCCGGCCGGGAGATCGCCCGCGGGCGTCTCGCGCACATAGGTCGGCTGCTGCTCGACGCCGTTGTTCACGCCGTACAGATAACGCGCGTACCACATCAGGATCTGCTTCTGCCATTCCTTCTGCCACGCGGGATCGTCATGGTCGCGGCTGTGCAGCCACAGCTGCACCGGCTTGCCGGCGCGGTACAGCGCGTCGTACAGCCGCGTCGCGTTGCGCGTCTTCACGTTGTTGTCCGCCTGCCCCTGCGCGATCAGCGTCGCGGCCTTGATCCGGTCGACCAGCGAAACCGTGTTGCGCGCCTTCCAGAACGCGTTGTAGGCGTAGGTGGCGTCGTCGGAATCGGTCACGGCCTTCACGCGCGCCGGCTCGCAGATCGCCGCGCGCGCCTGCGACTGCTCCATCTGCATGTAGTCGCCGAGCGTGACGGTGTCGTCGATGTCGGCGATCACGCCGTCGTAGCGGAAGTAGTCGTAGCCGCTGCTGATGCCCTCCACCGGCACGATCGCCTCCAGCCCCGGCACGCCGGTCGCGGCCACCATCGTCGGCAGCGTGCCGCCGTACGAGACGCCCTCCATCGCGACGTGCCCGGTCGACCACGCGGCGCTGACCTTCCGCCCCTGCTCGTCGAAGCCGGGCGCGGACGGATCCTGGGTCAGCCAGCGCACCGCGCTCGCCATCGCGTCGCGCTCGACCTGGTCCATCACCGACCAGCAGCCGTCCGACTCGTTGGTGCCGATCGAATCCGCATAGACGATCGTGAAGCCCATGCGCAGGTACTCGGCCTCGCCGAGGAACGGCGCGCGCGCCTTCGTCACGTAGGTCGGATCCGCGTAGTAGACCGACGGGCGCACGATCACCGGGGTCTTCAGCCCTTCGGCCACCTCCGCCGGCTGCACGATGCGCAGCGCGATGCGATCCGGCTTGCCGTCGCGATCGGTGTCGAACGGGGTTTGCACCATCACCTTGAAGCGCGTCGGCGCGCGCATCGACAGCCACGGCAGGATCATGCCGTTGTCGACCGTGGGGCCGTCGTGGCCCGGATACAGCGTATCGAGCTTCGGGTACGGCAGGCCGGTCGGCGAGGCCGCGAACTGCGCGCCGACCTCCGCGACCGGCGTCGGCGGCTGGAACGGCGCAGGCGCGGGCGTGACGGTGACGGTCGACGGCTGGGCCGCCGCGCTCACGACAGGCGGCGCGCCGCCGTCATCGCCGCCGCAGGCGGCGAGCAGCGCGGCCGCCGCGAGCGCGGCCGCGCATCCGAGGTATTTCATTTGCATCGGGAAGTCTCCTGGAAAGTATCGAGCGAATCCGGCTCAGCGATTCTGTGTCGCGCGCTGGGCGTCCATGTAGCGCGTGACGTCGTTGAACGACACGCGCCCCGAACCGCTCGCGTCGATCTGGCGGAAATGATTCGCGACATAGCCGAGCCCGGCCGCGCGCGCCTGCGCCTGGGTCAGCGTGCCGTTGCGCTGCGCGGCGTCGTTGAATTGCGCCTGCAGCTTGCGCGCGACCTGGGCGTGCAGCGCGTCGCCGCGCGTCTCGGTGCCGACGGCCGGCTGGCGCGCGGCGGGCGGCACGTACGGGTCGCCGAGCTGCGCCTGTTGCGCGCGGCTCGCCGCGTCGTCGTCCTGCTGCGCATGCGCGGGCTGCCACGCGATCACGCATGCCGCGAGCGCGGCGCTCCCTGCAAGCATCGATGCCATCTTCATGGTGCGGCTCCTGGTTGGAAGACACGCGCCGCCCGCCCGGGGCGGCGCGAACGCGGCGCGCTCAGTACGCGGCCGGCGTGCGGTTGTAGAAGGACACGAGATCGGTCTTTTCCTCGGGGCGCGACGTATCGTCGAGATACACCATGTGGCCGCCCTGGTAGGTGCGGATCGTCAGGTTCGGCTGCGCGCCGAGCCGCCCCAGATCGCGTTCGGTCTGGTGGAACGGCGTCGCGAGATCGTGATAGCCGTTCAGCGACAGAACCTTCAGCGCGGGATTCAGCGTCAGCGCGGCGGCCAGGTCCGGCACCGTGTCGGGGAGGCTCAGGCCGTCATGCCGCCAGTTCCAGGTGCCGATCGTCTCGCTGTTGCTCATGCCGTACGCGTTCGTCGCCGTGTACTTGAGCACGTTCGGCAGGTAGGTCGCGATCGTGTCGGTGAACGGCTTCGTGATGTACGTGCTCGACGGATCGCCGCCGTTCAACGGGCTGTTGACGGGCACGTTCACGCGCGCGTCGTAGCGGCCGATCGCCGTGCCCGACAACAGGTTCGCGCGATACGTGCCCGGCGCGAGGTTCACGTAGCGCTGCCACAGCGCGGTGGTCGCGCCGGTTGCGCTCGACAGCGCGGCGATCAGGTCCGGCGCGGGCTTCGCGCCCGTGCGCAGATAAGCCTGCACGGCGGGCTCGAACTGGTCGTCGGCCAGCGTGCGCATCTGGGCCGCGTACTGCACGGTGTCGGCCGGATTCGGCTTGTCGAGCTTGTAGTAGGCGCCGACCAGCCCGTAGCTCGGCACGAAGCCGCCGCAGCTCTCGCTGCGCGCCATGTCGCAATTGCTGTTGTAGTTGAGGATCGATGACTGCAGCACGACGCCCGCGAGCTTCACGCCCGCGACTTCGAGCAGGTTCGCGAGCACGTCCGTGCGCGGCGTGCCGTACGATTCGCCGAACAGGTATTTCGGCGAATCGCCGCGTTGATTCACGGCGACATAACGGATCACGAAATCGCGGAAGGCTTGCCCGTCCTTGTCGACGCCCCAGAACGTCTTGTTCGTGTTCGGCGCGATCGCCTGCGAATAGCCGGTGCCGATCGCATCGACGAACACCAGGTCGGTGGTGTCGAGCAGCGTGTCCTGGTTGTCGACGAGCGGGAACGGCGCGGGCGTGTTCGCGTTCGGCATGCCGGTTTGCAGCCGCTTCGGGCCGAACGAACCGAGATGCAGCCAGACCGTCGGCGAGCCCGGGCCGCCGTTGTAGAAGAACGTGACCGGGCGCGTGCCCGGCTTCTGGCCGTCGAGGGTGTAGGCGACGTAGAAGAACGAGGCCTCCGCCTTGCCGGTGCCCGGTTCGCTCGCGGTCAGGTGGCCCGCCGTCGCCGTATAGGCGAGCGTCTTGCCGTTCAGCGCGATCTGGTGATGCGTGACCGCCGCCCTCTCCACCGCCGCGGCCGCCGACAGCGACCCGCTGCCGCTCAGGGTGTAGGTGTTGGGGTCGCGATAAGGTGCGTCCGCCACCTGTGCGCTCGCGCCGGTGCCGGCCGAGGCATCCACGGCCACCACGCCGGACGTGCTCGGCCCCATGCCGATACTCGAATCGTCTCCCCCGCATGCGGTCAGCCACAGCGCCGCGCATACGGCCACCCATCCTGTCCGGATCCGTATCAATGCCATATCGCCCACCCGATTATTAATGGTTGATAAATAATTATTACCAAAAATTACCGGGTCACTTTAAGCGATGATCGCCACACAATCCAGCGTAAAAAAATATTATTCATTCCGCACCGCACCTTGTTTAGCTTGTTTAAATGAACAAGCGGAACATTATCGACAAGCAGCGCCGATTCGGCTGATGGAGCGGAGATACGACATTTCACGATGACGAGAGGGAAGCAGGCCGGCATCGTTCCGACAGGCTTGGCCGGGCGCGCAAAGGTCCGAAGACCTCATCGACGTCGACATTTAATTGCCTGAAATTAAAATAATGAATCGGACCATTTCGATTATAGAATCACGCCGATCCGGAAATTATCCCTCGCGGCTTTCTCAAGCCCGGGCCATTAGATAGATTTTCGATGCCTTTTTCGATATGGAGGGCGCCCCGATTCGAATAAACCATTGGATGACGGCGCGCCCGCAGAGGTTGACCAGGTTATGCCGCGTGCGGGATTTTCCTGCGACCGCATGGTGCGGGACGCTCATCTGGTTCATCGCCCATGTCGACGCGGCTCGCATCATGCGAAAAGCATTGCACGACACCGCACCTCGAAATCGAATCGCCCCGACCTCGCCGATCGGCCAGTCCTTAGCATTCCAAGGCAAATAAATCACACTCCTGGAGTGAATCGTTTAATCGATTCAATCAATACCTGCTTCATCGCTCGGTCACATCCCATGCCTATAAATGCAGGACTTTTCACGACCTCCGCGGCAGCGCCTCGGCGCTGCGAAGCACGAAAAATAGCCCGGCATCCATTCACCAATCCACCCACCGGCCGATTCATTGCCCGCATGAATTTTTCAATGTCGCTCAACAACCAATTGGCGTCGCCATTGGAAAATTTTCCGATCGCGCCGGCTCCTAGGATCAGTTTCGCCGGCTCCGGCTCGCGCCGCCGGCCGCACCCGCCTGGTTCCAGCCCCGCCCTCGCGCGACGCGGCGAACGTCGCCGAGGCAAGCGACCCACGTCCTACCCCGACTCTCAGGAGCGAACCCGATGCCCCGTCTCGACCGACGTACCTTCCTGACCCGCGCGGCCCAGGCGAGCGGCGCCGCCGCGCTCGCGGCCGCGCTGCCGGACAGCATCCGTCGCGCGCTCGCGATCGAACCCGCGCGCGTCACCGGTACGCTGCAGGACGTGCGGCACATCGTCGTGCTGATGCAGGAAAACCGCTCGTTCGACCATTACTTCGGCAGCTTCCCCGGCGTGCGCGGCTTCAACGACCCGCGCGCCGTGAAGCGTTCCGACGGCAAAGCGATCTGGTATCAGAACTACAAGGGCTGGGACTACGTGCCCTGGCACCTCGATACGTCGAAGACCTGGGCGCAGTGGATGACCTCCGAGTACCACGACTGGGAGCCGTTCCATTCGGTGTGGAACGAAGGCCGCAACGATCGGTGGATGGCGGTGCAATGGCCGGAGGCGATGGGTCATTTCAAACGCACGGACCTGCCGTACTACTACCCGCTCGCACAAGCCTTCACGATCTGCGACGCCTATCACCAGTCGATGATGGGGCCGACCAACCCGAACCGGCTTTACCTGATGACCGGCACCGCCTCGCCGAAGGCCGACGGCAGTCAGGTCGCGACCAGCAACATCATGGGCGACCGCAAGGCATCGGTGTCGTGGACCACGTTCCCCGAGCGCCTGCAGCAGGCAGGCATCAAATGGCGGATCTACCAGGAGGGCGGCGTCGGCTCCTACCACGACGCCTGGAACTTCGTGTCGAGCCGCTATTGGATCGACAACACCAACAATTTCGATTGCAACGCGCTCGCGTGGTTCTCGCAATTCAAGGCGGCCGACAAGAACTCGCCGCTGTACCAGCGCGGCATGACGGCGCGCGGCATCGCCGCGCTGCGCGACGACGTGCTCGCCGACCAGTTGCCGCAAGTCTCGTGGATCGTGCCGTCATTCTCGTCGTCGGAGCATCCGTGGTGGGGGCCGTCGTTCGGCGAGGATTTCGTGTCGCGCATCCTCGATGCGCTGACGTCCAATCCCGACGTCTGGGCCAAGACCGTCTTCCTGCTGTGCTACGACGAAGGCGACGGTTTCTACGATCACGTGACCGCGCCCGTGCCGCCGTGGAAGCCGGGCAAGGGCCTGTCGACCGTCAGCGTGGCGGGCGAGATCGAGCAGCAGTCCGGGCTGCCGATCGGGCTCGGTACGCGCGTGCCGCTGCTCGCGATCTCGCCCTGGTCGAAGGGCGGCTGGACCTGCTCCGAGGTGTTTGACCATACCTCGGTGATCCGCTTCATCGAGCAGCGCTTCATCGATGCGCAGCCGCTCGTCTACGAATCCAACATCACGCCGTGGCGGCGCGCGGTGTGCGGCGACCTGACCTCCGCATTCGATTTCGCCGGCACCGCCGACCGCGACGTGCCCGCGGCGCTGCTGAATCTCACCGCGACCAAGGCGCAACTCGAAAACGCCTACTGGGTGCAGTACTACCTGTCGAAGCCCCGCTATCCGTCCGACTATCCGGCACAGGATGCGCCGCTGCCATTCCAGGAGCCCGGCCAGCGCAAGCTGCGGCCGGTGCCCTACGAACTGTTCGCGGAAGCGGCGCTCGATACGCGCGCGGGCACCTTCAATCTCACCCTGTCGAACAACGGCCGCGCGATCCCCGGCAACACACGCGGGGTTTCGGCGGCGGTGTTCCAGGTCGACAACGCGCTCGGCGTCGACGGCCCGCGCTTCTACACCGTCCAGAGCGGCCGCGTGCTCAGCGACGCCTGGGCGTCCGCGCGCGACGCCCAGGGGCGCTACGACTTCGCGGTGTACGGGCCGAACGGCTTCCATCGCGGCTTTCGCGGCACGCTCCAAGGCGGTGGCGCAACCCTGACGGTCAGCGCGGACTACCTGGCCGACGGCAACCTCGTGGTGCGCGTGCGCAATGCGGGCGCGACGGCCCGCACCGTGACGCTCGCCGATAACGGCTACGGCGCGGCCCCCCGTTCGGGCGTCGTCGCGGCCGGCGCGAGCGTCGAATTGACCTGCGACCTGTCCGGCAGCGGCGGCTGGTACGACTTCAGCGTGACGACCGACGCCGAGGCGGGCTATCTGCGCGCGCTCGCGGGCCATGTCGAAACCGGGCTCGCCAGCGTCACCGATCCCCAGTTCATCCGGACCCGCTGAAGGAGCACGCGATGAACAAGCCTCAATTGATATGGAGCGCGGCCGCCGTGGTGCTGGCCTGCACCGTGATCTCGGGTGTGCTGTTCAGCACCGACGCGCCGCCGCACGGCGCCGCGACGGCCGCCGACGCGCTGCCGCCCGCCGCCCCGCCTTCCCGACAGGAAACCCCCATGTCCGACACCCCGCCCACCCCACCCGCAGACTTCCGCGCGCAGCTGGAGGCCTACGCGAACCAGCGCGATACGCTCGACGCCGCCGCCCGGCAGACCCGTGCGCAGCATCTGATCGACGCACTGCAACGCAACGCGGAGGCGGGCCGGATCGATCCGCATGGGGCGTCCGGGATGGCCGATCTGCTGCTGGACGATGCCGAGCCGGACCCGGCGCAGCGCGCGGTGCGCCGGGACGCGCTGCGCGCGCACCTGCGCGACCTCGCGATGCCGGCGCGCTCGGCCTCGCCGGCCCGCGAGCGGCAGGACCAGATCTACGCGGTGGAGAGCCGCAAGATCATCGACGAGGTCACCGCATCGATCCCCGACCGCGACCAGCAGCGGCCGGTGCTCGAACAACGGCTCGGCGAACTGCGCACGCGCATCTACGGCCGCGACGCGGCGGATACGCCACGCTGACGCGCCTAACCGCGCCAACCCAGCGCGCGCAGCGTCGCGACGAGGCGCGCGCCGCCGAGCGCCTCGACACGCGCGCCGCGTGCGTCGAGGTCGGTCGCCGCGACCAGCACGTTGACGATCGCCTCCTCGACCGCCTCCGCGGCCGCGACGAACAGCGCGGACATATGGTCGTTGTTGACCATCCGGATCGCCGTCGTCGGCTCGCCGACGTGATCGTAGTTCGCGGCGGGCAGCCCGCGATTACCGGTTGCGAACGCAACGAAGAGATCACCGCTCGAATTCTCGGTCCCGCCGCCGACCCGCGACAGCCCGACGCTCGCGCGCTGAGCGAGCCGCGTGCACTGGTGCGGCAGCAGGGGCGCGTCGGTGGCGAGCGTCACCACGATCGAACCCATGCCGGGTTCGCCGACCGGCTCCGGCGCGCGGAACGGAGAATGCACATCGGCGAGCGCCGCGCCCACCGCATAGCCGTCCACCCGCAAGGCATCGCGCCGCCCGTAGTTCGCCTGCACCAGCGCGCCGACGGTCCAGCCGCCCTCGCCCGCGTCGAGCACGCGCGACGCCGTGCCGATGCCGCCCTTGAATTCATGGCAGATCATTCCCGCACCGCCGCCGACGCAACCTTCCTCGACCGGCCCCGAGCACGCGGCGGCCAGCGCGCGCTGCGCATGCGCGGCGCTCACGTGTTGCCCCCAGATGTCGTTGAGCAGGCCGTCGAAGGTCTCCAGCACAACGGGCATGCACCAGTACAGGCGGCCGTTGCGATGTTCGCGCTCGGCCGCGATCAGCGCATCGCGCACGACCCCGACGCTGTGCGTGTTCGTATAGGCGATCGGCGTCGTCAGCAGGCCGGCCTCGCGGATCCATTCGAGGCCGGTCGCGTCGCCGTTGCCGTTCAGCACGTGCACGCCGGCAAAACATGGATCGTCGTGCGCGCGGCCCGCGCGCGGCTCGATCACGGTCACGCCGGTATGGACCGACGCGTCGCCGGCCTCGACGTCGAGCGTGTGATGGCCGACCCGCACGCCGGCGACGTCGGTGATGGCGTTGAAGCGGCCCGGCGTGCCGCGACCGATGCGGATTCCCAGATCCCGTGTGCGCATACTCGATTCCTCGTGGTTCAAAGTTCGCGAAACGTCTTGCTATGGCGCGCCCAGCCCGCATACATCACGAGTGCGAAGACCAGCAGGCCCGCGATGATGTACAGGTCGGTCGGCTTCGCCGCGGCGGCAATGGTGGTGTACAGCGTATAGCCCGCGCCGCCGATCGCGACGAGCGGCGGCAGCGGCCAGCCCGGCATCCGGTACGGATGCTCGACGTCGCGCCGCACCAGGCGGCTCGCGAGCGCGGCGAGGCCGACCGCGAGATAGATCAGCAGCAAGAGGTCGACGGTGAACGCGGTCAGGTCGTCGAGGCTCGACACGAAGATCAGGAACATCGATGGGATCGCGAGCGTCAGCGTCGCGAGCCACGGCGACGCGAAGCGCGGATGGATCCGCGTGAATGCATGGTTGGCCGGCCGGGCCCACAGCGCATGGCGGCCGCTGCTGTAGAGCAGCCGGCCGACCATGATGACGATCGCGATGATCGCGTTGAACACCGACAGGAAGATACCGCCGCTCACGACGCGCGACAACGCCGGATTGCCCAGCTCGCGCACCACGTAGCCGATCGGATCCGCGCTTTTCGCCAGTTCGGTGAACGACGGCGCGCCGAGCACGATCGCGGTCAGCGGCACCAGTTCGACGAGCAGGATCACCGCGAGCGAATAGATCACGGCCTTCGCGACATTGCGGTTGCCGCCCTGGAGATCCTCCGCGAGGAACACCGCCGAGCCGAAGCCGTTGTAGCAGAAGATCGCCGTGCCGACGGCCGGCATGATCGCGGCGGCGGTCGCCGGCACGAGCAAGGCGCCCTGCGCGACCACGGGATGCGCGAGCGCGTCGAAGCCGCGATGCGGCGACGAGAAGCCCAGCGTCGCGATCAGCGCGAGCACGACGATCTCGATCGCGAGGAACAGCCCGGTGATCCATGCATTAGTCTTGATGTTGAGGATGCCGAGCGCATAGCTGAGCAGCACGATCACGAGCGCGACGGACTGGTTGCCGAACTGCGTGCCAAGCGCGTTGTTCAGGTACGGCGCGGCCCCGGACGCGAGCACGGCGGGAATGAACACGCTGACCGACAGGACCGCGATGAAAGTCAGGTAGCCGGGCAGCCGCCCGAACACGCGCTTGGCCATCACGTACTCGCCGCCCGCGCTGCGGTGCGCGGCGCTCAGTTCAGCGTAACAAAGCGCGAACGCGAACGCGAGCAGGCCGCCGAGCACGAACGACAGCACCGCGCCGCTGCCCGCCTGCTGGATCGCGAACGGCGCGATCACGAAGATCGAGCTGGCGGGCGTCACGCCCGACACGGTGATCATCACCGCGTCGCGCACGCTGAGCGACCCGACCAGCGCGCCGGGCGCCTCCGACCCGGCGGGCGCGGCCTGGACCGCGCTGGAAGACTCCGACATCATCGCCATCCTGTTCTCCTTTTGCTGCGTGATTTTTGAACGCCCATACTCGGACCATCAGGCTGCGGGCAGTCTAGGAAGCCAAATTGCACGCCGCCATTCCCCCTTGGGGTTACGCCGACGGAACATTCATGGAACTGCTGTTCAGGGAAATGGCGCTGCATCAGGCGCTCGGACGGACGATCGATCAGCTTGGTCAGCCGCGCTTCTGGCGGCACTTGATCCTGTTGCTCAACGAAATGATGCCGTTCGACAACGCGCTCGCGACCGTGATCGGCCGCGACGGCGCGCCCACGGTGCTCGACGAATACGACACGGGCGGCGCCGATGCGCCGTCGCCGGTGCCGCTCTACCTGAATGGGTTATATCTGCTCGATCCGTTCCTGCAGGCCGCGCACGACGGGCTCGCGGACGGCTGCTACCGGCTGGAGGAAGTCGCGCCCGACCTGTTCCGGCAGAGCGAGTATTTCCTCAGCTACTTTCGCGATGCGGTCGGCGAGGACGAGGTGCAGGTCATCGCGCGGGTCGGCGCCGACACCTTGCTGTCGCTGTCGCTGGGTGCGCGCGAGCGGTTCGGCGTCGAGGCGCTCGGCAGGCTCGCCGCGTGCTCGCCGTGGCTGCTCGCGATGTTGCGGCAGCATTGGAAACAACTCGGGCATGCGACGCGCGCCGAAGGGGAAAGCGATCTCGCCGCGCGCGTCGAGCATACGCTCGCGAGTTTCGGCGAGGAACTGCTGACGGAGCGGGAGATGGCGATCGCGCGGCTCGTGCTGCGCGGCAATTCGTCGAAGGCGATCGCGGAACGGCTCGCGATCTCGCCGGAGACGGTCAAGGTGCATCGGCGGCATCTGTACGCGAAGCTCGGGATCTCGTCGCAGCCCGAGTTGTTTTCGCTGTTCCTGCAGGCCCTGGGGCATGCGCCGGGTTGAGGCCCGGGCGCGGCTTGTCGTTGCGGGGTACCGGAATGCCGCACCTCGATTGCTTGCCCGCGCTGGCATTCGGTCTACCTCCGGATGCTCGACCCGGTAAGTCGCCACACGACGGCCCGGCACCGGATCACAACGTGGCTGGTGTCGTGATAGCCCGGCATTTTCAACGTTTTGCGCTGGCCCGAGGCCAGACGCTGATTTTCCTGGTTGCATTTCTTCAGGACTCTTCCGGACATCGATGACCTGCCATTGCTCGGGAATCAGGTGCCTGAAATGCTCATTTTCCGACTCCAGATCCGGGATCCAGTGAGCGCCGGTCTTTTCATTCTTCCAAACTTGCTGCACCGACGATGGGCATCTGCTCCGGGAGCGTGTGGCAATTGCAAAGTTCTCTCACCCGTTCGCCAAGCGTTCGGCCTCGTGCAGGGTTCAGGCCAATTTCACCTGGAGAAAGCGCAACTTCATGGAACGCTCCTAGCGCCCTGGCTGAAAAAGACTCACTTGGTTGATGGCCACAAGATTTGAATCGGGCAGACTGTAAATCATTGTTAAAAATAAACAAAACAATCAGTGAATTTTTCTTTTAGTGCTTTAATTTTCGAAAATTAAAAATGATCTGCGTCTATTTAAACAACGTATACGAATAGGCTGGAAGGAAAAATCTGCGTCCCCGGGGCATGCGGGGGAATCGTGATCTGTTCATGGGGGTGGCTGTGAACCGCACATACCGGAGCATCTGGAACGAGGCGATCAGCGCATGGGTTGCCGCTGCCGAGACGGTCAAGGCACGCGGGAAAAAGTCGCGCCGAGGAACAGCGCTCTCGGATGATGGAGCAACCGAACCAAAGTTCACATGCAAAGTAAATGAACGCAGAATAATCATTATTTCATTGATATTTTCTGCATGTTTTAGCATGCCGGCATATGGTCAACAATTCACGGTTAACGATAATGGCGATAGCGGCTGCTATCAGATTACCGATGGTGGAGTGGTAGGACAAACAGGTCTTAATTCCGCATGTAATACCGCCAGCACCACCCGGGTGATGGTGAATAGCGGCAGCCTGATCGTCGGCGGAACGAATGGCACCGGAACAATCGGCGGATTACCGACGTCGACAGGTGGGACGACGACGGCCGGCGGATCGACCGCCAATGCGTATGGTTTCTATGTCCTGTCGAATGGCGCGTATATCAACGGCGGTACGAACGGCACCAACATCGTCGGAGCCCTCCAGGTGTCGGGTTTGGCTTCATTGAATGGAGGCGCCAGCCTCAACAACCAGAAAATCACCAACCTTGCACCCGGAACGGTGTCGGCAGCAAGTACCGATGCCATCAACGGCAGCCAACTGGCGAGTCTGTCGACGAGTACGTCGACGGGGCTCTCGACGGCCAACAGTTCGATCGCTTCGCTGTCCACGTCGGCCTCGACCGGCATCGGTTCGCTCTCGACTGGTCTCAGCACCACTAACAGCACCGTCTCGTCGCTCTCGACCTCCACGTCGACCGGCCTCTCGACGGCCAACAGCTCGATCGCTTCGCTGTCCACCTCGACCTCCACCGGCATCGGTTCGCTTTCGACTGGTCTCAGCACCACCAACAGCACCGTTACGTCGCTCTCGACTTCAACCTCGACCGGTCTCTCGACCGCTAACAGCAGCATCGCTTCGCTGTCCACCTCGACTTCGACCGGCATCGGTTCGCT
>NZ_JBXAPG010000010.1:0-129789 GCF_058803765.1 Burkholderia sp. GW821-FHT14F03
CGCTGCTGCTCGCGCCAGTACGACAGCTGCTGTTCCAGCCGCGCGCCGCTGAGCCACTCGCGCTGCCACTGCGCGTAGTCCGCGTACTGCACCGGCAACGCCGGCAGCCCGCTGTCGCGCCCCGCTCGCGCAGCCTCGTAGTGCGCCGCCAGCTCGTCGACCAGCACCGACATCGACCAGCCGTCCGCGATCGCGTGATGCAGCGTCATGATCAGCACCGCGTGGGCATCGTCGCACTGGATCACGCAGGTTCGCCACAACGGTCCCTTCGCAAGATCGAAGCCTCGACCCGACTCCTGTCCGGCCAGCTCCCGCCAGCGCTGCCCGGCAGCCGCTTCGCCGCGCGAACGCCAGTCCTCGAAGGTCCACGGCAGCGGCTGCGCGCCGCGCGCCAGCACGTCCTGCCAGACGCCGGATTCATCCTGTTCGCCGCCGATCAGCACGGTCCGCAGGATCTCGTGCCGGTCCTGCAGCCGCTGCAACCCTTCCCGCAGCGCCCCGCTGTCCAGCTCGCCATGCAGGTGCACCGTCACGCTGATGTTGTAGAACGCGCTGCCCGGCTCCAGCCGGTCCAGGAACCACAACCGCTGCTGACCCCACGACGCCTCCCAGCGGCCCGCCTCCCCGCCCCGCCGGCGCAGCGCAGGCGCATCCGCCCGCCCAGCCGCTCCCGCCACGCACTCGGCCAGCGCGTCCAGCCGCGGATGCTCGAACAGCGTCTTGAGCGCCATCTCCACGCCCAGCCGCTCCCGCAGCCGCGCCAGCACCTGAGTCGCCAGCAGCGAATGACCGCCCAGTTCGAAGAAATCGTCCGTCGCGCCGATCTCCGCCCGGCCCAGCACCTCGCTCCAGATCTGCGCCACCGCATGCTGATGACGCCCGCGCAACGGCCGCCGATCCTCACCGCCCGCCTGCCATGCCTGCCCGCCCAGATCCTGCAACCGCCCCCGATCGACCTTGCCGTTCGCGTTCAGCGGCAGGCGCTCCAGCATCAGGTAACGCGCCGGCACCATGTAGCCCGGCAATCGTTCCGCCAGATGGCGTTGCAGCCGCACGCGCAGCGCCTCCGGCTCAACCGCCGTGCGCGGCGCGCAGCACGCAACCAGCCCCTGCGCGCCTCCCGAACCCGACGCCAGCACCACCGCCGCCGCCTGGAGTTCCGGGTGCGCCGCCAGCACGCTCTCGATCTCACCCAGCTCGATCCGGTGCCCGCGCAACTTGATCTGCCGATCCGCCCGCCCGATGTACTCCAGCTGCCCATCCCAACGGCTGCGCACCAGGTCGCCCGTTCGATACAGCCGCTGCCCCGCCTCGAACGGATCCGGCACGAACCGTTCCGCCGTCAGCCCCGCCTTCCCCAGATATCCTCGCGCCACGCCCCGGCCGCCCAGGTACAGCTCCCCCACCACCCCCTTCGACACCGGCTCCAGCCGCTCGTCCAGCACATGTGCCACCGTGCCCGGCAGCGGCCGGCCGATGCTCGGCTCCCCGGACGTGCCCTGGCCGACCTCGAACTCCGTCGAGAACGTCGTGTCCTCGGACGGACCATACAAATTGAATAGACGTGCGCGCGGCACACGCCCATGCGCCTCGTCGACAACGGCCCGCGTCAGCACCTCGCCCGCGACGTTCACGACGAGCAACGACGCCGGCAAGACATCGTCGCGCGCCAACGCCGCCAGCGCCGACGGCACCACCGTCATCATCGTAAGCCGGTTCCGCTGCGGTACGTTCACGAGGTCGAGCGCGTCCTGTGCGACCAACACCGTACCGCCGCCGGTGAGCGGCGCGAAGATCTCGAATACCGACAGATCGAAGCAGATCGACGTGCTCGCCAGCGCGAACGAGAACGCCTCCCGGCCATACCTGCGGTGCGCCCATTTGAGGAAGACGTCCAGACTACGATGCCGGATCGCCACGCCTTTCGGCCGTCCTGTCGATCCCGACGTGTAAATGACGTAGGCAGCGCCCTCCGGATGCGGCCCGCCGGGCATCCGCGCGGCCTCGCGGGCAAGCTCGTCCGGACAAAACGATGCCGCCTCCTCGTCGCAAGCCCAATACGCGTCGCCCAGGCAGATCGTCTGCGCCTCGACGTCGGGCAGACCAGCGCGCAGGTCTGCACTCGCGATCACGACGCCGACCCGGGTGTCTTCGAGAATGAACCGGGTGCGCTCGGCAGGATAGGCCGGATCGAGAGGGACGTACGCGCCGCCCGCACGCATCACGGCGAGCAGCGCGACGACGAGATCGACGCCGCGGTCGAGACACACGCCGACAAGCTGTTCCTGCCCGACGCCGAGATCGCTCAAGTGACGCGCCAAGCGCACCACGCGCCGCCAGAGCTGTGCATAGCTGAGCGTTTGCGAACCGGCGCACACCGCGATGCGGTCCGGAACGCTCGCAACAACCCGTTCGAACATCGCCATCGCACCTTCGAATGGCGCCTGCTCGACGACGGAATCGGTCACGCGCAACGCAAGGCTCGATGGATCGACGGAAAGAACACGCAGTTCTCCCACGCATGCGCGCGGATGCGCCAGCGCATCGTCGAGCAACGTGATGTATGCGCGCGCCATTTGATCGATGCTCCGGGAATCGAAAAGCCCGGTGTCATACTCGATGGCTCCGTGCAACCGTCCGGACTGCTCGACGAGGCCGAACAGCAGATCGTATTTGGCGCCAGCCATCGTGGCGACGGGCACCGGCTCCACGGTCGCCCGCGGAAAATCCAGCACGCCGTGGGGCGTGTTCTGCAGCGAGAATACAATTTGGAACAACGGCGCATGGCTCAGGCTGCGTTCGGGATTGAGCGCTTGAACGACCTTCGCGAACGGCACCGCCTGATACTCGAGCGCCTGGGTCGACAACCGGGCAACGTGATCCAGCAATGCGGCGAAAGTCATCTCCGGCGTCAATCGGCAACGCATCGTCACCATGTTCACGAAGAAGCCGATCAGCGGCTCGACGGCGCTCGCGCCGCGGTTGGCGACAGGCGTCCCGACGCACAGATCGCGGTCGTGGCTGAAACGGTGCAGCAACGCGAAAAAGGCGGCCAACAGCACCGAGAACGGCGCCGTGGCATGCTCCCGGGCCGTCGCCTGCACGCGTTCGTAGAGCGAAGGAGCGATCTCGAATGGGTGAACCCCGCCGCGCTCGCCTCGCGACGCGCGCCGCGGCCGGTCGGTCGGCAGATTGCATACGGGCGGCGCCCCCTTCAACACCTCCCGCCAATGGTCGAGCGCACGCGATTCGAACGCGCTCCCATCCTGATCCCGCTGCCATTCGGCATAGTCGGCATACTGAATCGCCAGCGGCTGCGGCGCGGGCATCTGCGCACCGCACTCGCGGCCATACTGATCGGTCGCCTCGCGTGCGAACACGCCGATCGACCAGCCGTCGGCCACGATGTGATGAACATTGATGATCAGCACATGTTCGCTGGCCGACTTGCGCAGCACCCGCCCATGCAGCAACGGACCGGTGGACAGGTCGAAGCGTCGCGTACTCTCGGCGCGCAGTGCGTCGTCGAGTGCGTCGTCGGGCCGGTCGAGTTCGCCGAGATCGACAAATTCGGCGGAAAACGAGCCCGCCGACGCGACCTGATACGGTCGCCCGTCGATCGACATGAAATGCGTACGTAGAATCGCATGGCGCGCGACGACGGTCGTGATCGCACGATCCCACGCATGACGATCGAAGTCCCCACAAATACGGACTGCGAAAATCAGGTTGTATTCCCCGCGCTCTTCGAGTTGGCTGAGAAACCAGAGCCGTTCCTGCGCCCACGACAGACGGCGCGGCCGGGTCGTCTCCCCCGCGACGATGCCGGCCTCGATCTGCGCCACGCGCCGGCGACGCAACTCGGCCAGGACCTCCTGACGGGCAGCGTCGCTCATGCCCCGGGCACCTCGTTCAGCGCACGACCGGACGCCGTCGGCAACCCGTCCGCCATGCCGACGGCCGCACCCAGCGCCGTCAAGACCTCCGGTGCCGCGCCGTCGAGCAGCCGGCGCTCGATCATGTTCGCGCAGCCGGCAATGCTGCCGCTTGCGAAAAACTCCGACAGGCTCACGTTGGTGCCGAACGATTCGTAGATCTTGACGATCATGCGCGCGGCTTGCAGCGAGTTGCCGCCCAGATCGAGGAAGTCTTCGTCCATGCCGATCGACTGATGGCCCAGCACCTCGCGCCAGATGCCGAGCAGATCGCGCTCGAATTCCGTGCGCGGTTCATTCACGGCGCTCCGCTCGGATCCATACGTCGCGAGGGCCGCGCGGTCGATCTTGCCATTGGCATCGGTCGGGAGTCGCGCGATGCTCACGATACGGCTCGGCAGCATGTATTCAGGCAAGGTCGCGCGCAACTGCTGCCGGACCGCGGCAAGATCGAGCGGCGCATCGCTCTCGACGAACGCATCGAGGACCGCCTGCCCGGCCCGGCCCGTACGCGCCACCAGCGCGGCGCCGCACACGCCGGGCAGTCGGGAAAGCGCCTGCTCGATCTCGGCGGGATCGATGCGCGCGCCGCCAACCTTGATCTCGCGATTGAGGCGACCGAGCAATTCGATCTCCCCTTCCAGATTGCGCAAGCCTCTGTCTCCGGAGCGGAACCGGCGCCGCCCAGGCCGGCTGCTGTCCGGAACGAAAGCTTGGGCGGTCAAGCCCGGCTGCCCGAGGTAGCCGCGCGCAACCCCCGCCCCGCCAATATAGATTTCCCCGGCCACCCCCGGCGGACACTCGATCGACGCGTCGTCGAGCAGCACCCGCGCCTGAACGCCGTCGAGCGGCTTGCCGACTGTCGCCGGCGCTCCTTCGACCGCCGCCCATGCGCACGCGTCGACCGTGGTCTCCGTCGGCCCATAGTGATTGTGAAGCGCGTAGCCTTTCCGCAGCAGCGTGTCCTGAAGCGCCGGCGGCAACCGGTCGCCGCCTGTGATGACCGTGCGCAGACTGTGCACCCGCGGCGCCTCGGCCAACAGCGACCAGAGCAACTGCGGCGTCGCGTTGAGTAGATTGATGTCGCGCTCGACGAGGAATCCGTGAGCATCGGCCCGGAGGTCCTCGACGTTCGCGAGGTACAGGCAGCCGCCGTGCAGCAGCGTCGCGAACACCTGCTCCACGCTGGGATCAAAACCCAGCTCCGTCAACTGGAGCACGTTCGGATGAAGCGCGGACGGATAGCGGCGATTGAACCAATCGCACAAATTGAGCACCCCTGCGTGCGTGCAGGCCACCCCCTTGGGCTGGCCGGTCGAGCCGGAGGTGTAAGCAACATACGCAAGTGCCTCGCCGCCCGCCGGCTCGCGCCCGAGGTCGGTTCCGGCGTGCTTGCGCGCCAGATAGTCGATGTCCTCGAACAGGATCACGAGTCTCGAACCTCGGGCTGCATCGTCCGACAGGGCGTCGTAACCCACCGTCTCGACCAGCGAGGACGGGGCGATCACCGCCCGGGCGTCGCTGTGCGCGAGAATTTCCTGCAGGCGCTGCGCAGGAATGCGCGCATTCAGGCTCACGTAAGCTCCCCCCGCCTTCAGCACGCCGAGCATCGCGACGATCGACCAGACCTGCTTCTCGCCGCCGATCACGACGCGCCCCTCCGGCCCCAGGCCATTCGCGCGGAGGTAGACGGCCAGGCCGTCGGAGAGGCGGTCGACTTCCGCGTAGCTCAGCCGCTTCGTCTGGTCCACGACGGCCGGCGCATCCGGAGAAAGCGCCGCTTGCTCGCGAAATGCCGCGGCCAAATGACGATGCCGAGGCGCGGGAAAATCGGAACCGGGCACCGCATCCGCGTCCGCGTCGCCGCACGCGATCTCCACCTCGCGCAACGCGGCGCCAGGCGCATCGAGCACCGCCTCGATCGTCGCGCGCCAGAATTCGAGGAATGCCTGTTGATAAGGCTCGGCGTCCGACAGGCACGGCGACGACAGCGTCAGTCGCAACGCATCCCCATGCAGTTCGAGGCCGAACGCGTAGCGGGCGCCCATCGACATGCCGACGACGCCGCCTGTCGTATCGACGGTGAGCGCCGCGTCCATTGCCGCCAGTGAATCCTGCGGATCCGTGACGGCGCGCATGCCCCGGACCAGCTGCCGCCGGGTTTGCGCGAAGAGCTCGCGCAGGCTCGCCGTCCCGACGATGTCCAGCCGCACGGGCAGGCCCCGCAGACCCGCCGAGTCGGCAACGAAGGCGCCCAGCGACAGGTCCGCGCAAACGGCATAGCGCATCAACGCCGTCCCCAGCGTGCAGAGACCCAGCGTCAACCCTGCCGCGCCGGCGTCGCCGGACAGCGCGGCCCGGAATCGTTGCGCGGTCGCGGGGGAACAGGCGAGTCCGACGGTGGACGCGCCTGGCGCATCATGCGTCCGGGCGTCGAAGAGCCGGCTCGGCAGGAGATTGAGCGCCGGCGCCTCGGATGCCTGGCGGGATACCACGTCAGCGTTGGAATGGTCGGTCATTTTCGTCTCCTGCTTTCCGGATCGTTGAATCTGCCATTTAGATCGAGCGGGGCGTACGCGTCGCCATCGCGACGAGGATCCGCCGCATGCCGGAGAACGGCTTCCGGCCGTGAGCGGCAAGCAGGTTGTCGACCAGCATCACATCTCCCTGCCGCCACGCAAAGCGCACTTCGCATTCGCTCATGACGAGGCGCACCGCGTCGAGGAAAGCGTCGGGAATCGGTTCTCCATTCCCGAACAGCGTGTCGTAGGGCAGATTGCTCACCTGCTCCGCATTACCGGCCAGCACCGCGCGAAGCGGCGCGGGCATATTGGAGCTGTGAAAGATGTGCGCCTGGTTGAACCACACCTTCTCGCCCGTCAGCGGATGCCGCTCAACGGCATCGCGACGGCGAGTGGTCACCAGCCGGCCGTCGTCCAGCCACCGGGACTCGATGCCGGCGGAGCGGCAATACTCGTCCACCTCGGCCGGCGTCTGCGCATTGAAGACGGTCCGCCAGTCGAGCAGGTCGCCTCGCGTGTTGAATACGCGCCGGTACAGGAGCCCGAGGGACTCGAACGCATCCCGGACCGGCGACGGCAGTTGCCGATAGATCCGCCGGCTGTCTCCAATCGGCGTCTCGCCGCCCTGCTCCGCCGCCTGGGCGCAGTAGAACCACACGTAATCGGGCCAGCTCGCGCAGTGCGACATCTCGTTATGCAACGCGATCGTCTCGTCCGGCGGGAATTCGGTCGACGTAAAGACGCTGGGAGCGATCTTGCGGCGCGGCGTCGGCGCTTCGTATGCCTCCAGCAGATCGGGCGTCAGGTGCTCCACCGTCTCGCGAAAACGCGCCACGCAATCGACGCCCATGCCGCGCAACAGGATTGCGCCATGCTGGCGCAGCCTGGCGGCCAACCGTTCGCGGTGACGCGCAAGCCAATCGTTCAAGCAGGCGACCGGTTCGTCCGCTTCGAAAACATACGGCGATTCAGCGCCGGGCAGCACGTATTCGCGCATGCCTTGTTCCAAGACATCAGACATCGAGTTCCTCGTCGGTCAACAGTGCAAGATCGCTCAGGCTCATCTGCTCGGCTTCATCCTGAACAGTCACCTGAACCGGAAAGTCGATCGGGCGGCCGCGCGCCGCGTCGACGAGCGAGGCGATGTCGGCAAGACGCGGCGCCTCGAACACGCTGCGCATCGGCAGCGCCACCTCGAACACGACCTTTGCCTTCGCGAGCGCCTGCGCCGCGAGCAGCGAATGGCCGCCCAGATCGAAAAACGAGTCCCACCGGCCGACCCGCTCGATGCCGAGCACCTCGCGCCAGATCGCCGCCAGCCGCTCCTCGGTCGGGCCGCTCGGCGCATCGAAGCGCGTCGCGAGCGGCCCGGCCACCGGCAGCGCGAGCCGGTCGACCTTGCCGTTGGCCGTCATCGGCAAACGGTCGATGAACACGATGTGCGAAGGCATCATGTACATCGGCAGCACCCGCCGCAGACGCTCCTTGAGCGCCGCCGATGCGTCGTTCTCGCGGTCTTCCCCGTCGTTTTCCCAACCCTCTTCCCCACACGCCGGCCCCGAGCCGGCAACGTATGCCACGAGGCGCCGATCGCCCGGCTGATCTTCCCGCACGATCGCCACCACGCGCGCGCCCGGCAATTCGGCCCGGATCGCAACTTCGACTTCGCCCAGCTCGATGCGGAATCCGCGCAGCTTGACCTGGTGGTCGCGCCGGCCGAGGAACTCGATGCCGCCGTCGGCCAGGCGGCGCCCCATGTCCCCGGAGCGGAACATACGCGCCCCGGCGATTCCCGAGAACGGGTCGGGCACGAAGCGCTCGGCGGTATGCGCAGGCCGGTTCAGGTAGGCTCTCGCCACGGCCCGGCCAGCAATGCAGATCTCGCCTTGCGCGCCGACCGGCGCCGGCTGCAGCGCTTCTCCCAGCACGTACAGC
This sequence comes from Burkholderia sp. GW821-FHT14F03, assembly GCF_058803765.1. Classification (NCBI taxonomy): domain Bacteria; kingdom Pseudomonadati; phylum Pseudomonadota; class Betaproteobacteria; order Burkholderiales; family Burkholderiaceae; genus Burkholderia; species Burkholderia sp. GW821-FHT14F03. The sequence goes on from NZ_JBXAPG010000010.1 coordinate 8,393, forward strand.
CGGGTGTTGTCGATTGCCGGTCCGAGCGGCATGGCGCCGCGCTCGACGTCGGCCTCGGTACAGGCATGCGCGCTGGCGTCGCCGACCTCGGACGACCCGTAGCAGTCGATCAGGTCGACCTGCGGCAAGCGCCTGAGAACCTGTCGCGCCAGGTCGGCCGGCATCGCCTCGCCGCTGCTGATGATCGCCTTCAATGTCTTGAGCCGGTGCGGCGCGTCCTCGGGTCGCAACATTTCTCTCAGCAACGACGGAACCAGAACGATGCCGTCGATCCGCTCGCGCGCCATGAAATCCGCCAACGCGAGCGGATCGACGGCCGTTGCGTCCGGCGCGATGCACAGCGTGGCGCCGCACGACAGCGGGCTCAGCATCTCGGTGATCGAGTCGATGAAGCTGATTACCGTCTTCTGCACGAAGCGCATCTGCTCGAACGCCGGATACGCGCCTGCCATCCATGCCAGCCGGTTCGCGAGATTCTGTTGATCGATCACGACGCCCTTGGGCCGCCCCGTCGATCCCGACGTGTAGACGATCACGGCCGCCTGGACCGGATCCGGCCGGGGCAATTCGCCGACGGCCGGCTGCGCATCGTTCCACGCGGCGCGATCCACATCCCATACCGGGCAACCGAGCGGCGGCAGCCGCGTCAGCAGCCGGTGCGACGCGAGCACCAGCGCGGGCCGCGCCTCGTCGACGATGAACCGCAGGCGCGCATCCGGATGATTCGGGTCCAGCGGCAGATAAGCCGCGCCCGCCTTGAGGATCGCCAGCAGGGACACGACGAGCGGTCCGGCCAGTTCCTGGCACACCGCGACGACACATTCCGCGCCGACACCGCGATCGCGCAACGCGTGTGCGAGCCGGGTCGCCTCGTCGTCCAGCGCGCGGTACGTGTAGCGGCGCCCGTCATGTTCGAGCGCGATGCGATCGGGCGCACGCCGCGCCCACGCTTCGAACAGTGCCTGCGCAGTCCGCGCACCGTGCGCCGCCGCGCGGGTGATCGGCCGGCCTGCTTCGAGCGTCAGCGCGCGCTCGTCGGGCGGAACGAAATCCAGCGAGGCGACGGCGGCCTGCGGTCGGTCGACCATGCTTCGCAGCACGAGCCGGAAGTGCTCGACCATCCGCTCGATCGTCGCCGGATCGAACAAACCCAGGTCGTATTCAAACCAGCCGTCGAGCCGCCCGTCGACTTCCGTCAACTCGAGCGTCAGATCGAATTTCGCTGTGCCGTGCTCGACCATCAGCGGCTTGAAATGCAGCCCCGTGGTCCGCATGGTGCCCATCGGCGCGTGGTGCAGAACGAAAAACACCTGGAAGATCGGTGAATGCGCAAGGCTGCGAACCGGATTGATCTGCTCGACGACCCGCTCGAACGGCACATCCTGATTCGCATAGGCCTCGAATGCGAAATCGCGGACGCGGCGGATCGTGTCGGATGCCGACTCGGCCGGATCGACCTGGGTGCGAATGACGAGGTTGTTGACGAAGAAGCCGATCAGGTCCCGCACCTGGGTCCAGCTGCGATTGGCGACAGGCGTGCCGATGCAGATATCCCGCTGCCCGCTGTAGGCATGAAGAAGCAGATTGAGCGCGCTGATCAGCACGACGAACACCGTGGTGTTCGATTCGCGCCCGATCTGATGCAGCGCGGCGGCGAGCTCCGCATCGATGCTGAAATGCGCCCGTGCGCCGCGATGGGCCTGCACCGGCGGGCGGGGTCGATCCGTCGGCAGCGCGAGCAGCGCCGGCGCGCCCGTGAGCGCGCGCGTCCAGAATTCCAGTTGCGGCCGCACCACGTCATCGCCGAGCCAGCGCTGCTGATGCTCCGCGTAGTCGGCGTATTGGATTGGCAACGGCGGAAGCGAAGGTTCGCGCTCCGCTACGAAATCGGCATAGAGCGCTTCCATTTCCCTCGAGAACACGCCGATCGACCAGCCGTCCGACGCGATGTGATGCATCGTCACGAGCGCGACGTGCAGGCGCGGCGACAGCCGCAACAGACGCGCCCTGAAAAGCGGCCCTTGCGTCAGGTCGAACGGAACGCGGGTTTCGCGTTCGGCCTGCCGGAGGGCTTCGCGCTGAGCGTCGTGGAGCGGCAGATGCGACAGGTCCTGCACCGACATGAGCGACGCCGGCGCAGCCAGCACTTCCTGCGCCGGCTCCCCGTCGATTTCCACGAAGCGCGATCGCAGCGCAGCGTGCCGGGCGACCACGGCGTCGAAGGTTCTGCCCAGCGCATCGACATCGAGTTCGCCCTCGACGCTCAACGCCGCCGGAATGTTGTAAAGCGAGTCGCCCGGGCTGACCTGCTCCAGGAACCACAACCGCAACTGCGAATACGACAACGGACGCGGCCCGGCCGGCACACCTGCGGCGGCGACCGGAATGCCTGCATCGGCGGGGCGAATCTTGCCCATGATCTTCCGCGCGGTCGGCGACGAGAAGATATCCTGGGGCGACAGCTCGAAACCGGTTTGCTCCTTCACATCCGCAGCGATCTCGATACATGAGATCGAGTCGGCGCCACGGTTGAAAATGTTGTCGTCGAACTCGAGCGCCGGGTCATTCAGCGTGGTCCGCAAGATCGCCAGGATCAGGTCGATCGACACGGCATTCGGCGCGCCCGCGCTCGCGTCGGGGGCGGCTTCGTCTGGTGCGGCGACCTCGGCAGGCGCTTGCGGCCTGCCGGATGCCGGCACAGCGTCCAGTTCGGGAGCCCAGTAGCGCTCGCGCTGGAATGCGTAACCCGGGAGGACGACCCGCCGCGCCCCCGCATGCGTAAACAAACGCTCCCATGCCAGCGTGCAACCGCGTACGTACAGCGCGCCAAGCAGCGCATGGAGACCTTCCGCGCCCGCATCGCCGTTCCAGTGGACGCGCTCGCCGCGCCGATCCGGCTCGACCGCCGGCGTACCGAGCTCGACGATCAATTGCGGCGCGTCCTCTCCGTGGCTCGACGATTCCGGTTGTTCCAGGCCGGCTGCTTCGATGTCGCCGGGTTCGAGCAGCCAGCGCGCGCCGACCCACGGCACCTGAGCTGCCGCGAGGCGAACCGATGCGGCCGAGCGCCCCCCCGACGCGAGCATGACCGCGTCGTCGAGCTCGAGGCACCCGCTCGCCGCCGCCGCGGCAAGCTGGCCGCGCCCGGCGCCGGTCACGGCGGCCACCGGGAGCCCCAATTCCCGGAGCAGACAGTAGAGCGCGTATTGGTGGCGCAGGACGTCCAGCCGTTCCCCCGACGCTGCCGCGTCCGCGATGTCTCGCGAACCGTCCGGCGTCGGCGTGGCGTCGAACGCCCTCACGTGCCGTGCGTAGGCATCGATGCCGTTCGCCGCCATCGACGCCGCGGCGCGGCGACAGCCCTCGGAACGCCAGTCGCCGAACGCCAGCACGATGCGCGGCGCAACAGCGCCTGCCCCGCCCTCGCCGACGGCCAGCTTCGCAACCTCCGCCTGCAACTGCGCGACATCCCGGACGACAAACGCGGCACGACGGGCATGATGGACGCGTCCCGTCGCCAGTGTGAAGCAGATCGATTCGAGGTCCAGCGTGGATCCGGCCAACGCCTCGGCAAGCGCGCGCGCGCCCTCGCGCAGGCTGCGCTCGTCCGGCGCGGATACCACGGCGAGATGCGGCGAGGCGCACCGGTCTGGCGCGTCGCCGGCCTCCGGCCCGGCCTCGGGCTCGGCTACGATCACATGGCAGCTGGTTCCCCCGAATCCGAACGAGCTGACCCCTGCCACACGCCGCCGCCCGCCATCCCACGCCGCCGGCGATCGTGCGATCCGCAGCCGGGAGCCGTTCAGGTCGATGCGCGCGTTCAAGTTGGCGAAGTTCGCCTGCGGAGGAATCGAGCGGTGCTCGAGCATGCACAGCACCTTGATGATGCCCGCGATACCGGCGGCCGCCTCCAGATGACCAATCGCGGCCTTCACCGAGCCGATCCAGCAATCCGGCGCCGGCCCCGCCCCGTCCAGCGTAGCCCGCAACGCCTCGACCTCGATCGGATCGCCAAGCGCCGTGCCCGTGCCATGCGCCTCGATATAGGAGACGGCGCCGGGCGACACCCCGGCGTCGCTCAACGCGGCGCGCAGCACGGCCTGCTGGGCGAGCCCGCTCGGGGCGGTCATGCCGTTGGTCCTGCCATCCTGCTGGACCGCCGATCCCAGCAAGACGGCCAGGATGTTGTCCCGGCGCGCACGCGCATCGGACTGCCGTCGAATGACGACGACCCCGCACCCTTCGCCGCGCACGTAGCCGTTGGCGCGGGCATCGAACGTGTGGCAGCGGGCGTCGGTGGACATCATGCCGGCTTCGCTCAGCACTTCGGTCAAATTCGGGTTCAACAGCATGTTGACGCCCGCGACGATCGCGAGGTCGCATTCGCCGTCGCGCAACGAGCGCATCGCGAGATGCAGCGCGACCAGCGACGATGAACACGCGGTGTCGACGGCCAGGCTCGGGCCGCGCAGGTCCAGCAAATAAGACAGCCGATTCGCAATGATGCTGCCCGTCGCGCCCGTCGCGCAGTAGCGATGGCGGGCTTCCCGCGCCATCAGCATCTGGCCGTAGTCGCCCGTCGAAACGCCGACGAATACGCCGGTGCGGCTGCCGCGCAGCGCCTCGGCCGACTGACCGGATCGTTCCAGCGCTTCCCACGCCGTCTCGAGAAAGAGGCGTTGTTGCGGATCCATGTATTGCGCCTCGATCGGACTGATGCCGAAGAATCTCGCATCGAATCGGTCGATCCCGTCGACATAGCCGGCATGCGCGCGTTGTCCCGACGACATCCAGGGACGATGATCAGAGGGCGCCGCGATCGCATCCTCCCCGCTCGCCAGCATCGGCCACAGCCGATCCGTGCTCGACACGCCAGGCAGGCGGCACGCATAGCCGACGATCGCCGCCGGTTCGCGCCAAGCCGACGATCGCGGCGGCGGCGCGCCATGACCCTCCGCCGCCACGATGCCCCGCGCGAGAAAGCGCGCCAATGCGCGAGGCGTCGGATGATTCCACCAGCTGCTTACCGGCACGTCCCGTCCTGCGAACCGCGACAGCGCATCGCTCAGAGAAGCGAGACGCAGCGAATCGATCGCATGCTGCGCGAACGGCTGGTCGGGATCGACCGCTTCGAACGGGAATCCGCTCAACTCGCCGAGCCGCGTCCGAATCCAGCCAAGCAATTCGGCCTCGACCGGCGCCGCGACGGCCGGTCCGCTCGCGGCAGCGCCGTCATGACCGGGCGCCGCCGGGCCGTACACCGGTTCCGACGATGCCGCGGGCATCCGCCAGTGATGAACCGCGCGGAGCGTCGCGGCCTGCAATTGCGACCGGGTCAGCTTGCGCTGCACTTTCCCGCTGGAGGTGCGCGGCAGGGTGCCGCCACGGATGAGCACCACGTGCACCGGGCCGACATCGCACTGCTCGACGACGGCGGAGCAGATGCTCCTCACCACCTGCTCCGGCTCGAAGCCGTCGCGATTCACCTCCGCCACGACGGCCACCTCGTCTGCGCCGTCCCCGCCATCCATCAGGAAGACCGCCGCACCGTCCACCCGAAGCGCGGCATGGGCTTCCGTGACCGCGTTCTCGACGTCCTGGGGAAAGATGTTCCGGCCTCGCACGATCAGCATGTCATCGAGGCGGCCGCTGATGACGAGGTCGCCGTCGACCAGCGCACCCATGTCGCCGGTACGCATCCAGTGCCGGCCGTCTCCGTCGGTCATCGTGGCTTCGAAGCGCTCGCGCGTGGCTGCCGGATTGTTCCAGTATCCGGCGGTGATGCCGGGACCGTGGAGCCACACCTCGCCGACCTGCCGGTCGCCAAGCGCCCGCTTCGCGTCCGGATCGACAATGGCGACCTGCATGGCTTGCACATGGGAGCCGCAGCAAACCAGAGTCTGCTCCGTCCCGTCGACCAGCCGGAAGTCCTGCTCAATCGCGTGCTTGTCGACGTGCAGGAGGCGCGGCCGGGCATCGGGGCGCGACAGCGTCACGACCAGCGTCGCCTCGGCCAGGCCATATCCCGGCGCCATCGTCTCGGGCCGGAAACCGCATACCGCAAAACGCTCGATGAACCGCCGCATCGTCGCAGGACGAATCGGCTCGGCCGCGTTGAGGGCGGTACGCCATCTGCTCAAATCGAGTGAGGCCAGCTCGGCGTCGGAAATGCCGCGGATGCAACGCTCGAACGCGAAGTTCGGCGCGGACGACCAGGTCGCGGAGAACCGGGAGATCGCATCCAGCCAGCGTAGCGGTCGTCGCATGAAGACCGAGGGCGGCATCAGCACGCCGTGGAAGCCGCCATACAGCGGCTGCAGCATGCCAAACAGCAGCCCCATGTCGTGAAACAGCGGCAACCAGGATACCGAGGCGTCGTGGGGTTGCGGCCCCCGCGCCATCGCGGTCGCGAACGCGTTTTGCACCAGGTTGGCATGCGTGACCATCACCCCCTTGGGCTTGCCGGTGGAGCCCGACGTATATTGCAGCAGCGCCAGGTCCGCGCCGCTCACCGTCGACGCGACGTGCGCCTTTGCAGCATGAGCGGCGGCCTCCTCGAGGGCGGGCACGAGAACCACGTCGCGCGCGGCAAGCGCGGCGAGCGCGTCGCGCGCCGCGGCATGCCCGGTATCGAGCGCCTCCACCAGGGCGACGCGCGGCGCGCAATCGTCGAGGATCGCCAGCAAGCGATCCAGCTGGCGCCGGTGGGTCGGCGGAAACAGCGGAACGGCGACGACTCCCGCATAAAGCGCCCCGAAGAACGCCGTCAGATAATCGCGCCCTGTCGGCAGCAGGATCAACGCACGGTCGCCCACCGCGCAATGGCGCCTCAGCGTGTCGGCCATCGCGAGCGCACGGCGATGGAGATCCCGGAACGTCAGCGCATCGCCGATCTCCCCGTCTTCCTGCAGGAACGTGAATGCAGTCGCGTTCGCACGGACGCGCGCGTGACTGTGCAGGACATCGACGATCGTCCGCTCGTCGCCCATCAGGTTGCTCATGGAATCCACCTCAGTAGGTGACCACTTGACGTGGCGCATGCATCGGTTGCGCGTCGCCCGCGGACAGCCCGGCGATCGTCTCGCGCAAGTCATCGAAGTAGCGATCCGCGACAGGCTCGTGAACCAGATTGACGGTCTGCTGGATGGCGGGCGGGTTGGCGACCATGCTCATGTACCAGCCGCGTCGGCGCATGTGTTCGGCGATGGCGAAGATGTCCATCCGCGGCGCCGTCACGGACAAGACGGACAGCTCCGGCTCGCCGAGCACCATCAGCTCCGGCAAGCGATCGAACCCGCTCAGATAGCGATCGCGCAATCGCATCAGCCGCTCGGCCAATGCGCAATAACCGTCCTGTCCGAGAAAATGCATGACGGCCCACGCCGAGGCGATCGGGCCGCCCGAGCGCGTGCCCGCCAGCGTCGGCGTGACGTACTCGCCCTTGGGCCAAGCGGAGAAACGACTGATCTGGAATCGATGGTCGGCCGTATGCCGATACAACATCAGGGAGGCGCCCTTCGACGCGTAGCCGAATTTGTGCAGATCCGCCGATATCGAGCGAACGCCTTCCAGGCGGAAGTCGAACGCCGGTACGTGCCGGCCGATCTCTCGAACGAACGGCGCCAGCAGACCGCCGATGCATGCATCCACGTGCAGCCAGATCCCGCGTTGCAAAGCCAGCTCGCTCAGCGCCGCGATCCGGTCGAACAGGCCGTACGGAAGCGACGGCGCCGATCCGACCATCAGCACGGTATCCGCATTCAATGCGGCCGCCGTCGCCGATACATCGCTGCGGTAGTCCGCCGCGACCGGCACCCGGGTCACGTCGAGGTCAAGCAGTTGCGCGGCCTTGTCGAATGCAGGGTGCGCCGACGAAGGGATCACGATGTTCGGCCGGCGCATCGGACGTTCCGCCCGCGCCTTGTCGCGCGCGGCCTTTACCGCGAGGATGATGCTCTCGGTGCCGCCCGAGGTGACGTTGCCGGCGCCGCCGTCCCCGCCGCCGAACAGCGACAGCCCCATCGACACGATTTCCGCCTCCATCGCATGGCAGCTGGGAAACGCTTGTGGAGCAAGCGCATTGGCGTGAGCGAACATGCGGTACGCGTCGTCGGCCAAGCCATCGACTTCCTCATTGGCGAAATAGCAATGCAGGGGCAGCCTGCCTCCGCGATGATCCCAGTCCAAGCGGCGGAATTCGCCAAGGCGTTGCCGCACGTGCTCGGGATTGGCGCCCGGCAACCATGTCGTAGGCTTATTCATCCATCAATCCGGCGCATCATTTTTCCGCCGCCATTAACAAGGAATAGTCAAAAATGCCGGCGCCCCGCGCCACGCTCACATTTGAATCGCCTGCCCAGCAACGGCGCCCGAGCAAGAAAACGCCGATGCATGGCAGAAGCGCGGATCGACTTGCCTCTCCGGTCGCCAGCGTGGCTTTGCGACAAACTCATTACCGAACGAAGGATTTTTGGATAACTGCCATCGAAATGACACGCACTGAAATCAGTGCCGCCATTCGATCAACCGCCAGAAACGAATTTCGTCGCATTGAACCTCTTGCAGCAAAGCCGCAAGACCTGAAAAATCCAGATACACCGACTAGAGCAAGTGCACTAGAGCGCACATACTTACAGCACCACCTGCATTCGTCAAGAACTTCCACAATCGAGTTTCAAAAAAATATGCGGATACTGGACTTGCCTCATATCTGGTGATTCATCACTTCGGGATGATTTCCACCGATCCGTGGATAATCGCCAGGCAAACGTCATCACTGCACGGCGTCGCTTCAACGACACCGTCGCCTCGCCAATACGCGGATGTGCGACAACAGGCCGGCGCGCCGCGAACGGCCGGACCAGCGCGCCCGTAGACGGCCAACCGGCCTTGCCATGACCAGACCGGAAACGCAGGCCACCACCGCCCTGGAAATCGTGCGCGTCCAGCGGGCATAGGCGGCGGGATGGCAGTCGAGCGGATAAACGGCATCGTCAACGCACGCTCCTCCGCGAGGCGACAACGAATCGCCGCGGGACGCGATTGGCAAATACCGGAATACGGGTAACTGGCCGAGTTGACGCACCCGATCCGCCTCATGCCGAAAATCCTGCCGGGATCGCGTGTGTCAATCTGATTGAGGAAAATACGCCGATTCTTGGTTTTCCATGAGCCGCGCTCAACATTGCGATTGTCACCTCAATATGCAGCCCGCCTTTTCCATACAGCACTGGATGGTTACGCTTCAGCGCAGAAATGTAAAGGAAAGCAGCTTCCTTGAAACCTCGCATCATTAACAGGTTCAGCGCATGAATGGTGACGCAAATCAGCATCCACCCAATGGATGACCAGTTTGACATACACGGCCGCCATATAGAGAGCCATACCCGATACTCGGCATCCGATTAAATAGAACGGTCATGCCGCAAATTGAAATTACCACGGCTTCGATAACAGCGTTGTCGATTTGTGTGTCGGCGAGACCACGATCAAGGAGCACCCCATTCATTATCGCGAGGCACCTCGACTCCCGCAGGCCCAAATAAAGTCGTCACCAGTTTGAAAACCGGAGCGACCACTTCGTCGACCGCCCTCGATCACGACGAGGGAAACTCGTGCAGATTCACCGGGTCGCGCGTCGCGTATCGAAGCCGTTGCCGGCCGCGGCCGCGCGTTGTGCGGATCGTCAGATTGAACGAGCAATCACGAGGCAGCGCGAAGAACGATCGGCTTGCCGATCGTCGGCCGCCCGCAGAATGGAGTGGCTGGGCGACAACGGCCCAGTTTAGATGGATAACGAAACAACCGGCTGCTCAAGCGACACTGGACTGCTGCCGGTGATGACGCAGGTCCATAGTCAGCGGACCAACGGCACCACCGAGCCCTTCGTGAAAACGATGAAGCGCGATTACGTCGCCCTCATGCCGAAGCCGGATGTAACAACGTCCGTGCAGAATCGCGCCGACGCGTCCAGGTATTGCAACGAGACCTCTCCATCTCGCGTGGACATCGTGCCGGCCACGCGAGTTTCGATGCCCCCTGGATTCATCAACGGTCGTGTGAGTTTGTGTCCGGGTCGACGGGGCCGCGCTCGCCGCGCGCTCATCAAGAGCCCCGCATCGGGCTATCCCGTCCAGCAACGATCCGACGTGACGGGAATATCTTCACGTCTTGTCTCGATGCCTGTCTTTTTGTCGCGGACAGTGGTGATCTGTGCCTGCCAGACTTCTCGACGGCTCAAGATTGCCACGGCATTCGCACGCAGAGACGCCGCGCCGTCAGCGCAGCACGGCCGACATCGCGGACAGGCTGTTCAGCATTCTCACCGCATGCTCGACCGTGTCGGCCGCGAAGCGCAGCGTGACGCCGTCGATGCGTTCGAGCGCCGGCCACTGGCAGAACAGGTCGGCCAGCGCCGGCGTCTGCACCCGCAGTTCGCAGCGCACCGCGCGCGGCGCGTGCGGGCCGGCCCGATGGCCCGCGTCGCGGGCGGTCGCGACGGCCTCGCGCGCGGCCGCGACGAGCGCCGCGCACGCGGCGGACGGCGTGAACGACGCGCCGCTCGCAAACCCGCCCGCCTGCTTGACCTCCACGCAGCGCGCGGCCGGGAAGCACGGCCCGGTTTCCGCGACGAAGACGTCGTCGCCGGACAGAAGCGCCACCCGCGCGCCGTACTCCTGCGCGAGCGCGCCGTACAGGCCCGCCTCGCCGACCTCCTCGCCGTCGAGCCGCACCTGCGCGAACGCGAAGCTGTTGATCGTATGGGCGAGAATCCCGCGCGCCTGCGATTTCGCGTGATAGCCGACCATGAACACCAGATCGGGGCGCGCCTCCAGCCCGGCCATCATGCCGAGCATGCGCGGTTTGCCGAGCACGACGCGCACGCGGTCGTCGAGGCCGTCGGGCAGCAGGTTGCGGAACCCGCCGTGCGAATCGTTGACCCACACTTCGCTCGCGCCGCCCGCGTAGGCGCCTTCGATCGCCGCGTTCGCCTCGGCGGTCATCCAGCGGCGCGCGCGCTCGTATTCGGGATTGCCGGCGCGGACCTGCTCGGAATGAAAGACCCCCGCCACGCCTTCGATATCGGTCGAGATCAGAATTTTCATCGGGATGGGGCGCGCGCGGCGCGCAGCAGTTCGTTGAAATCGGGCGCGACGTCGCGCAGCGCGCGTCGCGTGTGGCCGTCGCGGCCGGTGACAGTATGCGCCTGCCACAGCGCGTCGACGATCGCCTGCTCGACGCTCTCCGCCGCCGCCGCGAACAGCGGATCGAGCGTCGCGTCGGCGAGCAGCGCGGGCAGCGCGACGCGCTGCGCATCGTGCCCGACCGTGTAGGCCGTCGAGAACGCGAGCGCGATGTCCCCGCTGCCGTGGCCGTAAACCGACCCGGTGCGCGCGAGCCCGGCCGCCGCGCGCAGCGCGACGCGCTTCAGCTGCCGCGACGACAGCGGCGCGTCGGTGGCGATCAGCATGATGATCGAGCCCTGCTCGGGCCGCGCCTCGGCCGCCGCCTGCGCGCGGCGCGCGAGCAGCCGGCCGAGCGGCGCGCCGTCGATCGTGAGCATCGGCAGCCGGCCGAAGTTCGCGAGCACGAGCGCGCCGACGGTCCAGTCCGCCTGCGCCGCGCGCGCAAGGCGCGACGCGCTGCCGATGCCGCCCTTGAGATCGAACGACGCCATGCCGCGCCCCGCGCCCACCGCGCCGCGCGCGAAGGCGGGCCCGGCGGCCGCGAGCGCCTGCGCGTAATGCGCGGGCGTCACCGCGAGCGCGCGGATGTCGTTCAGATAGCCGTCGTTGCATTCGAACACGAGCGGATTCACGGTCGGCCAGCCGCGCCCGATCTCCGGATTCGCCGCGCAGGCCGCGCGGATCTGCGCCTCGGCCAGCGCCGCGACGCCGAACGTGTTGGTCAGCGCGAGCGGCGTCTCGAGCACGCCAAGCTCCTCGACCTGCACGAGCCCGATGCTCTTGCCGAAGCCGTTGATCACCGCCGCGCCGGCCGGCGCCTTGTCGCGGTACGGGTCGCCCGCGTGCGGACGCACCACCGTCACGCCGGTCTGCTGCGGCCCGGCGGCGAGCGTGACGTGCCCGACCGTCACGCCGGCCACGTCCGCGAGGCTGTCGAGCGGCCCCGACGGCAGCACGCCGACGCGCGGCGCGGCACCTTGCGCGGCGGCGTCCATCAGCGGCGCTCCAGCTTCGGATCGAGCGCGTCGCGCAGCCCGTCGCCGAGCAGGTTGAACGCGAGCACGGTCAGGAAGATCGCGAGGCTCGGGAACAGCGCGACGTGCGGCGCGGTGACCATGTCGGCGCGCGCCTCGTTGAGCATCGCGCCCCACTCCGGGGTCGGCGGCTGCGCGCCGAGCCCGAGGAACGACAGGCTCGCCGCCGTGATGATCGAGGTGCCGATCCGCATCGTGAAGTACACCACCACCGACGACACGGTGCCGGGCAGGATGTGGCGCATCAGGATCGTCCAGTCGGACGCGCCGATGCTGCGCGCGGCCTCGACGTAGGTCATCTGCTTGAGCATCAGCGTGTTGCCGCGCACAAGCCGCGCGAACGCCGGAATGCTGAAGATCGCCACCGCGCAGATCACGTTGACCATGCCGTTGCCGAGGATCGCGACCACGCCGATCGCGAGCAGGATCCCGGGAAAGGCGAACAGCACGTCGGCGACGCGCATCGTCACGCGATCCCACCAGCCTTCGTAATAGCCCGCGAGCAAGCCGAAGAAGGTGCCGATCACCGCGCCGAGCGCGACCGAGAAGAAGCCGGCCGCGAGCGAGATGCGGGTGCCCGCGACGATCCGGCTGAAGATGTCGCGGCCGAGCGAATCGACGCCGAACCAGTGCGCGGCCGACGGCGCGGCGTTGAGCGCATCGTAGTCGAAGAAGTTTTCCGGATCGTAGGGCACCAGGTGCGGCCCGGCGATGGCCACCACCACGAGCAGCAGCACGAACACGCCGGCCGCGAGCGCGACATGCTGCTTGCGGAACTTGCGCCAGAATTCGCGCCACGGCGTGCGGATCGTGTGCGCGCCGGCGGCGTTGGCGGCCGGCGGGGTTTGGACAGTCGCGTTCATGCGCGCCTCACTTGAAACGGATGGTCGGGTTGATGACCGCGTACAGCAGGTCGACGGTCAGGTTGATCAGGATGAATTCGAGCGAGAACAGCAGCACGATCGCCTGGATCACCGGGTAGTCGCGCATCGTCACCGCGTCGACCAGCAGCCGGCCGAGCCCCGGCCAGTTGAACACCGCCTCGACGACGATCGAGCCGCCGAGCAGAAAGCCGAACTGCAGGCCCATCATCGTGACGACCGGGATCATCGCGTTGCGCAGGCAGTGCTTGAGCACCACCACCGGCTCGCGCACGCCCTTCGCGCGCGCGGTGCGCACGAAATCCTCGTTGAGCACCTCGACGAACGAGGCGCGCGTGAAGCGCGCCATCACGGCGGCCACCGCTGCGCCGAGCGTCAGCGACGGCAGCACGTAGCTCTTCCAGGTGCCGTCGGGCACCACCGGCAGCCAGCCGAGCTTGACCGAGAAGATCTCCATCAGCAGCATGCCGAGCGCGAACGCGGGAAACGAGATGCCCGACACCGCGAGCGTCATGCCGAGCCGGTCCGGCCAGCGATTGCGCCAGACCGCCGAGACGATGCCGATCCCCATCCCGAACAGCGTGGCCCACAGCATGCTGATCACGGTCAGCGACAGGGTCGGCATGAAGCGCTCGCCGATCTCGGTCGTCACGGGCCGCTTGCTGCGGGTCGACAGGCCGAAATCGCCATGCGCGATCCGCGCGAAGAAATTGACGAACTGGGTGGGCATCGGCTGGTCGAGGCCGAGATCGGCGCGCACCAGCGCGACCGTCGCATCGTCCGCTTCCGGCCCGGCCGCGAGCCGCGCGGGATCGCCCGGCAGCAGGTGCACGAACAGGAACACCAGCACCGCGACGATCACGAGCGTCGGCAGCAGCCCCAGCAGTCGTTTGACAAGAAAATTCAGCATAGGCGAAAGCCCAGGTTACGCGCGGCGGCCGGGCCGCCGCGCGTCGACGGCGCGAGCCGTCCTTACTTGATCGAGATCTCGTCGAAATTGAACGAGCCGTCCGGCAGCACATACGCGCCCTGCAGGCGCTTGCTGCGCGCGTAGACGATCTTTTCCTGGACCAGCGAGATCCACGGCGCGTCGGCCCAGATGCGCTTCTGCGCGTCGGCGTACAGCTCGGCCTTCTTCTCGCGGTCGGTGGTCTGCAGCGCCTGCGAGAGATCGGTGTCGACCGCGTCGTTCCTGTAGTACGCGGTGTTCACGAGCTTCGGCGGGAACGATGCGGACGCCAGCAGCGGCGTGATCGCCCAATCCGACTCGCCGGTCGACGACGACCAGCCGATGTAGTACATGCGCACGCCCGCCTTGGCCGGATCCTGCACGCTCTCGACCTTCGCGACCCGTTCGCCGGCTTCGAGCGCCTGCACCTGCGCCTTCACGCCGACCTGCGCGAGCTGCTGCTGGACGAACTGGATCGCCTTTTGCGACGTCGAGTTGTTATAGCCGGACCACAGGACCGTCTCGAAGCCGTTCGGATAGCCGGCCTCCTTGAGCAGCGCGCGCGCCTTCGCCGGATCGTACGGCCAGGGGCCGAGCTTCACCGCGTAGTCGACGCCCTGCGGCACGATCCCGGTCGACGGCGTCGCATAGCCCGCGAACGCGACCTTCGCGAGCGCTTCCTTGTTCACCGCGTAGTTGAGCGCCTCGCGCACCTTCGGGTTGTCGAACGGCTTCTGCTGCACGTTCAGGCTCACGTAGCGCTGCACGATCGAGGCGCGCTCGACCACGTCCACCTTCGGATTGCCCTTGAGGTCGCCCGCCTGCTCGAACGGAATGCGGAACGCGAAATCGGCCTCGCCCGTCTTCATCAGCGCGGCGCGCGTGTTGTTGTCGACCACCGGCTTCCAGTCGATCGCGTCGATCTTCGGATAACCCTTCTTCCAGTAGCCCGCGAACTTCTTCACCTTGAGATCGTCGGTCTGCTTCCACTCGACCAGCTCGAACGGACCCGTGCCGACCGGATGCAGCGCGATGTCGCGGCCCCAC
This sequence comes from Burkholderia sp. GW821-FHT14F03, assembly GCF_058803765.1. Lineage (NCBI taxonomy): Bacteria > Pseudomonadati > Pseudomonadota > Betaproteobacteria > Burkholderiales > Burkholderiaceae > Burkholderia > Burkholderia sp. GW821-FHT14F03. Next base: position 23,490 of record NZ_JBXAPG010000010.1, read on the forward strand.
TTCTTCAGCGCGGTCGGCGAGATCATCACCGCCGACGGATGCGCGAGCACGTTGATGAATGCCGAGAACGGCTCCTTGAGCGTGACGCGCACCGTGTACGGATCGACCACCTCGGTCTTCTCGATGCGGCGGAACATGTTGTAGCGCTTGAGCTTGTTGGCCGGATCGGTCACGCGGTCGAACACCACCTTCACCGCATTCGCGTTGAAATCGGTGCCGTCCTGGAACTTCACGCCCTGGCGCAGCTTGAAGGTGTACACCTTCGCATCCGGGCTCGCCTCGTAGCTCGTGGCCAGCACGTTGACGAGCTTCATGTCCTTGTCGAAACCGAACAGGCCCTGGTAGAACGACTTCGTCACCGCCTGCGACAGCGTGTCGTTCGAATCGTACGGGTCGAGCGTCGTGAAGGTCGAATCGACGGCCATCACCGCGGTCTGCTGGGCGGCCGCGGGCAGCGCGGCCATCAGCGCGAACGCGCCGGCGGCCGCCAGCGCGCGAAGACGGAAGGACGGGAATTGGGACGGTTGGTTCATCGGGCGAGTCTCCTGCGGTGCGGTCTGGAAATGGACATGCCGTCGTGCGGCAACGGGTTGTTGTAGGGCGTACGGGGCGGGCACGCTCAGTACGCGCCGCCGATGCGGTGCTCGGCCACGTAGTGATCCGGGCCGACCGCGACGAGCGGCGCGACCACCGGCTCGTCGCCGAGCGCGCGGATCGGGCTCGGGATCTCGTCGGCGGCCAGCACGCGCGGCGCATGGCGGCGCGCGGGGTCGGCCACCGGCACCGCGCTCATCAGCTTCTTCGTATAGGGATGGCGCGGCGCCTCGAACACCGCGCTGCGCGGGCCGATCTCGACGATCTGGCCGAGATACATGACCGCGACCCGATGGCTGACGCGCTCGACCACCGCCATGTCGTGCGAGATGAACAGATAGGCGACGCCCAGCTCGCGCTGCAGGTCGAGCATCAGGTTGACGATCTGCGCCTGCACCGACACGTCGAGCGCCGACACCGACTCGTCCGCGATCACGACCTTCGGATTCAACGCGAGCGCGCGCGCGATCGCGATCCGCTGGCGCTGGCCGCCGGAGAATTCGTGCGGATAGCGGCGCGCCGCGTCGGCGGGCAGGCCCACGCGTTCGAGCAGCCAGTCGACCCGCTGCTGGGCGGCCCGGCCGCTCGCGACGCCGTGCACGAGCAGCGGCTCCATGATCGAGAAGCCGACCGTCATGCGCGGATTCAGCGACGCGAACGGATCCTGGAAAATGAACTGGATATTGCGGCGCAGCGCCTGCAGCTCCGCGCCCTTCATCGCGCTGATCTCGCGGCCGTCGAATTCGATCGAGCCGCTCTGGCTCTCGACGAGCCGCAGCAGCGAGCGCCCGGTGGTCGACTTGCCGCAGCCGGACTCGCCCACCAGCGCGAGCGTCTCGCCCGCGCGCAGCTCGAAGCTGACCCGCTCGACCGCGTGCACGTATTGCGACACGCGCCCGAGCAGGCCGCTCTTGACCGGAAAGCGCGTGACGAGATCGCGCACGCGCAGGATCGGCGGCGCGTCGCGGTCGACGGCCGGCTGCGCCGCGCCCGCCTCGGCCGGCGCCGCGCCGGCCGCTTCGGCGCGCAGCAGCGGAAACTTGGCGGGCGACTCGGTGCCGCGCATCGCGCCGAGCCGCGGCACCGCGGCGAGCAGCGCGCGGGTGTAGGTGTGCGCGGGCGCGGCGAACAACGCGTCGGCCGGCCCCTCCTCGACCTTCTCGCCGCGATACATGACGAGCACGCGATCCGCGACCTCGGCCACCACGCCCATGTCGTGCGTGATGAAGATCACGCCCATGTCCATCTCGTCCTGCAGCCCGCGGATCAGTTGCAGGATCTGCGCCTGGATCGTCACGTCGAGCGCGGTGGTGGGCTCATCCGCGATCAACAGCGCGGGCTTGCAGGACAGCGCCATCGCGATCATCACGCGCTGCCGCATGCCGCCCGACAGTTGGTGCGGATAGCGGGCGAACACGCGGCGCGCCTCGGGGATCCGCACCAGATCGAGCAGGCGCAGCGTCTCGGCGCGCGACTCGGCGGCGGACTTGCCCTGGTGCAGCGCGATCGCCTCGCTGATCTGGTCGCCGACCGTGAACACCGGGTTCAGCGAGGTCATCGGCTCCTGGAAGATCATCGCGACGTCCGCGCCCCGCACCGTGCGCATCGTCGCCGACGACGCCCGCGCGAGATCGAGCAGCGCGCCGCCGCGCCGGCGCAGATGCATCGCGCCGCCCGTGATCGCGCCGCCGCCGTGCTCGACGAGCCGCATCAGCGCGAGCGACGTGACCGACTTGCCCGAACCCGATTCGCCGACGATCGCGAGCGTCTCGCCGCGATCGACGTGGAACGACAGGTGGCGCACCGCGTCGAACGCGACGCCCTCGCGGCGAAACCGCACCGACAGATCGTCGACCGCGATCACGCGGGCGTCGGGCAGGTTCGGGGCGGCGGTTCGGTTGTTGTTCATGTCTGGGTCTCCTCCTGTTCGGCCTGCCGGTCAGGCCGCCTCGTCGCGATAGATCGCGGTGACGGGCGCCTCGCCCACCCGCGCGTAACCGCGGTACATCCCCTCCGTGTTGAACGGCATCGCCACCCGGCCGAGCCGGTCGATCGCGATCACGCCGCCGCGCCCGTCGATGCGCGGCAGCTTGTTCATCACCATGTCGTGCGCGGCGTCGTGCAGCGACGCGCCGCGATAGTCCATCTGCGCCGCGATGTCGTAGGCGGCGGCGAGGCGGATGAACATCTCGCCCGTGCCGGTCGCCGACACCGCGCAGGTCGCGTCGCTCGCATAGCAGCCCGCGCCGATGATCGGCGTGTCGCCGACGCGCCCCGGCTGCTTGTTGGTGATGCCGCCCGTCGAGGTCGCGGCGGCCAGGTGGCCGTGACGATCGAGCGCGACCGCGCCGACCGTGCCGTGCTTGCGATCCGGATCGAGCGGCTCCGGCGCGCGCCGGCCCTGCGTGAACGCGAGCGTGGACGCATCGTGGTCGAGCAGCGCGGTGCTCGCGTCGCGCGCCTTGAGCCACTGCTCGCGGCGGAACTCGGTCGCGAAATAGTCCGGCTCCACCAGGTCCAGGCCTTGCGCGGCGGCGAACGCCTCCGCGCCCGCGCCCGAGAACATCACGTGCTCGCTCGCCTCCATCACGCGCCGCGCGGCGAGCACCGGGTTGCGCAGCCGCGTCACGCAGCACACCGCGCCGGCCGCGAGCGTCGCGCCGTCCATGACCGCCGCGTCGAGTTCGTGCCGGCCCTCCGACGTGTAGACCGAGCCGTGCCCGGCATTGAAGAGCGGGCAGTCCTCGAGCAGGCGCACCGCGACGCTGACCGCGTCGAGCGCGCTGCCGCCGTCGGCCAGCACGGCCTGCGCGGCGGCCAGGATCGCATTCAGCTCGGCGCGATAGCGCGCCTCGGTCTCGGTGTTCATCGCCTGGCGCAGGATCGTGCCTGCGCCGCCGTGGATCGCTACGACAGCGGTCGGATTCATGTTTTTTTCGAACGGGAGGGATTGCGGGGTGAAGGAGCGGCTGCCGGTTGCGGCGCAACGAGCCACGGCAGCACGAATTCGGTCATGTCGGCGGCGGCCTGCGCCGAACGGCGCGCGCGATGCGCGACCGCATCGACGAGCGCCTCGATCAGCGTCAGCACGGCGGCCTCGGAGGTGGCGGCGAGCCGGCGCTCGGCCGTCACGTACAGCGACAGCGAGGCGAACGGCGCGAGCGGCGACGCGGGGCCGTCGGTCAGCGCGAGCACCGTCGCGCCCTGCGCGGCGGCGCGGCGGGCGAATTCGACCGTGTCGCGCACATAGCGCGGGAAGGCGATCGCGATCACCAGGTCGCCGGGCCCGGCGCTGAACAGCCGGCGCGCCGCGTTGGTCGGGCCGCCCACCATCGCGAGCGATTGCACGTGGTCATGGCACACCGACAGCGCGTGCTCCATCAGGCCGGCGAGAAAGCCGCTCGCGCCCGCGCCCAGGATGAAGATGCGGCGCGCGGCGAGGATCGCATCGACCGCGGCCTCGACGTGCGCGCGTTCGAGCTGGGCGCGGGTGCGTTCGAGGTTGGCGACGGCTTGCGTGAACGCGGCGTCGATCAGTTCGCCGCCGCGCATCGCGGCCTCCTGCTCCTGCGCGGAACGCAGGCGCTCGACCGGCGCGAGCGTGGCCTCGAAGCCGCGCACGAGCGCCGCGCGCAGCGCGGGATAACCGTCGAAGCCGAGCGCGCGCGCGAACCGGTTCGCGGTCGCGACCGACGCGCCGACCGCGTTCGCCAGCTCGTCGATGTGCATGGTCGCGGCGCGGAACGGATTGGCCAGCACGTATTCGCCCATGCGCCGATGAATCGGCGTGAGCGACGACAGCACGGCGGCGATCCGGACTGAGATCGCAGACTCGATGTCAGCTGACCCGGGCGGAGGGAGATGAGGCATGGGAGCGGCGCGGCGAAATCTGAATGAAAGTTAATTTACACAAATTCCGAAAAGAAAAAAATAAATTTTCATCGCGGAGTGGGTCGGGGAAAGTACGGATGGCTGGGGGCGGGTCTGGTGGGGGGCTGCGGCCGGGGAATGAACGTGGAAGAGGGTCGAACCGGGCGGGGAACGGCCAGCCGACATTCAAGCCGCGATGCGCGAGACCGGCGATTTCGTGCGCGCAACACGCTGCGACGGACGTGAAAAACTCGCCTGAGCAGGTTCGAGTCGAGCTTCACGCCGACTGATGGTGAGGCGAGGTCGAACGACGGCCCACCGAGAGACACGTGTTCACGCGTCGCGTCAGGATTGGCGGTTCTTCCGGGACCGGAGCATGGACGAAAGACCGCATCGAGGTACGACTGTTCCTTCAGACCGCCTCTTCCATGCGCGCCGCCGATGCACGAAGAGCCGATTTGCGACCCGGACGAGCAGCGCGGCGACGGCGAGCGATGCCGCGATGATGACGAGCAAGCCGCTTGCTTCGATGGCGTCGGCATGGGCAATCGTGTCGATGCCGAGCGCGCTCATGGCCGCCGTGATTGTCGCGGGCAGCGGCGGGAATTCGTACGGCAACCGGTCGATCCAGCGCGAAAGCGCATAGCCGATCGCGAGTGTTGCGAAGACGTTAAGGGCGAACCGCGCGATTTTCATGACCGCACCTCGATGATGGCATCGGCCTTCATCGCGGCGCCAGGAACCGGAATCGCTGCGCCCCGCGCGCGCAGCCTCGCGGCGAGCTTGTTGACGGCCGTGCACCCTTCGCCACGTCCTGTCGGCCCGGCTGGACGGAGACGAAAAGCGCCGCGACGAACGCCCGCGATGCCCAGGCATTCCAGGGTGCTCAGTGACGCACCGTTCAGCGTGAACGTGCGGGTAAGCGGCATGGCCGGTCCTCTCGGATGGTGTGGCCGTACCCTGTCAAAGACTTCGTGTGCGCCATGCCCGCATTCCACACGGACAACCGGCATCTCGCATCGGGTATGCCTGATCATGAGCAAAAAGGCTTGAGAACCATCAACGCTTGCGTGTTTCAGGCATGACGCGCGAAGGAGCCCGCCGTACGCGAAGCGCGACTTGGAGATAACGCTATCGCAATCACGGACGCGTGTTCACTCGTTGACGTCGGACGCACACACATCGAGACAAATATCAAAATATTCAGCGACGCTTATATACAAGAAAACTAAAAATTAAACCGAAATTGCTTGCCAATTATGCTAATCGACGATCAGAAACCCATACCGTCGCCTGAATACCGCGAGGCGCTGCTGCGGCACCGGGATCGCGACAGGTCCCGGGGCCTCGTGTCGCGTTGATGCCGCCTCACATGCTCGCCGCAATCTCTGGTGAAGCCGTCGCGCCCATTGGCGCATCCCTCTGCGCTCGTACGAAACGTCGCGACGCGCGATGCGGCGCGCTGAATCGCGCTGCTTCCGATCCGAGTTGATCTCGCGCTGCCCATCGCCCGACGCACGGTACATCTGGCATGTCCTTATCACCATATCGGACAGCAATGCGCGGCTTGATTGTCAACCAATCTCAACAAAAAAATAATTGCGATCCAACTTCAGGTCCGATTCACATCGGTCAGGTGCCCTCGAAAAAAATTTCATTCAAATCATTTTCGTTCAACCATTAAGAATTGCTAAAGGACGCCGTTACCCCAATTCATGGTCCTCGCAAAGCAGCGCCGAATTCGACGGGGACATGGGAAAGATCCATGCCGCGTGTCGGACTGCGAACGAATACGAGGACGCTTCCGGCCTGCCGGTGCCATCGGATCTCGACCGCCTTGACCGTGGGATAGCGGTTTCGAACCATCAGTCCGAGAGGCAACATGAGCGTCAAAAGTTTCAACCTCCCCCCCGCACGGCCCAGCCGGACGCGCGTGCTCGCAGGCATCCTTTCCGCTTCTGTACTCATTCCCCTCGCCGGTTGCGGCGGCGGCGGCGGCGGCGGTGACGGCGCGCCGCCGCCCTCGCCGTCCTCGCCGGCTACCCCGCCCCCCGCCCCCACCGCGCCGGCGCCCAGCACTTCGGTTCCGTCGAGTTCGAACGCATCCTGCGCGGCAAAAACCACGTCGTCCCCCTCATCAGGCACGACGCCCGGTTCCGTCACGCAGGACGCGCCGGTCGACCACATGATCGTCAAGCTGCAGCCGACCACCGCGTCGTCGGCTTCCGGGGCCCGCATCATGGCGGCGAGCGCCGGCGATCCGGCCCGCGTCGGCGCCGTGATCCAGCGCGTGATGACCAACTGGAACGCGCCGAGCGCGCAGAACAGCCAGGCGCGCAATTACGCGGCCAGCGCCGCGCAGCCGGCCGCCGTGCAGATGGCGCGCACGCTGTCGGACGGCGCCGCGCTGCTGTCGCTCGGCCGCGCGATGGCGGCCACCGATGCCGCGGCGCTCGCGCAAGCCTTCGCGGCCGACCCCGACGTCGCCTACGCGGAACCGGACCGCCGTGTGTTCGCACGAACCATCTCGACCGATCCGATGTTCCCGCAACAATGGAACCTGACATCGCCCGCGGTCGGCATCGACCTGCCGCTCGCCTGGAACCTGACCACGGGCGCGCCCGGCCTCGTGACCGCCGTGCTCGACACCGGCTACCGCCCGCATCCCGACATCACGCCGAACCTGCTGCCCGGCTACAGCTTCATCACGAGCGTCGCGACCAGCAACAACGGCAAGACGCGCGGCCCGGACGCCACCGATCCGGGCGACTGGGTCACGCAGGCCGAAATCAACGATCCGACCGGCCCGTTTCGCTACTGCAAGGAGCCGCCGCACAACAGCAAATGGCACGGCACCAAGGTGGCCGGCATCATCGGCGCATCGGCCAACAACGGCATCGGCATCGCGGGCGTGAACTGGAACAGCCAGATCCTGCCGGTGCGCGTGCTCGGCAAGTGCGGCGGCGTCGACAGCGACATCACGGACGCCATGCGCTGGGCCGCCGGGATCCCGGTCGCCGGCGTGCCGAACAACACGCATCCGGCCAAGGTCATCAACCTGAGCCTCGGCGGCACCGGCCCGTGCGGCAGCACGTTCCAGCAGGCGATCAACGACGTCAATGCGGTCGGCGTGAGCGTGGTGGTCGCGGCCGGCAACGACGGGCTGTTGACCTCGCAGGATCGTCCCGCGAACTGCAAGGGCGTGATCGCCGTCGCCGCGACCGACAACACCGGCCGTCGCGCGTATTACAGCAACTTCGGCCCGTTGATCACCCTGAGCGCGCCGGGCACCGCCATCCTGTCGACCTCGAACGCGGGCACCACCTCGCCGGCGGCGGACACCTACGCGACCGATCAAGGCACGAGCCTCGCCGCGCCGCAGGTGGCGGGCGTGATCTCGCTGATGCTGTCGATGAACCCGACGCTGACGCCCGCGCAGATCGCGCGGAAGCTCGCGGCCACGGCCCGTCCGTCGCCCGTCGCCGCCACCGCGACATGCAGCGCCTTGCCGCCGGGCGCGGGGATCCTCGATGCAAAGGCCGCGGTGAGCGCCGCGACGTCGAACTGAGCGGCATGCGCACTGCGGCCATCCCGCCTCACCGACGGGATGGCCGCAGTTGCGTTGTTGCGTTGTGCGGAGAAATATCCGGCTGCGGAGTCGATAGCTTACAATTCGTCAGCTGACCTACCCTCCTGCATTGCCCCCTTGCAGCCGTTCCACCGGGTAACATCACACGAGCCCGCCGCATTCGGGCTTGCCGGCGCACCCCGCCGGCGCAGCGGTGCCTCGCCCAGTGATGCCCTTTCCCTGGATGCCAACGCCATGTCCCAAACCCCTCCCGCACCACGCACGACCTTCAAGGCGGCCGTCGTGATTCCATCACTCGCCGTGATCGGCGCGCTGCTTGTCGTGTGCACGCTGCGCCCCGACGAGGCCGGCGCGCTGTTCAGCACCGGCCAGCAATGGGTGATCGGCCATTTCGACTGGTTCTACGTGCTCGCCGTCACGACCTTCCTGATCTTCCTCGTGCTGATCGCCGCGAGCCGCTTCGGCGACATCAAGCTCGGTCCCGACGACGCCGAGCCCGAATTCAGCTTCATGTCGTGGACCGCGATGCTGTTCGCGGCCGGCATGGGCATCGGCCTCATGTACTTCGGCGTCGGCGAACCGATGCAGCATTTCCTGAAGCCGCCGACCGTCGAGGGCGGCACGCCCGCGGCGGCGCGCGAGGCGATGCTGATGACCTTCTTCCACTGGGGCTTCCACGCGTGGGCGATCTACGGCGTGATGGGCCTCGTGCTCGCCTATTTCGGCTTCCGCTACAACCTGCCGCTGACGCTGCGCTCGGGCCTCTATCCTGTGCTGCGCGAACGCGTGAACGGCTGGATCGGCCACGCGGTCGACGCGTTCGCGCTGGTCGGCACGGTGGCCGGGATCGCGGCCACGCTCGGCTACGGCGTGCTGCAGATCAGCGCGGGACTGCATACGGTGGCCGGCTGGGATACCTCGGGCAACCTGTTCCGCGTCGGCCTGATCGCGCTCGTCGTGCTGCTCGCCGGCCTGTCCGCCGCGAGCGGGCTCGACAAGGGCGTGCGGCGGCTGTCCGAGCTGAACCTGATGATCGCGTTCCTGCTGCTCGCGTTCGTCGTGGTGGCCGGCCCGACCGCGTTCCTGCTCGGCGCGTTCGCCGACAACGTCGGCCAGTACCTGTCGAACCTCGTCGAGCTGTCGTTCCGCACCTACGCCTACGCGCCGCCGCGCGAGGCTGGCTGGTTCGGCGGCTGGACCATCCTGTACTGGGCATGGTGGGTGTCGTGGTCGCCGTTCGTGGGCATGTTCATCGCGCGCATCTCGCGCGGCCGCACCATTCGTCAGTTCGTGGTCGGCGTGCTGCTCGTGCCCACCGCGTTCAATCTCGTCTGGATGACCGTGTTCGGCAACAGCGCGATCTGGCTCGACACGCACGTGGCCGCCGGCGCGCTCGCGCAGACGGCCGGCTCGGTCGACGCGCTGCTGTTCCGTTTCTTCGAGTACCTGCCCTTGTCGCAGTGGCTGTCGATCGTCGCGATCCTGCTGATCGCGGTGTTTTTCGTGACCTCGGCCGATTCCGGCGCGTTCGTGATCGACGCGATCGCCACGCGCGGCGCCACGCATTCGCCCGTCTGGCAGCGGCTGTTCTGGGCCGCGCTGCTCGGCGTCACGGCGGCGGTGCTGCTGGTCGCGGGCGGGTTGAAGGCGTTGCAGGCGATGACGCTGATCGCCGCGCTGCCGGTCGCGCTGATCATGCTGGCGCTCTGCTATGGGCTGTGGCGCGGCCTGATGGCCGACCATGCGCACTATTCGCAGGACATGGCGCCCGCCACGAACTTCTGGACCGGCCAGCACTGGCGTCACCGGCTGTCGCACATCCTGCGGCAGACCACCGAGACGGAAGCGCGGCAGTTCATCGCCGAGATCGTGCTGCCGGCCCTGCGCAAGGTGGCGGACGAACTGCGCGCGCGCGGCGTCGATGCGAGCGTGCAGCGCGACGACGACAACACGGTGCGCCTCACCGTGCCGACGCCCGACCAGCGCGACTTCGTGTACGGCGCGCGGGTCGCGCACAAGTCCGCGCCCGCGTTCCTGGTGCGCGAGGCGGCCGAGCCGGAAGCGCGGCGCGCGCACATCCACGAGGTCGTCACGTTCTTCGAAGACGGCCGGCTCGGCTACGACATCGAGTACCTGCACGGCGACGAGGTGATCGCCGACGTGCTGCGCCAGTACGAGCGCTACGTGTCGCTCGCCGCCGACCGGCGCACCCATCTGCTGAACCGCGCGCCCGGCCACGCCGGCGCGGACGGCCAGCCTTGACATGGCCGGGCGCGGCCGCATCGCCGGCCGCGCCCGCCTGTCATGCGTCGGCGCGTCGGCGCGTCAATCCCCGCGATACACCGCATCGCGCACTTCGAGCGTCAACGGTCCCGACATTCCTTCATAAGCGGTATTGGTCAGCAGCACCACGGTCAGCTCTTGCGCGGGATCGATGAACCAGCTGTGGCCATACACCCCGCCCCATTGCACCGTGCCCGCGCTCTGCGGCGAATCGGCGAGCGCCGGATCGGACAGCACCGCCCCTGCATAGCCGAAGCCCCAGCCGGGCCCGCGCGTGTCCGCGCCGGGCGCGTGATCGGTGCGCGCCGCCTCGATCAGCGTGGCGGGCAGGAAGCCGTCGCCGCCCGTGCGCAACGCGTCGAGCAGACCCAGCACGGCATCGGCCGTGCCATACATGCCCGCGCCGCCCGACGGAAACGCGGACGGCTCGAACACGCGCGACGGCGCGAAGCGCACCGCGACGCCATGCCCTTCCGGCAGCGGCACGTCCTGGTTCTCGGTCATCGCGACCGGCTCCGGCTCGGCGTTCGCGTAGGCGGCCGCGAAACGCGGCGCGAAGTCGGCCGGCGCGACGAAGCCGATATCGGCCAGGCCGAGCGGCGCGCCGACCAGCCGCTCGATCGCCTGCGGCAACGCGACGCCCGTCGCGCGTTCGAGCACCGCGCCCAGCACGTCGAGCGCCAGCGAATAGCACCAGCCCTCTCCGGGCGCGAACGCGAGCGGCGCGGCGGCGAGCCGGCGCAGGTTCTCGGCGAGATCGACGTCCGCGAGATCGAGCCCGTCGGACACGCCGAGCCGATGGTACGGCCCGTCATGCGCTTCGAGCAGGCCATAGCTGAGACCGGCCGTGTGCGTGAGCAGCTGGTGCACCGTCAGCGTCGGCGCGCGACCGTCGGGCAAAGTCGGCGCGAAGCCGGGCAGCCAGCGCGTCACGGGATCGTCGAGCGTCAGCACCCGTTCGGCGGCGAGCCGCAGCACCGCGGCCACCACGAAGGGCTTGGTGACCGAGGCGAGACGGAACAGCGTGTCCTCGCGCATCGGCCGCCCGGTCTCGCGTTCCGCGTGCCCATGCGCACGGCGATACACCACCTCGCCTTGTCGCGCGACGATCGCGACCGCGCCCACGATGCGACGCTCGCGCAGCGCAGTCTCGAATACACGGTCCAGACGGCCGGCCAATGCGGCCGGATCAAACTCGGTTGCCATCGTGATGCCCTCGGGGTCGGAAACCGATGATTCTAGACAGGTCCGCGCGATCGCGTACAACCCTGCGTGACGTGGGGCCATCTTGGGATGGTGGTCCGCACGCGGCATGTCGCCGGTATTGCGTCGGAATCGCTGTGATACTGTCGTGACGTGTTCCGTTTCCTCGCTTCGCCATGACCTCCGCCCTCGCCTCAACCACCCAATCCGCCACCGACCTGATCGCGCTCGGCGCCCTCGCGCTGCTGTACCTGTTCGGGCTCGGCTGCGCGCTGTACCAGGCCTGCGCGCGTCCGCGCGGACGGCTCTACTGGCTCGCCTGCATCGCGCTGATCGTCGCGGGCAGCGGCCTGATGGCGTTCGCCCCGCCGGCGTCGCCGGATTCGGGCGAGATGCCGCCCGGCTTCGGGCTCGGCGTGCTGATCGTGTTCGCCGGCATCGCGGCCACGAGCGCCGGCTGCGCGTGGCGGGCGATCAGCCGGCTGCGCCGCCCGCGCGGCTGACGCGCGACCGCGCGCTGTACAGGTTTTACGCGCGCCGCTGTGCATGGGATCGGCGGCGCGCGCGCCCTACCATGAGCGGGTCGTCTTCTTTCCGATTCCCCGCGAACCTGCCATGAGCCTGCATCGATCCCCGTCCCGCCTGACCATTCCCGCCATCGCCGCGCTCAAGGGCGCCCGCAAGATCGTGTCGCTGACCGCCTATTCGAAGCCCGTCGCGGAACTGATCGATCCGTTCGTCGACGTGATCCTCGTCGGCGATTCGACCGCGATGGTCGCGTACGGCCGCCCGACCACGCTCGACATCACGCTCGCGCAGATGAGCGCGCATGCGCGCGCGGTGGTCGACGCCACCCGGCAGGCCTGCGTGGTGGTCGACCTGCCGTTCGCCACCTACCAGGAATCGCCGCAGCAGGCGTACCGCCACGCCGCGCAGTTGATCGCCGGCTCGGGCGCCGCGGCCGTCAAGCTCGAAGGCGGCAGCGCGCTCGCGCCCACCGTGCGCTTCCTCGTCGAGCGCGGCATCCCGGTGATGTCCCATCTCGGCCTGATGCCGCAGTATCTGCACGCGCTGGGCGGCTTCAAGGCGCAGGGCTTCGGCGACGCGGCCGCGGAACGGCTCCGCGCCGATGCGCGCGCGCACGACGACGCCGGCGCGTTCGCGCTGGTGCTGGAAGGCGTCGCGGAGCCGGTCGCGCGCGCGATCACGCTCGAATCGCGCGCACCGACGATCGGCATCGGCGCGTCGCCCGCGTGCGACGGCCAGGTGCTGGTCACGGAAGACATCCTGCGCCTGAGCGGCGACGCGCCGCCGCGCTTCGCGAAACAGTACGCGGACGTGGCGGCGCTGATCCGCGATGCCGCGGCCGCGTTCGCCGATGAGGTGCGAGGCGGCGCGTTCCCCGAGTTGCGTCACTGCTTCGGCGTGCGCCCCACGACGGAATGACGCTCAGCGCGCCGCGCGCGCCTGCGTGCGCACGGCCGAGGCCAACGCGCGGATCGCCCCGCCGATGTCGCTCGACCAATCGACGGTGTAGGACAGCCGCAGGCAATGGCGAAACGCGCCGTCCGTGCCGAACACCTCGCCCGGGGCGATCACGATCCGTTGCGCGAGCAACGTGTCGCAGACCCGCCCCATGTCGATGCCGGCATCGCGCGCGGGCAGCCAGAACGCCGCGCCGCCGCGCGGCGGCGTGATCTCGAACAGGTCCGCCGCCTCGGCGCGCAGCAGCGCGTGCATGCGCGTCATCCGGTCGGCGAGCGCATGACGCAGCCGGCCCGCGTGATGCGCGAGCTTGCCCGTCTCGATGAGCCGCGCGAGCGCGCGCTCGCGCAGCGGCGCGCTGCGGAACGCGCGCGCGAGCCACGCGCCGTCGAGCCTGCGCGCGGTGTCGCCCCGGCTCAGCAAATACCCATGCGGGGCCTCGCCGCCGACCAGCTTGTCGAATCCGGAATACACGATCAGGCGCTCCGGGTCCGCATGGTCGCGATAGCGCGACGGCGCCGCGCCGAAATAAAGATCGCCGTAGCGGTCGTTCTCGAACAGCCAGACGCCGCGGCGCGCCAGCAGCGCGGCCAGCGCCGCCTGTTCGTCCGCGCCCGGCGCGGTGCCGCCCGGCACGCCGACGCCCGACGACAGCAACGCGCAACGGATCGGCTCGCGCGCGAGCAACGCGGCCGCCGCGTCGACATCGAGCGCGCCGCGCCCACGCACCGGCAACGGCACGATGCGCATCCCGCGCGCCTGCAATACGCGCACGAGCGCCCACGAACACGGCATCTCGACCAGCGCGGCACAACCGCCCAGGCCGAGCACATCGAGCGCCGTATCGAGCGCACCGCGCCAGTCGGGTGCGATATGCACGTCGGCCGCGCGCCAGCCGGCCGGCGCATCCGCATGACGCCGCGCGAGCGCCTCACGCAGCGCCTGCGCGCCGAACGGCTCGGGAAACGGCGGCTGCCGGCGCGCATCCTCGCGCGCGAGGATGCGCTCGGCCGCCCGCAGCGGATGATCGAGCGACAGCAGCAGCGCAGGGGCGTCGCTCGACAGCGCGAGCATGCCCGGCCGCCGCGCGTTCACGTAGATGGCGTCGAGGCGATTCTCGCCGCGCCACGCCGGTTGCAGCCGCCCGGCGGCCGGAAAGTAGCCCGAGCGCGGCACGGCCACCACCTTGCCCTCGCGTTCGAGCAGTGCGTACGCATACTGGATCGTCGGCACGGAGACCTGCAATTCGTCGGCAAGCCGGCGCAGCGACGGCAGCCGCCGCCGTGCATCGGCATCCGCGTCGAGCAGCGCGTGCAGGTGGCGGTATGCGGCCTGATAGGCGAATTGCGGCGGCGGGTCGGTGCGTGCGGTCATTCGGCCGGCCACTTCATCTCGCCCTTCACCACCTTCGCGCCCAGTTCCAGCGCCTCGACGTCGCCGAGGTTCGGATAGCGTCGCCGCATCGCCTCGATCAACTCCGCCGCGCTCCGCGTGCGCGCGGCTTCCTGGTCGAACGCGCGCACGTAGTCGCGGGTAAAGGCGACGGCGGCGAGCGTGTGCGGCTCGCTGCCGTCGGGATTCGGCAGGAAATGCCCGGGCACCACCAGCGTCGGCCTCAGCGCGGCGATCCGCGCCAGTTGCCGGAGCCACGCGCGGCGCGCCTGCGGCGTCGGCGTGTCGGCCATCCACACGTGCAGGTTCGCGGCGATCGGCACGCCGCCCACCACCGCGCGCAAGGCGGGAATCCACAGCACCGTGCGCCCGGCGCTCGGGCCGCGCAGCCCGATGATCTTCAGCCTGCGGCCTTCGAGCGTCAGCGTGTCGCCGTGGAGCGGCGCGGGCACGACGAGCGTGCGCGGCGCGTTGTCCTTCAGGATCGGCCCCCAGTACGCGAGCTTGCCGTCCTTGTGCGCGCGGATGCCGGCCACCGTCTGCGGCGTCGCGACGACTATCGCGTCCGGAAACGCGGCGGTCACGGTATCGAGGCCGAAGTAGTAGTCGGGATCCTGATGGCTGATGTAGATCGTCTTGAGCGTCTTGCCGCTCGCCTTCAAGCGATCGACGAGCGCCTCCGCGTCGTTGCGCTGGAACTGCGCGTCGATCAGCAGCACCTCGCGGCGGCCTTCGACGATCGATGCGGACACCGGAAACGCGCTTTTCGCGCCCGGGTTGTAGACCGCGATCCTGAACGGCGCGGCGTCCGCCGCGCGCGCGGGCACGCCCGCGGCCAGCGCCGCCGCCGCGAGGCAGGCCGCGGCCAGTGAGCGGATGGACATCGTCGGTCTCCTGCATGCGTTGGATTTGACGCCAAGCCTAGCGGTTTGCGGTCGGGTTGGAAAGCGCGGCGCGAGCGCGCTACACTCCCGCATCCCCATGCCTCCATCGCCTCCCGGGCCGCGCCATGACCATCCAAGCCGTGCTGTTCGATTTCGACCTGACGCTCGCGGATTCCTCCACCGCGGTAACCGAATGCACCCGCCATGCGCTCACGCAGCTGGGCATCCACGATGTCAGCGACGCGCGCATCTTCGCCGCGATCGGGCTGCCGCTGCCCGACACCTACCGGATGCTGGCCGCCGACGACGATCCCGAGCGCGCGCAGTTGTTCGCGCGGCGCTTCGTCGAACGCGCCGACGAGGTGATGGTGGCGATGACGCGCTTCTATCCCGACGTGCCCGCGCTGTTTGCCCGCCTGCGCGCGCTCGGCGTCGAGATCGGGATCGTTTCCAGCAAGTTCCGTCACCGCATCGAGGCGATTCTGGACGCCGCCGGGCTGCGCGATTCGGTGGGGCTGATCATCGGCCACGAAGACGTATCGCGCCACAAGCCGAATCCCGACGCCCTGCTGCTCGCGCTCGCGCGTCTCGCGGTGCCCGCGCCAAACGCCGTATACGTCGGCGATCACGAGGTCGACGCCCGCGCCGCGCACGCCGCCGGCATGCGTTTCATCGGCGCGGTGACCGGCACCACGTCGCAGGCCGAATGGCGCGCGCGCGGCCATCAGGCGGTCGGCAGCGACATCGGGGAAGTGGCCGCGCTCATCGCGGGCTGACCCGGCTTTCTCCCTCCGGGCGCCCACGCGGCCCGGTCGCGCCCAAAAAACCGGCAGGCGCGCCGGCGCGACCCGTTATCATGTGCGCAATGCAGATTCCGCCCGACTCCGGGCGACCGGTTGGAGAACACATGGCCTTACCCCAGGAAAGCGTCAACATGGCGCTGTTTTGCGACTTCGAGAACATCGCGCTCGGCGTGCGCGACACGAAGTTCGAGAAATTCGACATCAAGCCCGTGCTGGAGCGGCTGCTGCTCAAGGGCAGCATCGTCGTGAAGAAGGCCTATTGCGACTGGGATCGCTACAAGACCTTCAAGGCCTCGATGCATGAAGCGAGCTTCGAGCTGATCGAGATCCCGCACGTGCGCCAGTCCGGCAAGAACTCGGCCGACATCCGCCTCGTCGTCGACGCGCTCGACCTGTGCTACACGAAGTCGCACGTCGATACCTTCGTCATCATCAGCGGCGACTCCGATTTCTCGCCGCTCGTCTCGAAGCTGCGCGAGAACGCCAAGCGCGTGATCGGCGTGGGCGTGAAGAATTCGACCTCGGACCTGCTCGTCGCGAACTGCGACGAATTCATTTTCTACGACGACCTCGCGCGCGAGCAGCAGCGCGCGAACGCCAAGCAGGAAGCGCGCACGACCGCCAAGCGCACCAACGACGACGACAAGCAGCGCAAGCACGACGGCGATGCGCGCAAGGCGGAGGCGATCTCGATCGCGGTCGAGACCTTCGAGGCGCTCGCGTCGGAGCGCGGCGAGAGCGGCAAGATCTGGGCGTCGGTGCTCAAGAGCGCGATCAAGCGCCGCAAGCCCGGCTTCAACGAGAGCTATTACGGCTTCCGGGCGTTCGGCAACCTGCTCGAGGAAGCGCAGGCGCGCGGCCTGCTGGAGATCGGCCGCGACGACAAGTCGGGCACCTTCGTGTTCCGCTCGCTGCAAACCGCCGCGGCCCCGGCCGACGCCTCGAAGCCGGCCGAGGGCGCCGCGCCGGCGCAGCCGGCCGGCGGCTCGGGCAGGAAGGGCCACCGCAAGGGCCAGGGCAAGCACAAGCCCGCTCCCGAGCAGAGCGCGCCGCTCGTGACCGAGGCGCCCGCCGCGCCCGTCGAGATCGAGACGCGCCGCGTGGAAGCCGGCGACGCACAAGCGGACGCGCCGCTCGCCGTCGATGCGCCGGCCCCCGCCAAGAAAGCCCCGCGGACGCGCAAGACCGCCGCGAAGAAGACCAAGGCCGCCGCGCCCCGCGCGACCGACGCCGAGGCGAGCGCCGAACCCGCGCCGCCCGCCGCCCCCACGGCCCAGCCCGCGCCGGAAGGCGCGCCCGCCAAGGCCCCGCGCAAGACCGCGCCGCGCGCGCGGCGACCGCGCAAGGCCGCGGAGACCCCGGCCGGCGACGCCTGACTCCGCGGGCGCGCGCGGAGCCATCCGCGCGCGCCCGGGATTTCCCTACGGGGCGGCTTCATATTTCTTACATCGGTCATGCGTATTTTTACGTCTTTCCAACAGGAACGACCATGCATCGACCTACCCCACGAAGCGCCGCCGCCTTCCTCGTCGCCCTTTCGGGCGCGATCCTGCTGTACGCGTGTACGAGCGACATCGACACGCCGCCCCCCGACGCGGCGAGCGCCGCCACCCATGTCCAGGCCGCCTGGGTCGAGATCGGCGACGGCAACCAGGCGATCGCGCGCGCCGTCACGTCCTATCGCCCGACCGACGCCTCGGCCCCGATCTGCCCGCAGCTGACGCGCGACGGCCAGGTCTCGCGCATGAGCCTGCGGGTCGGCGCGGGCACCGTGCCGCTGCGCACGACCGCGAGCGACCCCGCCGATTCGAAGCCGTCGGCGTTCCCGGTCGCGGTCTGCGAGGCGACGCTGCCCGCGGGCGCGCAACAGGTGAGCGTGGCCGGCCGCACGCTGCCGCTGCCGAAGGCGCAGCCGCAGCGGATCGCGATCATCGCGGACACCGGCTGCCGGATGAAGAAGGCCGACAACGCGTTCCAGGCCTGCAACGACAGCGGCGTCTGGCCGCTCGCGACGATCGCGGCGAGCGTCGCGAATCTCGCCCCCGATCTCGTCATGCACATCGGCGACTATCACTACCGCGAGAACGCCTGCCCGTCCGACATCGCCGGCTGCAAGGACAGCCCGTGGGGCTACGGCTGGGATGCCTGGCAGGCCGACCTGTTCAAGCCGGCCGCGCCGCTGCTCGCGAAAGCGCCGTGGGTCGTGGTGCGCGGCAACCACGAGGAATGCGCGCGCGCGGGCCAGGGCTGGTTCCGCTTCCTCGATCCGCGCCCCTATGCCGCCGCGCGCTCGTGCGACGATCCCGCCAACGACGCCGGCGCGAACTACTCCGACCCGTACGCGGTGCAGTTGGGCGGCGGTTCGCAGGTGATCGTGTTCGACACCGCGAAGGTGGGCCGCGCCGCGCTGAAGACGAGCGATCCGCAATTCCAGATCTACCAGAAGCAGTTCCAGGCCGTCGCCAGGCTCGCGGGCCAGGCCGGCATGACCACGACGATCTTCACGAACCACCATCCGATCCTCGCGTTCGCGCCGATCGCGGGCAGCACGCCCGCGCCGGGCAACCTCGCCCTGCAGTCGGTGATGTCGAGCCTCAACGCGCAGGCCTACTACCCGCCCGGCGTGCAGGTCGCGCTGCATGGCCACGTGCATGATTTCCAGGCGATCAACTTCTCGTCCGGGCATCCGGCGACGATCGTGTCCGGCAACGGCGGCGACAACCTCGACGTCGCGCTGCCCGATCCGTTCCCGGCCAATCTCACGCCCGCGCCGGGCGCGGTGATCGAGCGGCTGTCGCACAACAACAGCTTCGGGTTCCTGATGATGGAGCGGCGCGCCGCGCCGGCCAACGGCTGGACCTTCAAGGCCTACACGGCGGCGGGCAAGCTGCTCGCGACCTGCGACCAGTCCGGCACGACGCTCGCGTGCGACAAGACCGGCTTCGTCGCGCCATGAGCGCGCGTCTCGCCCCGGCAGCGCGCACGCTCGTCGCGCTCGCGCTGCTGGCGGCGGGCGCGGCCGCGCTCGCCGCCAAGGACGCGACCACGGTGCTGCTGCCGGGCGCGCCCCCGCAGCGCGTGCTCGACGTGATCGGGCACGGCACGCCGCAAGTGCCGGCGAAGATCGACGCGACCGCCGCCGTGTTCCGTCCCGATCCCGCACTGGTCGCGCTCGGCCGGCGGGTGTTCTTCGATCCGCGCCTGTCGGAGCCGCGCGGCATGTCGTGCGCGGGCTGCCACGACCCGGCCCGCGCGTTCGCGCCGACGCTGTCGGCGGCCGCGCTGGCGGGCCCCGGCGTGCCCGAAGGCAGCCGCCCCGGCCGCTTCAGCGCGCGCAACGCGCCGTCGCTGCTGTACGTGCGCTACGTGCCGCGCCGCCATTTCTACCAGGACGACGACGCCCCCGCGCCCGCGCCGTTCGGCGGCCTGTTCAGCGACGGCCGCGCGGATACGCTCGCCGAGCAGGCGCGCGGCCCGCTTTTCGATCCGAACGAGATGAACAACGCATCGCCCGCCGCGCTGCTGCGCAAGGTCGAGGCCACCGAATTGGCGCCCGCGCTGGCGGCGCGCTTCGGCCCGGCCGTGCGTCGCGATCCGGAACGCATGACGCGCGCGCTCGGCGAGGCCTTGCAGGCCTACCTGCAGAGCGACGAGATGGCGCCCTTCACGTCGCGCTTCGACGCCTACCTGACGCGGCGCGCGCCGCTGTCGGCGGCCGAGCTGCGCGGGCTCGCGTTGTTCAAGAATCCGGACAAGGGCAATTGCATGAGCTGTCATGCGCTGTCGGACACGTCGAGCCGGCCGGCGCGCTCGCTGTTCACCGACTTCGGCTACGACGCGATCGCCGTGCCGCGCAACCGCGCGCTGCCGGCGAACCGCGACCCGCGCCATTTCGACAACGGGCTGTGCGACACGGCCGCGCGCCTGCGCTGGCCCGACCCGACACAATGGTGCGGCTACCTGCGCACGCCGGGCCTGCGCAACGTCGCGGTGCGGCAGACCTTCATGCACAACGGCGTGTTCGACACGCTGCGCGACGCGGTCGCGTTCTACAACACGCGCTCGACCGACCCCGCCCGCTGGTATCACGGCAAGCCAGGCTTCGACGACGTCCCCGCGGCCTATCGCGGCAACATCAACGTCAACTCGACGCCGATGAACCGCCGGCCCGGCACGCCGCCCGCGTTGACGGAGACGGATGTCGACGACCTCGTCGCGTTCCTGCGCACGCTGACGGATGCACGCTATGTCGACCTGATGCCGAAGGCCGGCGCCGCGAAATAGGCGCGGCGCGCTACACGACGTCGGCGACCGGCGCCGCCGTGACGAACGGCGGCGCCGGCGCGGCGGCCGCATTCAGATACGCGAGCAAGGCGCGCTGCAAGTGCTGCGTCAGCGCCGCGTAATCGATCGCATCGCCGGCGCCCGCGCCCGCGAATTGGCGGACATGCGCGTGGGCGATCATGCCGTAGGCGATGGTCTGGCAGGTGCGCGCCACCTCCATCGACGCGCCGCCGCGCAGGTCGGCCGCCGCGTCGAGCAGTTGCGCCCACTCCCGCACGAAACGGTCATACATGCTTGCGTAGGCGCGCGCGTCGGACAGCCTGCGTTCGAGAAAGTAATGCGCGGCCCACTGCGCGGGCTGGTCCCGGTGCGCATCGAGCAAGCCGGCCACGACGGCCGGAACCACGGCGTCGAGCGGCAGGCCGGCCAACGGCATCCGGAGCGCATGCAAGGTCGTCAGCACGCGCTTGGATCGCAGGTGCAGGCAGACGCGCGCCAGATCCTCCTTGCTCGCGAAGTACTCGTAGAAACTGCCGAGCCCCGTGCCGGCCAGCCCGACGATCTCGCGAATCGTGATCGCGTCGTATTCGCGTTCGGTCAAAAGCCGAACAAAGGCCTCCTGCAAGGCCAGCGAGGTCTGCCGCGCGCGCGATTGCCGCGGCCGCCTGCGCGAGCTGTCGCGCGTTTCGGGAATCTGTCGCTGCATGATCGGAAATCCGGACACGTTGTGAATACACCCGTCCTAGAATCTATTTTGGCGATTCTCGGCCGTGGCCACGCACGAAACGCCTAACTAAAACATTCAAAGGAGAGACACGTGAGCGACATCCAGGTATTGGCGCGACAAATCTTCGCGAGCCAGCCTTTCAGTCAGCACATCGGCGCTCAGCTGACCGATGCGACCAGCGACAGCGCGGAACTGACCGTCACCATCGAAGACCATCTCAAGCAGCAGCACGGCTTCGTGCATGGCGGCGTGCTCAGCTATCTCGCGGACAACGCGATCACCTTCGCGGGCGGCATCGCGCTGAACGGCGACGCGCTGACCGCCGAATTCAAGATCAACTACCTGCGCCCGGCGGTCGGCACCCACCTGATCGCGCGTGCCAAGGCGCGCAGCATCGGCAAGCGGCAAGCGGTCTGCCAATGCGAAGTATATGCGGTGAAGGACGGCGAGGAAAAACTGTGCGCGCTTGCACAGGGCACGGTGGTGCCGTCGGCCTGAGGGGCGGACGGGGGCGGCCGACCCGCGAACGCGGGCGGTGACAGAGACATGGAGTGAGACATGCAACACGAAGTGCAGGTCGAGACCCTGCGGACGCTGCAGGCGCTGCATGAGCGGCAGCGCGACCAGGACATGCTCGGCAAGGTGGTTCAGGTTCCGGTCGGCAAGTACACCGATCCGGAGATCCTCGCGAAGGAAATGCGCACGGTGTTCCGCGCGTATCCGCTGGTGGCGGGCCACGCATCCCGCGTGCGGAACCCCGGCGACTATCTGGTCAGCGACTGGGCGCGCTTTCCGTTCGTGGTGGTGCGCAACAAGAACGGCGAACTGCGCGCGTTCCTCAACACCTGCCGGCACCGCGGCGCGCGCCTCGTGGCCGGCACCGAGCCGTGCCTGAAAGCGTTCGTCTGCCCGTTCCACGGCTGGACCTACGATCTCGACGGCCGCTTGAAGGGCGTGACGAAATCCTACAACTTCCCCGACCTCGACCACGACGCGTTCAACCTCAAGGCGCTGCCCGTGGTCGAACGCGGCGGCCTCGTGTGGATCCATCCGACGCCGGGCGCGACGCTCGACCTCGACGCCTATCTCGGACCGATCGGCGAGGATCTCGACCACTTCGGCCTCGGCGACCTGGTGTCGTTCCGCAAGACCCAGGTCGTCAAGCATGCGAACTGGAAGCTGCTGATCAAGACCTATCTCGAGGGCTACCACGTGCCCTACCTGCACCGGACCACGCTCGCGCAATCGTTCCGCAAGGGCGTGATCGCGCACTACGAGCATGGCCCGCACATCCGGCTCGCGGCGGCGCGCACCAACTTCCTCGACCTGCTGGACACCGATCCGCACGAACGCCGGATCCTCGACTTCGCCTCCGTGTACTACACGCTGTTCCCGAACACGTTCTTCATCCTGCATCCGGACTACGTGTCGATCAACGCGTTCTACCCCGAGGCGCCGGACCGCACCATCTGGACCCACGAGATGCTCTATCGCCCGTCGCAGTTCGAGGGCGAGGAAGGCCAGCGGGCGCTCGCGAAGCGCTTCACGTATACGAACGACGCGGTGTTCGACCTGGAGGACTTCGCGGTCGCCGAGGACGTGCAGCTCGGGCTCGCCAACGGCGCCAACGAGTACCATACGCTTGGCCTCGAGGAAGGCTTGCTGGCGATGTTCCAGCACAGCATCGACGCGGCGCTCGACGACCCGGCGGCGAGCTAGCCCGTGCCGCCTGCGGGGCCGCGACACGCGCGCCCCGCACCTTCGCCCCCGGTCTCCAGGAATTTCCGTGATGAACTACAACCTGAGCGACTTGCTGGCCCATCGCGCGTATCTCGCGCCGACGCACGAGGGCTTCGTCGGGCCGGACTACCGGTACAGCTATGCGGAGGTCGACCGCCGCTGCACGCGCTTCGCCGCGTGGCTGCGCGCGGCGGGCCTCGCGCCCGGCGACCGCATCGCCGTCTACGGCAAGAACTCGGCGGCGCTCGCGACCGCGATCTTCGGCGCATCGCGCGCCGATGCGATCGTGGTCGTCATGAACTGGCGCCTGCAGGTCGACGAACTCGCTTACATGCTCGACCACAGCGGCGCGCGGGCGCTGTTCTACGACGCCGCGTTCGCGCCGGCCGTCGAGGCGCTGCGCGCGCGCTGCGGCGGGCTCGACCTGCTGGTCTGCCATGGCGACGCGGCGCGCGACCCGCGCTTCGACGACCTCGTCGACGCCGCCGCGCCCGCGCTGCCGCCCTGCCCGCCCGCCACGCGGCGCGGCGACGACGCCGCGGTCATCATGTACACCTCGGGCACGACCGGCCGCCCCAAGGGGGCGATGCTCACCCACGACAATTTCCTCGCGGCGGCGCACGGCACCTCCAGCACGCTCGACTGGTTCGACAGCCACCGCTTCCTGCTCGTCGCGCCGATGTTCCACATCGGCGGGCTGATGCCGCTCACGACCAGCGTGCAGAAAGGCACGATGGTGTACTTCCTGCCCGATTTCGACCCGGCGGCCATCTGGCGCGTGATCGGCCGGGAGCGGATCACCACGATGATGCTGGTGCCCGCGATGCTGAGCGCGCTGCTCGCGGCGGCATCCCAGGTCGACGCCGATCCGTCGAGCCTCGTGCATATCGTGTGCGGCGCGTCGACCGTGCCGCGCGCGCTGATCGACGCGTGGGCCGCGCTCGGCGTCGGCATCCAGCAGGTGTACGGCCTGACCGAGGTGACGGGCGCGCTGACGTTCTGGAAAGCCGCGATGGACCCCGCCAAGGCCGATTCGCACGGCAAGGCGGCGTTCCTGAACCGCCTGCGCATCGTCGATCCGCACACCGGCGCGCCGCTGCCGGCCGGCGTATGCGGCGAGATCCAGTGCGCGGGCGCGGTGGTGTTCGCGGGCTACTGGAACGACCCCGGCGCGACCCGCGCCGCGCTGCGCGACGGCTGGCTCGCGACGGGCGACCTCGGCTATCTCGACGAGGCGGGCTTCCTGTATGTGATCGACCGCCTGAAGGACCTGATCATCAGCGGCGGCGAGAACATCTATCCGTCCGAGGTCGAGCGGGTGCTGCTCGCCGAGGACGGCGTCGCCGAGGCCGCGGTGGTCGGCGTCCCGGACGAAAAATGGGGCGAATCGCCGATCGCGTTCGTGGTGCGCCGGCCCGGCGCGACCGTCACGGGCGACGCGCTGCTCGACGCCTGCCGCGCGCGGCTCGCCCGCTTCAAATGCCCGAAGGCGGTGCGTTTCGTCGACGCGCTGCCCCGCAGCGGCGTGGGCAAGGTCGTCAAGACGACGCTGCGCGAACGGGCCCGCTCGGGGGCCGGCGACGACGATTGACGCACCTGTTGCACACCGCCCGAATACTGGATATATTAACAGTACTGTATTGATATCCAGTGGGGTGTGCGATGGAACACCTGGTCCGTATCGTCAATGAAACCGACCGTCAAATCCTCGTCTGGCTGCGCAGCCAGGTCGGCGACGAGCGCGTGCAGCGCGCCGCGGTGCAAATGGGGCGCGTTCGCAAGCCCTATCTGTCGGCGGTCTGCCGCTATCTCGGGGTATGGCCGCCGCAGGCGGTGCGCCGCCCCATGCCGCGCTCGCAGGTCGACCACACGGTGGGCGACCGCTACCTGTCGCTGATCCG
Source organism: Burkholderia sp. GW821-FHT14F03 (assembly GCF_058803765.1). NCBI lineage: Bacteria > Pseudomonadati > Pseudomonadota > Betaproteobacteria > Burkholderiales > Burkholderiaceae > Burkholderia > Burkholderia sp. GW821-FHT14F03. Next base: position 48,245 of record NZ_JBXAPG010000010.1, read on the forward strand.
GCAGCATCTCGCCGCCCAGACCGCCGGTCGCTGATCGGCGCGGCCGCGCCGGTCAGGCGGCTTCCCGCACCAGCCCGCCCAGCGTGTGAAACGCCGCGTCCAGCCGCGCATCGAACGGATACGGGCAACTCACGCGCATGCAGGCGTCGAAGCGGTCCGAATTCGAGAAGATCGCCCCCGGCGCGATCCGGATGCCGCGCGCGAGCGCCGCGTCGAACAACGCTTCGGAACGCACGTGCTCCGGCAGCGCCAGCCACAGCAGCAAGCCGCCCGGCGGCGCATTGAGCCGCGTGCCGTCCGGGAAATGCCGCGCGATCGCGTCGACCGTCTGCTCGCGCTGCGCGCGCAAGCGCTCGCGCAGCTGGCGCAGATGCCGGTCGAACGCCCCCGAGCCGATGAATTCGGCCACCACCGCCTGAGACAGCGCCTCGTTGTGGCGGCTTTGCGTGAAGTTCAGCATCCGTACGCGCGCGTGCCAGCGGCCCGCGGCCATCCAGCCGAGCCGCATGCCGGGCGCCAGCACCTTGTTGAACGACGGGCAGTAGATCACCCCGCCGTCGCGATCCCAGGCCTTGACGGGTCTTGCCCGGTCCGCGTCGTCGGCGAGTTCGCGATACGGGTCGTCCTCGATGATCGCCACGCCGTAGCGGGCGCCCAGCGCCACCAGTTCGGCCTTGCGCTCGTCGGGCATGATGCAGCCGAGCGGGTTCTGCAGGATCGGCACGACCACAATCGCCTTGATCGAATCGTAGGCGGCGAGCGCCACGTCGAGCGCTTCGAGCGAGATCCCGGTGGTCGGGCTGGTCGGAATCTCCAGCGCGCGCAGCCCATGGCTTTCAAGGATCTGCAACAGCCCGAAGAAAGCCGGCGATTCGATCACGACCATGTCGCCCGGTTTCGCGACCGCGCGCAGTGCGAGATTCACCGCATCGACGCTGCCGCTCGTCGCCAGCACCTCGTCGGGCGACACCGTCACGCCATACGACAGCGCGCGACGCGCGACCGCCTGCCGATATTCCGGCGCGCCGGCGTCCTGCCCCGGCTCCGTCAACAGCGTCGGCCGCTGTCGCAGCGCGCGGATCGCGAGCGACTGGAGCCGCTCGGCCGGATACAGCGCAGCGCCGGCCGTCGCGCCGCCGAGGTTCAGCGCGTCGGGCTGCTGGCGCGCCCGCTCGACCACGCGCGACACGCGTGCGTGCAGGCCGACGTAGTCCGCCGCGAGCGGCAGCGACGGCAGATCGGGTTCGTGCAGCGCCGCCAGCTTCGCGGCCGGCCGGCGCACGAAGTAGCCGGAGCGCGGCCGGGCGGTCAGCCAGCCGCTGTCCTCGAGCCGCCGGAACACTTGCAGCGCGGTGGACAGGCTCACCTCGTGCTGGTCCATCAACGCGCGCACCGAGGGCATGCGGTCGCCGGGCGCGAGCGTGCCGGCTGCGATGATCCGGCGATAGTGCTCGGCCAGGCGTTCGTACAGGGGTTCGTCGGCGAGCGGCAGATACGCGCGGCGCGCGTCGTGATTCGGTTTCATCGGGGGATCGTGCCCATTTGGCTGACTGGGCGCCAGATACAGATCAACGGAATTCGGACGGTAACAGATACGCGCGGGCCGCGTCTGCTGCGCAACAGATTCACGACGGCTGGATCTGTTGTCCATGGGCGCGCTTTCTTAAGCTATCCGACAACGGCCAAACCCGGCCGCGAAGCGCGGCACATCCATGCCGCGCGCGAAACGATCTGGGATAGCGACATGTCCACCGAAGAACTCAGCTGTTGTTCCGGCGCGCGCCACGCGCGCCAACTCAAGCGCGGCAGCGTGCTGGTCGCGTTGCACGGCCGGCTGCGCGTCACCTGCCGCGATGCCGCGCTGCATTGGCTGTCGGGCGCCGCGCCCGCGCTCACGATCGTGCTCGACGAAGGCGAGGCCCATACGCTCACGGACGACGCCTATGTCGAATGGACCGCGGATAGCGGGCGGGCGGTGAGCGGCCTGGTCGACGCGCCGCCGCCGTGGTGGAGAAGCGCGCTCGCGGGCTGGATCGGCAAGCTTGGCCTGCCGCGCGCGCTGGGGACGGTTCCCGCCCGAGGCGCGCGCGACTCGTCGGGGTGAGGTAGCGCGCGCGCCTGGGCTCGCCCGGGTCGGGTCAGGCCGCACGAGACGGCCGCCGCCCGTACCCGGCCTGGATGAGGGCGATGCGCCCACTGCCGCCCACGCGAATGCGGCGCGCGCCGGAGCGCTCAACCCGGCCCCGAGCGCAAGGTATGTATCGCCGGCCTCGGCGAGGCCGCCGCACCATCATCGATGCGCGCGCAACTAAACCTCGCCATGCACGCTGCGCGACATCTCCGACCGGATTCGCCTCCACGCTCCCGCTCAATCCAGCTTCTTGACCATATGCGCTTCATCGTAAAAGCGCCCCGCGACCCGCATCGAGCGCGCCTCGATCCCGAACGTCACGAAGCCGAGCGATTCATACAGCGTCTTCGCCGCGACGTTTTCGGTATTCACGCACAGCTTGATCTGAACCACGCCCCAGTTGGCAGCCGCATGTTCGATCGCCGCGTCGACCAGACGACGCGCAAATCCCTGGCCGCGGCGCGCGGCATCGACGAACACGCCCCAGATCAGCGCCTGGTGGCTAACCTGCACGAACGGCTCGCGCCGAACTCCGGTGATGCCGGCCAGGACGCCGTCGATCCACACGCCGACCACCGCCTGATTCGGGGTGGTTCGAATCCGCGCCGCGCACGCGTCGAGCGACGCGGCCGCTTCCTCCTCGCGAGTCGGCCATACGGCGGTCGGCGCGTTATCGATGGCCGCGAGGCGCAAGGTCTTGAACGCGGCGGCATCGGCCAGGTCCAGCAGGCGGAATTCGATCATGAGGCGGCATATCGAGCGTGGAGGAAAGGTCGATCCTAGCGGAACGCCGCGCATGACGTTGTTTCGTTTCGTCATGGTTGCCCGCCCGCTCGCCAACAAAAATTCCTCGCGGAATTCAGTGGCAGTCGTCTACCAACCCAGGGAGGCATCTCGCCCCACCCGATAGCGGCTATTCGAATGATCCGCGCGTTTAGCGGATTCAAAGACGCACCGCAACCGAGTTCCGACCGCGCCATGCCTGCCCCCGCGGCGGCCATCATTCTGCCGGCACGTCGACGTCGCCCTTGGCTGGCGGCCGTGGGCGCTCATCCTCCAGTACGCTCGCTTACTTCGAGCACGCCGCGTCAGGCGCCCATGCCGCTTTCACCTCGATGCGTCGACCATTGATCTGAATGTCTCGCCGTCGAGGCTCGACGAGCTGAAACGTTCCCTTCGCCAAGGCGGCGCGCATCGCGACGCAATCCGGCGCGATCGAAAATTGTCCGACAAGTTGCCAATCCCCATTGCCGGCCTGACCAAACACGTATCCGACGCTTCCGTTGTTCGGCACGAGCACAACGTCGGGTTGGCGCTCCCCGGTCAGGTCGACGAAATAAGCGTCGCACTTCTCTATGCGAAAGCGCAGGCAGGCCGGAAGCGTTTCGTATTGCGTGCTCCGCGCCCAGTCCGTCGAGAGAAACGCCCCCGGAACCGATTGCCCGGGCGTACGCGACTCGATATTGCGAGCGAGCGCCGCGGCGTCCGGGCGGGTCGCGTTCCAACGACTTGAACCGGGTTGATTCGCAGCCCGCGCGCTCAGTTCGCGAATCGTTTCGGCATTCGATCCGCGCGTCTCCCCCCGCAGTCGCGCGAGCGCCTGCAGGCCATATCTTGCGGCGTCGTACCGAAGGAAGTCGTAGTCGAAATCCTCGGCGACGACCTTCCCGGCCAGAAGACGGTCCACCTGACTGGCCACCGACAGACGTGCGGGGTCGGCCAACGGCGTGAATACGGCCACGAGAACCGCCAGCGACACCCAGGCCGTGACCACGTTGACAGACCCGATCTTCGCCAGGTTGCCGGTGCGGGTGAGCGCGACCCATGCGTAGCCGATGGCGTAGAAGTAAGCGACGAATGCGCCCGAGCAGGCCAAAACGCGATGCGGCGTGAATCCATACTGCCTGATCCGCAACGCGAGGGCGTAGGTTGCGAGTATCACCAGGACGGGCAGCATCAGGCATGCAATTCTCATGCAGACCCGCAGAACGCGCGATATCTGGTCGGACTCCAGGCCGCTCTTCAAGGCGGCGTTGATGAACACGACCTGTAGCGCCGCCACGCCGAGCAGAATCCACGCACCGGACTTCGTGGCCCACAATAATCCAAGCCCCGTGAACGGCAGTGACGCGAGGAATCCGCCGACGAGGACGACGAGGACCAGGAGCAACCACGAGAGCAGCGACAGGATGAGCGTGCGCGAGCCCCGGATAATGTCCGGCCGCACATCGGTGACATGGAGGGCCGAGGCAAACGCCATCGCGATCACGGGAACGTTGAACCATGCTTCATGCAGGAGTTGCTGGAGGAAATCCAGTTTCAGCAAGAGGAAGAGCGCCGAGCCCAGCCAGAGCACGAGAAACAGCGCGCCTACGAACATCCCGGACAGCAACACCTGCAACACGAGTTTCCAACTGCACTCGAAGTACGACTCGTACGGAGCAAACCACGACCTTGCAGACTCCCCGGCGAGGACGAGGCAGTACGCAATAAACACCATCGCGCCGCTGTAGAAGGTCACGGCCATCGACGGCAGCGGAACCTCGGCGCGGCCCGATGGTTGTATCCCGGCAGCGTCGATGCCGACCGATCGCCACGCGTCGTGACAGCCAAGGATCGCCACGACCGCAGCAAGCAGGACCGTCCACATCGCGAGCCGAGCCCATCTCATCCGTTGCAGGCCCACGATCCATACCGGCGGGATGAATAGGCCGACGAGCAGCAGCGGAAAGAACAGAAGCGGAACGGTCGCGATGCCGCTGCGATGCGCTGCCGCGTTCAGAAGCAGATACAGCATTAATCCCTGGAAGAGGCCGATCAGGAGCCGCGGGACGAAAAGATCTTTTCCCGAAGGGGCCTGCAGTGTCCCCGGCTGATGATTTTGCATATTCTCTCGTACTCCCGATAATGTTTTCGCTTGCGTTCACACCGACCCGACGGTCGCAACCGGTGGGATTGTAGCGTCAACGCAAGCCTGCCACGAGGCGGCGCCGTTCCCGATACCCCGCGCGCGAACGCGATGGAGGAATTCGACGGCGCTGTCGGGGACCGTCGATCGATGCCCAAGCGTCCCGCCATCGATCGGCGCCGACGTCGTCGAAGGCATCCCTCCATCAAGGTCGTCAGGCATCGGGCCCGCGCGTATCGCGACGAGGAATACGCCTTCCTCACGATCCACGCCGCGTTCCCCTGCGTTCCGCGACGACGAAGCATGAAAAAGCGCGGGCTCCGCAAGGAGCCCGCGCCGTCCACCCCAACCCGCCGGGCCTGCCCGCGTCTACCCGCGCCGCGCCGCCAGACGCCGCACGACATCCACCAGCGCATCGACCTCATCGCAGGTGTTGTAGAACGCAAGCGACGGCCGCACCGTCGTCTCCAGCCCGAAACGGCGCAGGATCGGCTGGGCGCAGTGATGGCCGGAACGCACCGCGATGCCCTCCTCGTTCAGCGCCTGCCCGACCTCCTCGGTCGTATAGCCCTTCAAGACGAACGACAACACGCTCGCCTTGTCGCGCGCCGTCCCGACGAGCCGCACGCCCGGCACCGGCGCGAGCGCATGCGTCGCGTAGGCGAGCAGGTCGTGCTCGTAGCGGGCGATGTTCTCGATGCCGATCCGGCTCACGTAGTCGAGCGCTGCGCCGAGACCCACGGCATCCGCGATGTTGCCGGTGCCCGCCTCGAAACGGTTCGGCGGCGGCTGGAACACCGTGCGCTCGAACGTCACGTCCGCGATCATGTTGCCGCCGCCCTGCCAGGGCGGCATGTCGTCGAGGATCGCGCGCTTGCCGTACACCACGCCGATGCCGGTCGGGCCGTAGATCTTGTGCCCCGAGAACACGAAGAAGTCGGCATCGAGCGCCTGCACGTCGATGCGCATGTGCGAGATCGACTGCGCCCCGTCGACGAGCGCCTTCGCGCCCGCGCGATGCGCCAGCTCGACGATCTCCTTCACCGGCACGACCGTGCCGAGCGCATTCGACACCTGCGTGACCGACACGATCCGGGTGCGGTCGTTCAGCAGCTTCCGGTATTCGTCGAGCAGCACCTGCCCCGAATCGTCGACCGGAATCACGCGCAGCGTCGCGCCCTTCTCCGCGGCGAGTTGCTGCCACGGCACGATGTTCGCGTGATGCTCGAGATGCGACACGATGATCTCGTCGCCCGCGCCGACATGCTGCGCGCCCCAGCTCTTCGCAATCAGGTTGATCGCCTCGGTCGTGCCGCGCACGAACACGATCTCGTCCGACGACGCCGCGCCGATGAAACGCCGCGCCGTGTCGCGCGCCTGCTCGTAGGCATCCGTTGCGCGGCCCGCCAGCGCATGCGCGGCGCGGTGGATGTTCGAGTTCTCGTGCGCATAGAAATACGCGAGACGATCGATCACGGCCTGCGGCTTGTGCGTGGTGGCCGCGTTGTCGAACCAGACGAGCGGCCGGCCGTTCACGCGCTCCTGCAGGATCGGGAAGTCGCGACGCACCGCCTGCACGTCGAACGGCGGATGCGCGCCGCCCACCGCGCCGCGCGACCAGGGCGCGGCAGCTGCATCGTCGATGAAATAGCGCGACGCGCCATCGGTCGACGGCGCCCCGCCCGGCGCGCCCTTCGACAGCAACGCACGCAGCGCGTCGTCACCGGGCAGGCCGAACGTCTCCGGCGACACGGCGTCGTGCGACGGCACGACGAGATCCGGCGCTTCGCGCGGCCAGCCGTGCCGCGACGCGTCGACGAAGTAGTACGGCGACGCGGCCGCGGCCGGCTCCGGACGCGCGTCGCGCCCCGCGAGCCCGTCCGCCTGTGGCACGCCGAGCGCCGCGCCGCCGAGGCGCGGCTCCAGCGCGGGCGCGATCGACACGACGGTGTCGGGCAAGCCGTTCGCGGCGGCCGCATGCGGTGCGAGCGCCGGCGCGCGATTGCCGAGCGACAGCACGTGGGTGGGCGCGGCGGGGGCGAGATTCGCGCCCGCCACCTTGCCCTGCGGCAACGACAGCCCCGGCACGCCGGTCCCGGCGCCGCCCGGCCCGGCAAGCGGCGAGCCCGGCGGCACGGGATTGGACAGCGAGGCCAGCGCGGGCGCGGCGGCCGGCAGCGCGGACGGCACGCCGCCCACGGCGCCACTGCCCGTCGCGATGTCGGGGGCGGCAGGCTGGCCGGGCAGCGCGGCGAGGAACTCCGTCGCCAGCCGCGCGAGCGTGGCCGGGTCGGGCAAGCCGGGCGGCACGGGCGGCGCCGGCAGGTCCGGCAGCGCCGACCCGGCGCGATCAGCGATAGGTGTCCGGATAGTCATGGTACTTGCCGATCTCCACGTCATCGAGGACCGCGAGCGCATCCGGTGAATGGACGGCCAGCGAGCAGTACAGCGAAATCAGATACGACGCGATCGCCTGGTTGTTGATCCCCATGAAGCGCACCGACAGGCCCGGGCCCTGCTCGCCCGCGACGCCGGGCTGGTACAGACCGACCACGCCCTGACGCTTGTCGCCGACGCGCAGCAGCAGGATCTTGGTCTTGCCGTCCGCGACCGGCACCTTGTCGGACGGGATCAGCGGAATGCCGCGCCAGGTCAGGAACTGCGAACCGAACAGGCTGACGGTCGGCGGCGGCACGCCGCGCCGCGTGCATTCGCGGCCGAATGCGGCGATCGCGAGCGGATGCGTGAGGAAGAACGCCGGCTCCTTCCAGACCCGGCTCAGCAGTTCGTCGAGATCGTCGGGCGTCGGCGCGCCCGTCAGCGGGAACACGCGCTGCTCGTCCGTGACGTTCGCGAGCAGGCCGTAGTCGGGGTTGTTGATCAGTTGGCTTTCCTGCAGTTCCTTGATCGTCTCGATCGTGAGGCGCAGTTGCTCCTTGATCTGGTCGTGCGGGCTGCTGTAGAGATCGGAGATCCGCGTATGCACGTCGAGCACGGTGCTCACGGCGTTCAGGAAGTATTCGCGCGGCTGCTCCTCGTACGGCACGAAGGTGCGCGGCAGCACGCCCTCGTCCTCGCGCGCGGTGCACGCGGCCCGCACCGCCTCCGGATTCCGGACCTGGTTCAGCCGATAGATGCCCGCCTCGACCGGCACCCATTGCAACAGATGCGTGAGCCAGCGCGGCGTGATCGTGGAAAGCTGCGGGATGGTCTTGGTGGCATTGGCAAGTTGCCGTGCTGCGTTATCGCCGAGCGCTGTCTGGCCGCTCACTATCGTCGACATAGGTGGCTCCGGGGTCTATAGAAGAAAAACGGCAAAGCTTATGATGAAGTGGAATTATGAAGAGGATTGAATAAGACGCTCAACATGCTATAGCCATCAAATTAAACCGATTGATGGTCAAACATCGGCATTATTCAGATTTGATGACCCGGGGCCGCGTTCTTGCAGGCGCATCGCCGATCGATGACCCAGGCACCCTCGGGAATCGAGCATGCGAAGCCGCAGCCAGGGCGGAAATGCGCGGCAGGCCATGCCCGGCGGCATGGTGCGTTGGAAAATCCAGGAAGTTTTTCGGGGAGACGAAAGGCATCGCCAACTCAACAGCGGAATCATCAATCCAGCATCTCATTTCTTAAAATATTGCCAACAAACCATTCAATACGATTGATTGATAATAATCAGGCGCTCTCGATTGAATTCGATATTGATCAAATAATCGAAGCCGCTTGGACGAGCGCCATGACCGATCTCCGCCGTCTCTCCCTTTCGTGCCGCGCCCGTCCATCCGCCCTGCCCGCGACGATCGGCGCGGCCGTCAGCGCGCCGCCACGACCGAAGGCTCCTCCGGCTCGCCCACCGGCAACAGCCGCGCGAGCGGCACGCCGAACGCGCGCGCGAGCTTGTCCGCGGTCACGATCGAGGCGATCGCGGTGCCGCGCTCCAGCTCGCCGATATACGAGCGGTTGAGCCCGGCATGCTCGGCGAGCCGCTCCTGCGACCAGGCAAGCGCCTCGCGCTGCGCGCGAACCGCGCTGCCGAACCGGCGCACCAGCGCACTCATGACAGCGCCCCCTCCGTGCGGGCCGGTACAGATGCCGCGCCGTCGCGCGCCGCGTCGCTGCGCGACACGGCCTGCGTGACGTGGCTGCCGGGCGGCACGTCCTGCGTGATCCAGACGTTGCCGCCGATCACCGCGCCGCGTCCGATCGTCACGCGACCCAGGATCGTCGCGCCCGCGTAAATCACCACGTCGTCCTCGACGATCGGATGCCGCGCGAGCCCTTTCTCGAGATGGCCCGCCGCATCGCGCGGAAAACGCTTCGCGCCGAGCGTGACCGCCTGATAGACGCGCACCCGCTCGCCGATGATCGCGGTCTCGCCGATCACGACGCCCGTGCCGTGATCGATGAAGAAACCCGCGCCGATCCGCGCCCCCGGATGAATGTCGATCCCGGTTGCCGCATGCGCGTGCTCCGCCACGATCCGCGCGAGCAGCGGCAGTTCCAATCGATACAGTTCGTGTGCGAGCCGGTGATGGATCATCGCCAGCACGCCGGGATAACAGAGCAGCACCTCGTCGACGCTGCCGGCCGCCGGATCGCCGTGATAGGCAGCCAGCACGTCGCTGTCGAGCAGCGCGCGGATGCCGGGCAGGCGCGCCGCGAATACGCGCGCCGCATCGGCCGCGCGGGCGTCGAGCGCCGCCTCGTCGCCGCCGTCCGCCTGCTGGCGGTGCTTGTAGCGCAACTCGAGGCGCGCCTGCGCAAGCAGCGCGTGCAGCGCCTCGTCGAGCGCATGCCCCACATAAAGATTCTCGCTTTCCTGACGCAGATCGGGCGGCCCGAGGCGCATCGGGAACAACACGCCCTTCAGCGCGTCGACGATGCCGGCCAGCGCCTCGCGGGCCGGCAGATCCCGCCCGCCGGGCTCCAGCGAGCGCCGCTGTACTTCACGCCAGCGCTGGCGCACGGTTTGAAGCGATTGCACGATGTCATCGATGTCGAATACCGCCACGGCCACTGCCTCCCAGGTTCCAAATCGCGCGATCCGAATTTCAGTCTTGCCGCCACGGCAGCCCATGCCGCCGCCACCCGTTGATCGCGCCGCGGTGTCCGGCCTCGTCCAGTTCACCCTCGAAACCTTCGAGCACGTTGTAGACCTGCGTGAAGCCGGCTTTCGCGGCGGCCTCGGCGGCAAGCGCCGAGCGATTGCCGCTGCGGCACAACAGCAACACGACGGCTTCCCTGCCGGTCTTCGCCTCCAGCTCGCGCACGAAGCGCGGATTGCGCGTGAGGCTCGTGCCGGTCGCCCAGGCCACGTGCAGGCTGTCCGGCACCTGCCCGACGAAGGCCCGCTCCTCGGCGGTGCGCACGTCGACGAGCAGCGCCGCGCCCCGCGTGACCAGGCCCCACGCGTCGCTCGGCGCCACGCCGCCCGCGTACGAGAGGCCCGCCGCGGCGGCCACGTCGCGCGCCGCCTGCAGGATCGCGTCGAGCGGTCGTTCTTCGAGTGTGGTTGTCATCGTCATCTCCTTCGGGATTGCGCGCCGCGCGGGCGCGCCACATGGGATCGGGCCGGCGGCGTCCGCCGCCTATAGCCATCAGGCGCCCACTATGGAAGAGCCACGCCCCAAGCCGAACCAATTATTTTTCATTTCCTAAGAAGCCCGCCGCGCAGGCGATGGGTGGGGCCGGATCATGAACCTGCTTCGCCCAGCCAGGATCAATGCGGACAGCGCCCCGCGCGTCGCCCTTGCTGTGAATGTGTGACTTTTCTCTTCACGCGCAGCACGCTCATTGGAAATCCTCAAGCGAATTCACGACGCTTCGCACGGCGAATCTCAATATTATTCAACACTCGCGAGAGCAAGCCCATTCAATCGAAATCAAATACATTCCTGGCACAATGCATTTTATTTTTGTCACCTCAGAAGTAATCAAGCGGCTGCCCGGCCGATCAGGCACACCCTCAAATTTAAGCATTTGGATATAAGAATATGCCTAAAAACCAACCCTCCCCATCGACAAAAGCAGTTCCAGAACTGGGCAAAAAGCACAAAAATCACATTCAAAATCAAATCATTACATGCAATCCCAACCTTTTAAGCCGCACCACCCCCACCAACTCGATCCGATGGCAAAATCCACCACCAGAGCGCCATTCCGGCCGCCCTGAAAATGAAAAATCGGATTTACCCTATGGACACCGGACAGATTGATTACAGAATAACGAAACCGCAATATCACCCTCCAGCCAGCACACGCACACTTACCTGAAGCCGGTATATCGATTGCCACGCGCATGCCATCTGAATTCGTTCGCCTGACTGCCGCCTCGCCCCGCGCGGGCGCTGCCCGAATTTCCCCCGGACGGGATAAATCGACCTGGGCGTCGCCGGCGATGCAGGCCCTCCCGGGTTGGCCGCACGCGACCCCACCGCCGTTCCATCTACAACACAAGAGGCAGCCGATGATCTCGAACCGCAAGTCGATCACGCTCGCGATCCTGGACGACCATGCCGCCGTCCAGCACGGCATCGAGCACTACCTGGCCGACAAGACCGACATCGATGTCCGCGGGAATTTCTCGCGCTCGCGCGATCTGCTGCGCTGGCTCGAATCCCATCAGGTCGACGTCGTGCTGCTCGACTACGTGCTCGGTCCCGACGAGATCGACGGCCTCAACCTGATCCGCCTCGTGCACACCCGCTTCCAGCGCTGCGAGATCCTCATGACATCGAGCATCGAGGTGCCCGCGACCGTCAACCTGATGATGCGGGCCGGCGCGAAAGGTTTCATCGGCAAGAGCCAGGATCTGCGCGAGCTTGCGCACGCGGTCCACGTGGTCGCGCGCGGCAAGACCTACCTGAGCATGGAACTGGCGAGCATCGTGCCGCCCGCCCGGGACGGCCGGGCGGGCCGCGAGGCGCCGACCGTGACGCTGACGTCGGCCAGTTCGCCCGCCCAGCTCGCCGAGACGCAGCTGAGCCCGCGCGAGCACGAGGTGCTGCGCTGCTGCCTGAACGGGATGACGGTGTCGGAAATCGCGATCAAGTTCTCGCGCAGCCGCAAGACGATCAGCGCGCAGAAGCAGTCGGCGTTCCGCAAGCTCGGCGTGCGCAACGATCTCGAGCTGTTCGCGTCGCGCAAGCCGTCGTGACGCGGCAGGCAGACGCGGGCGGCCGGGCGCCGCCCGCGGGTGAGACCCTCAGGGCTTCATCGAGCCCGTGCGCACGTAGCGCTCGTGCCACGACAGCGCCTCGCCGAGCAGGTGCGGCGTCTGCTTGCCGAAGCTCTCGCGGCTCGCGCGCTCGAAGTAGTCCGCCAGCATCGGCCGGAAGTCCGGGTGGGCGCAGTTCGCGATGATCGCGCGCGCGCGCTGCTTCGGTGACAGCCCCCGCAGGTCCGCGAGCCCCTGTTCGGTCACCACCACCGCCACGTCATGCTCGGTATGGTCGACGTGGCTCGCCATCGGCACGATCCGCGAGATCGCGCCGCCCTTCGCCGTGCTCGCCGACATGAAGCACGACAGGTAGCCGTTGCGCGCGAAGTCGCCGGAACCGCCGATGCCGTTCTGGATCTTCGTGCCCATCACGTGGGTCGAGTTCACGTTGCCGTAGATGTCGGCCTCGATCATCCCGTTCATCGCGATGCAGCCCAGCCGGCGCACCAACTCTGGATGGTTGCTGATCTCCTGCGGACGCAGCACGATCTTGTCGCGGAAACGGTCGATCTCGTCCGCGAAACGCTTGACCGCGTCGGGGCTCAGCGACAGCGCGGTCGCCGACGCGAAGCTCAGCGTGCCGTTCTCGAGCAGGTCGAGCATGCCGTCCTGGATCACCTCGGTGAAAGCCGTCAGGCCCTTGAAGCCGCCCGCGCCCAGCTCGGCCAGCACCGCGTTGGTGATGTTGCCCACTCCCGACTGCAGCGGCAGCAGGTCGGCCGGCAGCCGGCCGCGCGCGATCTCGTGGCGCAGGAAGTCGAGCAGGTGCCCGGCGATCTGCTTCGAGGTCGCGTCGGGCGCCGAAAACGCATTGCTGCGGTCCGGCGCGTCGGTCTCGACGATCGCGATGATCTTCTCCGGCGCGCAGCGCAGATACGGCTCGCCGATCCGGTCGCCGCTCTTCACGAGCGGAATCGGCACCCGGTTCGGCGGCAGCGCCGTGCCGTAATAGATGTCGTGCATGCCGTCGAGCCCGAGCGGCTGGCGCGTGTTCACCTCGAGGATCACGCGCTGCGCCCGATCGAGCCAGGTCTTGTTGTTGCCGACCGACGCCGACGGAATCAGCAGGCCGTCCTCGCGGATCCCCGCCACCTCCACCACCGCCACGTCCAGCTCGCCGAACAGGCCGAACCACGCGTATTGCGCGACATGGCTCAGGTGGATGTCCTGGTAGTCGAGTTCGCCGGCATTGATCTTGTCCCGCAGGGTCGGATCAGATTGATACGGCAGCCGCATCGAGATACCGTCCGCCCGGGCCAGCGCGCCGTCGAGTTCCGGCGCCGTCGACGCCCCGGTCAGCACGTTGATCCGGAAAGCCTCGCCGCGCGCGTGGGCGGCGCCGATGCGGGCCGCCAGCGCGGCCGGCACCGCCTTCGGGTAACCGGAGCCGGTGAAGCCGCTCATCGCGACGGTCATGTCGGGGGCGATCAACGCCGCGGCTTCGTCCGCGGTGCGGACCAGGGAACGCAGATGGGGAGCGAGGATGCGAGAGGTTGGCATGGCTGGTTGTCGAACGGTTGTCTTGGTATCAATCACGACGAAGTTGCCGCAGCGGGGTGTCTCGGGCGCGGCGCACTGCCCTCGCGGCCGGTCCGGTTCGGGGCCGGCCGCGAGGCACGGCCGGAGTATCGCAGAGCAGCTGCCCGGCATAGGATTGCCCCGCTGCAAAACTCCCTTGCCGGATTTGCCGGGTATCGGCGGGCCCGTCCGTCGGACGCGACTCACCGATCCAACCCCGATTGTCGCGCATGGGATTGGAGAGGCGGAGCAGGCAAGCCGCCAATCTGCGTGAGAAGCCGGTAGAATCAAGGTTTTTGGTCATCAAAAAGCAATAAATTACAAATCCGTATATATTCCGCCGATGGACCAGAGAACCACCAACAAAATCACCACGGCAAGCCCGCCGCCCCGCACCTGGGATGCCCGGCTGGCCCGCTGGCTTGTCACGCCCCTGATCGACACGCCGGTCACGCCGAACCACCTCACCACGCTGCGCCTGCTGATCGGCCTCGCGGGCGCGTACTGCCTCGCGCAGGGCGGCTTCCGCTGGATCAACGCGGGCGCGTTCCTGATCGTGCTGTCGAACTTCGTCGACCATACCGACGGCGAACTCGCGCGGATCAGCGGCAAATCCAGCAAGATCGGCCACTTTTACGACCTCGCGAGCGACGCGCTGATCACGGTCGCGCTGTTCGTCAGCATGGGCGCCGGGATTGTCGCCACGGGCGGCCGCATGGCCGCCAATCCGGTCCTGCTCGGCACGCTCGCGGGCGCGGCCGTCGCGCTGATCTTCTTCCTGCGGATGCGGATCGAATCGTTCGCCGGCAAGGCCGGCACCAAGCAGGCGTTCGTCGGCGGCTTCGAGACCGAGGACGTGCTCTACCTGCTGCCCCTCGTCACGCTGTTCGACGGCGTGGAGCGCTTCCTGCTGGCCGCGTCGATCGGCGCGCCGCTCTTTGCCGCGTGGGTCGTGGCCGACTACTGGCGCATCGTGCGCCGCGGCCGCGCCGCGCCCAATCCAACCGAAATCCAAGTCACCAAATGACCCTCCATACAGGCGCAGAGACCGTGCCGACCTCGCCTTCCACGGCGCAGGGCACGGGGCTTCCCCCTGACCGCGCCGTCGCGTCCCGCGTCGGCGAACTCGACCTGCCCGGCCTGCGACAGCACTACACGCGCCAAGGCGCGTTCCTGTACCTCGACGACTTCCTGCCGAAGGACGCGGCCGGCAAGCTCGCCGACGCCGCGCGCGCGCTGCAGGCGGACATCAACCGCAACTACCTGCCCGGCCACAAGCAGGGTGGCAGCGTGAGCCGGCACACGATCGACGCGAAGGCGCCGTACATCGCCGAGCTGTACCGCTCGAAGGCGCTGATCGGCTTCCTCGAGAAGATCACGGGCGACACCCTGCTGCTGTCGCCGGAAGACGATCCGCACGCGTACGCGCTGTACTACTACACCCGCCCCGGCGATCACATCGGCTGGCACTACGACACCTCGTACTACGACGGCCGCCGCTACACGCTGCTGTTCGGCGTGATCGACGAATCGACGTCGCGGCTCGACTACGAGCTGCACACGCGCAACCCGGCGGTCGCCGACGAGCCGGGCTCGGTGCAGATCGCGCACGGCGGCATCGTGCTGTTCGACGGCGACAAGCTGCGCCACCGCGTCACGCCGCTCGGCGAGAACGAGCTGCGCGTGTCGCTGACCTTCGAATACGTGACCGATCCCGGCATGCGTCCCTGGAAGCGCTTCATCTCGAACATGAAGGATGCGATCGCGTACTTCGGCTTCCGCCAGGTGTTCCGTCAGCTGGCCGCGCGCCGCACCCAGGGCTCATGACGCGCGCCGGCATGATCCTGCTGTCGATCGGGACAGCGCTGTTCGTTGCATTGCTGGCCTGGCAAGGCTTCGGCGCCGTCGCGTCGACGCTGCTCACGGCCGGCTGGGGGCTCGCGCTCGTCGCGGCCTTCCATCTGGTGCCGCTCGTGATCGATGCGCGGGCGATCGCCGTGATGTTCCCGGCCGGCACGCGCGGCGCGTCGATGCGCGAGGCGCTGTATGCGCGCTGGGTGGGCGAATCGGTCAACAGCCTGCTGCCCGCCGGGCAGATCGGCGGCCCGGTGCTGATGGTGCGCTACCTCTCGCAGCAAGGCGTGCGGATGCAGGAAGCCGCCGCCGCGATCACCGTCAGCACCACGATGCAGGCGCTCGCGCAGCTGCTGTTCGCGCTCGTCGGCATCGCCGCGTTCAGCCTGTACGCGAGCCATGATTCGGTGTCGCACCTGCGCACGCCCGCGCTGATCGCGACCGCGCTGCTCGCGCTGTTCGCGCTCGCGTTCTATGTCGCGCAGCGGCGCGGCCTGTTCGGGCGCGGGCTGCGCCTCGTGTCGAAGCTGTTCGGTCCGCGCGACTGGTCGGGCCTCGCCACGCGCGCCGACGCAATCGACGCCGCGGTCGCCGACCTGTACCGCCGCCGCGACCGGGTCGCGTCGACCTTCTGGCTCAGCTTCGTCGGCTGGGTGGTCGGCACGGGCGAAGTGTGGCTCGCGCTGCACTTCCTCGGCCACCCGGTCAGCTGGCTCGATGCGCTGCTGCTGGAGAGCGTCGGCCAGGCGATCCGCGGCGCGGCGTTCGCGATCCCCGGCTCGCTCGGCGCGCAGGAAGGCGGCTATCTGCTGCTCGCGCCGCTCGTCGGGCTCCCGCCCGAGGCGGCGCTCGCGCTGTCGCTCGCGAAGCGCGCGCGCGAACTCGCGCTCGGCCTGCCCGGCATCCTGTACCTGCATTACCGTGAACGAAACTGGCAACGGCGCCGCGCGGCGCCGCAGCCGCTTGCCGACTGAGCCGCGACGCGGCCGGCCGGCATTACCCTGCGTGGAGAAACACATGCGAGCCATCATCCTTGCGGCGGGCCTCGGCCTGCGTCTGCAACAACCGCCCGAGGCGCAGTACCCGAAGTGCCTGCTGCGCTTCGACGACGTGTCGCTCCTCGAACGCCATTTCCGGCTGCTCGACGCGGTCGGCGTGACCGAGGTCGTGCTCGCGCTCGGCTTCCAGTCCGAGAAGGTCGAGGCCGAACTCGAACGCCTCGGCCGCCGCGCCGAGATCGTGCTGAACCCGCGCTACGACCTCGGCAGCGTGCTGACCCTGCACACCGCCGCCGGCCCGATGACGCGCGGCGGCGACGTGCTGATCATGGACGCCGACGTGCTGTACGACGACAGCATCCTGCATGCGCTCGTGGCCGACCCCGAGCGCCCCACCGACCGCCTGCTGATCGACCGCGGCTTCGAGGAAGGCGACGAGCCCGTCAAGCTGTGCGCGAAGAACGGCGTGCCGGTCGAGCTGCGCAAGCAGCTCGCGGTCGGCCTCGAGTACGACACGATCGGCGAATCGGTCGGCTTCTTCCGGTTCCGCGAGGACACCGCGCGCCGGCTGGCCGAGATCGTCGCCGGCTACGTCGACGGCGGCCGCGCCAACCTGCCGCATGAAGAAGCGGTACGCGACCTGCTGCTGGAAGGCGGTCGCGATTTCGAGATTGCCGATGTCACGGGCGCCCCGTGGATCGAAATCGATTTTCCCAATGACGTCTCGCGTGCGAGCCAGGAAGTGCTGCCGCAGATTCAACGCACCGTAGGAGTGGCACGATGAACGCCCGTGAACCGAATTTCTCCGAATCGCGCAGCGCGCGCCTGCGCCGCATGCTCGTCAGCCAGGACCTCGAATTCCTGATGGAAGCGCACAACGGCCTGTCCGCGCGGATCGTCCGCGAGGCCGGCTTCAAGGCGATCTGGGCCTCGGGCCTCGCGATCTCCGCGCAATACGGCGTGCGCGACAACAACGAAGCGAGCTGGACCCAAGTAGTCGACACGCTCGAATTCATGGCGGACGCGAGCGACCTGCCGATCCTGCTCGACGGCGACACCGGCTACGGCAACTTCAACAACGTGCGCCGGCTCGTGAGGAAGCTCGAACAGCGCGGCATCGCGGGCGTGTGTATCGAGGACAAGCAGTTCCCGAAGACCAACAGCTTCATCGACGGCGAACGCCAGCCGCTCGCCGAGATCGATGAGTTCTGCGGCAAGATCAAGGCCGGCAAGGACTCGCAGAGCGACCCGGATTTCTCGATCGTCGCGCGCGTCGAGGCGCTGATCGCCGGCTGGGGCATGGATGAGGCGCTGCGCCGCGCGAACGCATACGCGGAAGCCGGCGCGGATGCGATCCTGATCCACAGCAAGCTGTCGCGTCCCGACGAGATTCTCCAGTTCGCGCGCGAATGGAGCGGCAAGGCCCCGCTCGTGATCGTGCCGACCAAGTACTACAGCACGCCGACCGACGTGTTCCGCCAGGCCGGCATCAGCACCGTGATCTGGGCGAACCACCTGATCCGCGCATCCGCGTCCGCGATGCAGGCCGTCGCACGCGAGATCCACGAGAACCAGACGCTGATCAACGTCGAAGACCGCGTCGCGAGCGTCAACGAGATCTTCCGTCTGCAGGACGCCGACGAGTATTCGGCGGCCGAGCGCATCTACCTGTCCTCGTCGTCGCGCGCGTCGAACGCCGCGATCGTGCTCGCCGCGAGCCGCGGCAAGGGCCTCGAGGCCGTCACCGAGGACAAGCCCAAGGTGATGCTGCCCGTCGCCGGCAAGCCGCTGCTGCGCTGGCTCGTCGACGGCTTCAAGAAGCAGGGCGTGAACGACATCACCGTGGTCGGCGGTTATCGCGCGGACGCGATCGACACCTCCGGCGTGAAGCTCGTGGTCAACGAACGCCACGCCAGCACCGGCGAACTCGCCTCGCTCGCGTGCGCGGCCGAGCGCCTGACGGGCGACACCGTGATCTCCTACGGCGACCTGCTGTTCCGCAGCTACATCCTGCGCGACCTCGCGGAAAGCGATGCCGAATTCAGCGTGGTCGTCGATTCGTCGCTGACCCAGCCGACCAACCAGAGCGTGCGCGATTTCGCGTTCTGCTCCGCCGGCGACGATCGCGGCCTGTTCGGCCAGAAGGCGCATCTGCAACGCGTGTCGAGCGAAGGCGCGGGCGAACCGCATGGCCGCTGGATCGGCCTGCTGAACGTGCGCGGCGCGGGCGTGGCCCGCCTGAAGGCGCTGCTCGCCACGCTGCAGGCGCGTCCGGACTTCGACACGCTCGACGTCCCGGCGCTGCTGAACGCGCTGATCGAAGGCGGCGAGAAGATCGAAGTGCAGTACGTGCACGGCCATTGGCGCGGCGTGAACGACCTCGAGGATTTCCGTCGCGCGGGCGATTTCGCGCACGAGCAAACGCCGATCTCCGAACAGCGCGCGAACGACGGAGCCGCGCAATGATCGAAGCCGCGCAGTTTGTCGAGGCCGCGCGCGCGCGCGGTTTCGACTCGTATGCGGGCGTGCCCTGCTCTTACCTGACGCCGTTCATCAATTACGTGCTGCAGGATCCGCAGTTGCATTACGTGTCGGCTGCGAACGAAGGCGACGCCGTCGCGCTCGTCGCGGGCGCGACGCTCGGCGGGCGGCGCGGGATCGCGATGATGCAGAACTCCGGGCTCGGCAACGCGGTGAGCCCGCTGACCTCGCTGACCTGGACGTTCCGCCTGCCGCAGTTGCTGATCGTGACGTGGCGCGGTCAACCCGGCGTGGCCGATGAGCCGCAGCATGCGCTGATGGGGCCGGTCACGCCGGCGATGCTCGACACGATGGAGATTCCGTGGGAACTGTTCCCGACGGAAGCCGAGGCGATCGGCCCGGCGCTCGATCGCGCGATCGCGCACATGGACGAGACGGGCCGGCCGTATGCGCTGGTGATGCAGAAAGGCAGCGTTGCCGCGTATCCGCTGCAGGCGGGCGAGCGGCCCGTGCGCCCTGCGGCGGCCGCGGTGCGCACGCTGCGTTCGGATGTGGCGCCCGAAGCATGGCCGACGCGGCAGGATGCGCTCGCGCGCGTGATCGCCGGGACGCCGGTTGAATCGACCGTGGTGCTGGCTTCCACGGGGTTTTGCGGACGTGAGTTGTATGCGCTCGATGATCGGGCGAATCAGCTGTACATGGTGGGCTCGATGGGCTGCGTGACGACGCTCGCGCTCGGCCTCGCGCTCGCGCGGCCCGATCTGCATGTGGTTGCCGTTGACGGCGACGGCGCGGCGTTGATGCGCATGGGCGCGTTCGCGACGCTCGGCGCGTATGGGCCGGCGAATCTCACGCATGTGCTGCTCGACAACGGCGCGCATGAATCGACGGGGGGGCAGGCGACGGTGTCGCCGCATGTGTCGTTTGCCGGCGTGGCCGCCGCGTGCGGTTATGCGGCCGCGTTCGAAGGCGATACGGTCGATGTGATCGACGCGGCGCTCGACGCGCGCGATGCGAATGGCGTGCGTTTCGCGTGCCTGTCGATCCGCACCGGCGTGCCCGACGGGCTGCCCCGCCCGACCGTGACGCCCGTCGACGTCAAGACGCGCCTGATGCGCCATATCGGCGCGACGCAAGCCTGAAGGAGATTCACCATGCTGTTGCTTAATCCCGGCCCTGTGACGCTGTCGGAACGCGTGCGCCAGAGCTTGCTGCAAA
Source organism: Burkholderia sp. GW821-FHT14F03 (assembly GCF_058803765.1). Classification (NCBI taxonomy): domain Bacteria; kingdom Pseudomonadati; phylum Pseudomonadota; class Betaproteobacteria; order Burkholderiales; family Burkholderiaceae; genus Burkholderia; species Burkholderia sp. GW821-FHT14F03. The sequence continues at coordinate 68,578 of NZ_JBXAPG010000010.1, forward strand.
CCGATCTGTGCCATCGCGAAAGCGAGTTCTTCGATTTGCAGGACGAGGCGCGCGCGCGGCTCGTGGCTGCGTATGAGCTGGATCCGGCCGAATGGTCCGCGGTATTGATGACGGGGTCCGGCACGGCCGCTGTCGAGAGCATGATCGCGGCCCTCGTGCCCGAGGACGGCAAGCTGCTCGTGGTCGAGAACGGCGTGTATGGCGAGCGTATTGCGCAGATCGCGGCGCAGTATCGGATCGCGCACGAAGTGCTCAAGCATGAGTGGATGGACGCGCCGGACGTCGATCAGATCGCGGCGCGGCTCGATGCGGATCGCGGCATTACCCATGTCGCCGTGATTCATCATGAGACGACGACAGGTAGGTTGAACGACCTCGATGCGGTGGCTGCGGTGTGCCGGGCACGGGGGGTGCGGATGCTGGTGGATGGCGTCAGCAGCTTCGGCGCCGAGGCGATCGATTTTGCGGGCGGCGTGATCGACGCGGTTGCGGCGACGGCGAACAAGTGCCTGCATGGCGTGCCCGGGGCCGCGTTCGTGATCGTGCGGCAGGATGCGCTCGCGAAGGCCGCGCGCCGGACGTATTACCTCGATCTGGGAAGGCTCGCGGCGTTGCAGGCGAAGCGGAATACGCCGTTTACGCCGTCGGTTCATGCGTATTACGCGCTGGTCGAGGCGCTGCGCGAGTTCGACGAGGCCGGCGGATGGCGCGCCCGGTATGCGCGGTACAAGGCGTTGGCGGATCGGGCGCAGGCCGGGCTCGCCGCGCGGGGTATGCCGCTGGTGTTGCCCGAAGGGGCTTCGTCGGTGGTGCTGCGCGCGTATCGGCTGCCGCAGGTGGTCGGGTATGAAGCGCTGCACGACGGGTTGAAGGCGCGCGGGTTCGTGATCTATGCAGGGCAAGGCGGGCTGTCGAGCACGCTGTTCCGGATCTCGACGATGGGCGCGATCGAGCCGGCGGATGTGGATCGGTTGTTGGCGGAGTTCGATGCGTTGATGCGGTAACGGCGCGTTTGGCGCATGCGAGAAACGGAGCCCTTGGGCTCCGTTTTTTTGGTTATTTGCAGATCTTCATGGATGTCGATGCCCGATCCCGATGAGACTTTCGACACCATCCTCGAAAACTGAATGGCCATGACTTGCCCCTAACGCCCCGGTCGCAATCGACCTCAAAAAGCCTTTCTGCCGGCGGATACGATGCATTCGCCACGACAAGGCCGGCATCTTCGATTCGCGGTCTTATCTGGCCGCTCCTGCCTTCCTTGCTTGCCACGAGAAAATGAAAACATCCCTCATTGCATCACTAGGAATTTTATTATTCATTCAAACATCGCCATCCTTTGCGGATAGCGGCAATGGGAAAAAGATATTTTTAGCAAGATGTGCCATGTGTCATGGAACAGATGTCAAGGGAACAGGGCCATTGGCCAACAAGAGCAGCCCACCCACCCCCGACCTTACGACGTCCGCGTTCAAAAAGCGGCTAATCGCTTATCCGGGAGTCATTGTATCGTCAATAATACTTCGCCCAAATGGCGACCTGATTCCAAAGACGTTACGGGAAAATGGCGTAAAACTCCCTCCTTATCACTGGACCATCAACGATTTTCGCGATTTGAATCAATATCTGAGCAGCGTGATTTTGAAAAATCAGTAACTTTGAGATAAATGCCAATTCTGCCGGCTCACGCGCATTACCTGCGGGTCAAGCCGCCACGCAAGTTCGACGAGGCCGCCAGCCGGCGCGATCAAACAGGCTCACCCAGCTGCATCACTGCGGCATCCCCCGCCGACACACCGTCAACACCCGCTGCCGCAGCCACCGATGCGCCGGATCGACCTCCAGCCTCGGATGCCACAGCTGCGACACGGTGATTTTCCCGGTCGCCACCGGCAATTCGAAGGCGTGAATGGACGACGCCGGCGAAAGTCCCTGCGCACCCGACCGAACACCGAGAAACGACGCCGGCACGAGCGCGATCAGATCCGATGCCTGCGCCACCGCCAGCGCCGCCGGAAAACTCGGCACCACCGCGACGATCGTTCGTTCCAGCCCCAGCGCCGCGAGCGCCTCATCCACCGGCCCCTCGCCGCGCCCCCGGCGTGACGCGACCACATGACCGAACGAGACATACCGCTCCGCCGTCACCTTGCGCGCCTTTGCAAGCGGATGCCCCTTCCTGACCACCCCGACAAACCGATCCCGAAACAGCGCCTGCATGCGAATTTCAGGCCCCATCCCGCCCAGTACGCCGATCTCGAGATCCACCGCCCCCTCCCGCAGCTGCGTCGCGGTTTTCTCCGGCTTGGGCACGAAATACAGGCGCACGAACGGCGCGATCGACGCCACCTCAGCGATCAGCGCCGCGCCGAACACCTCGACGAAGCCGTCATTGGCGCGAATGATGAAGGTGCGCCGAAGCGTGTCGAACTCAGGCTCGGCCTCCGCCGGACACAGCACGGCGCGCGCCTCGTCCACCGCGCCCCGGGCGCGTTGTCGCAGCGCCTCGGCATGCGGCGTCAGCACCATGCGGCGCCCGGCGCGGACCAGCAGCGGGTCGCCCGTCACCTCGCGCAGCCGGGCCAGCGTCCGGCTCATGGCCGAGGCGCTCAGCCCCAGCCGACGCGCAGCGCCCACCACGCTGCCATCGGCCAGCAGCGCGTCGAGCGCAATGAGGAGGTTCAAGTCGGGATCGGACATAGCGGACCTTCAGGCCAAAGGAGCCATAAGACATGGCGTCCGGTGCATTATATAAGTGCAAGTGCTGCGTCTTCCGCCATGTCTGGTTCGCCGATAAAGTGCCTTCACTCACCCGCCGTACCGAGCGCATTGCGCCGGCACGGCGTCCGATCAGGCCCGACTCACTGGAAACGACTCATGCAACCCACCTCATCCCCCAAGACCCTCCTCCTGATCGGCGCATCGCGCGGGCTCGGCTTCGCGATGGCCGTGGAAGCCCTCAAGCGCGGCTGGCACGTGATCGCCACCGGGCGCGCGGGCTCGATGGACAAGCTGCGCCAGGTCGCAAGCGCATCGCATGGCGCGCTTGAAGTCGAAGCGGTCGACATCACGATTCCGGAACAAGTCGCGGCGTTGCGCGCTCGCCTCGACGGCCGGCGTATCGATGTGCTGTTCGTGAACGCCGGCGTCAAGAATGCCGATCACGAAACGATCGCCGACGTCTCGACCGATGAATTCATACGCGTGATGGTGACGAATGCGCTCAGCCCGATGCGGGTCATCGCGACGCTTCAGGACCTCGTGCAACCGGCCGGAACGATCGGCGTGATGTCATCGGGACAAGGCAGCCTCGCCAACAACACCAACGGCAACTACGAGGTCTATCGAGGCAGCAAGGCCGCGCTCAACATGTTCATGCGCAGCTACGCGGCACGCCACCAAAACGAAGCGAAAACCCTGCTGCTGATGGCCCCCGGCTGGGTGCGCACCGACATGGGCGGCCCCGGCGCGCGGCTCGGCATCGAGGAGAGCATCCCGAACCTGATCGGCACGATCGAAGCGTATGAAGGTCGCACCGGCCTGCATTACCTCGATTACCTCGGGCGAGCCGTTCCGTGGTGACGAGCGGCGCGGCGACGGACCGGTGACTCCGGGCCGCCGCGAGCCGCGCGGCGTCAAGCGGCCTGGGCAAGCTGCCGCCCGCGCCCATAAGCGCTCATCAACCCGAAGCTCACGACAAAGCTCACGCCCCCCACCATCAAAAGCCCCGCCTCGCCAAACACCGGCAGCGCATTGTTCAACGCCCCCGTCACCACCCACGCCACGGCCATCACCGATCCCGCGACCCCGAGCGCCCACCCCTGCCGCGCTTCCGGCACCGCGTCCGAAAATGCCGTATACATCATCGTGTACGCCACCATATCGAAGCAGCCGACGAACGCGCCCAGCACCCACTGCGGCCACGCACCCGGCACCAGCGACGCCGCGATCTGCGCCACGCCGGCCATCAGCAACCCGACCCGCGCGATGTCGATCACGCCCCACACCCGCAGCATCAACCTCACCACCACCATCAGCCCGATCACGAAACACGCGCCGATCATCCCGCTGAACAGCCCGAGTTCATGGCTCGCGTAGTGGAACCGCGATTGCAGCAGTTGCATGATCGTCTGCAGATACAAGCCATAACCCACCTGCATCAGGAAAAAGACCCCCGACAGACACGCGATCTCCCGATGCCGCGCGGCCTCCACGATGATCTTGATCGGCAGCAGCACATCGACCCGCGCGAAACCCGACGCGGCAACCGGTTCGCGATATGTTACCCACGTCCAGACCCCACACCCCAGCGCCAACACCCCCACGGCGATGAACGGCGTGCCGTACCCGAACCACGGCGCGATCGACGCATCCGACGCCACGCCGCCCAACACCGGCCCGACGATCACCCCGGCGCTGAACGCGATCGACATCACGCTCATGTTGCGCGCCTTGTCCTCAGGCCGGCTCACGTCGACGATCGCGGCCTGCGCGATGCCCTGACAGCCCGCCATCAAGCCGCTCAGTCCACGCCCCGCCAACAGCAGCCAAAGGCTGGGGAGCATCGCCCCCAACGCCATCATGAAATAACTCGCCGACAGCCCCGGCACGCACACCAGCAGGATCCTGCGCCGCCCGAACCCATCGGACAACGCGCCCATCAACGACGAGCCGAAGAACATGAAGAACGGATAGACGCCGTAGCCAAGCCCGAGGCAGAAGTTGCGCCAAGCCGGCGCGGCATCCGGCGATAGAAGGCTCGAATGCGGATCCCCGAACAGCGCGGACATCATCGGATACACGAGACCAAAACCCATCGCGTCGATCGCGATGGCCAACAAACACGGACCGAGCCGTCGTAAATCAAGCGTTGCCATCCAGGGCACCTGTCGTCATGAGTCGAGATGCGCACAGCCTAAGCACCGCGCCCCCCGCCCGGTAGGCATCCCACGCCGATTTGACTCATCGGCAAAACTGATACGATCGCGCGCATGGACCTCCTCTCAGCCATGCGCATCTTCGTGCGCGTCGTCGAGCGCGGCAGTATGTCGGCCGCGGCGCGCGACCTCGGCATCGGCCAGCCCGCCGTCAGCGAACGCATCGAAAAACTCGAACAGCATCTCGGCGCGCGCCTGCTCAGGCGCAGCACGCGCGCGGTGTCCTGCACCGACGCCGGCGCGCGTTTCTACGAACGCAGCAGGATCGTGCTGGCGGCCGCGCAGGATGCGCAGGACGCGGTCGCGCGCGACCAGCGCGCGGTGCGCGGCACGCTGCGGCTCGCCGCGCCGCAGGGCCTCGGGGAAGTCGTCCTGCCCGCGCTGCTGGCCCGCCTGCGCGAACGCCATCCGGCACTCGACGTCGATCTCGTGCTGAACGACCGCGTGGTCAATCCGGTCACGGAAGGCGTCGACCTGTCGCTGCGGCTCGGCGAGCCCGGTATCGGCAATGTCGTCGCGCGCCGTCTCGGCGAGGTGCGGCGCGTGCTCGTCGCCTCACCCGCCTATCTCGAACACCACGACGCGCCCACTACGCCGCAGGCGCTCATCGCGCATCCCTTCGCACGCGTGGCCGGCCTGTTCGGCGACCAGCACCTGCCGCTCGTCGACGCCAGCGGCAAGCTCGTCCAGGCGCGCCTGACCGTCGCGTGGAATGCGAGCCACTGGCGGCCCGTCCATGAATGGATCCTCGCGGGCGCGGCAATCGGCGTGTTGCAGGCGCCCGTTTGCGCGGCGGCGCTCGCTGCCGGCACGCTCGTGCCGCTGCTGCCCGGCTACACGGTGCCGGGCTTCGCGCTGCATGCGCTCTATCCGGCCGCTCGCCCGATCCCGGCCAAGACGCGCGCGGCGCTCGCGCTGCTGGAAAGCCATCTGCCCGCCATGCTCGGCTGAGCCGCGATGCGGGACGAAGCCAACACACGCGTCCACGCGCGCCACTGACGATCCTTGCACGTACAACCATCCGGCCGCGAGCCGTCGCGACAGCGGCCGCGCGTCATGGCGCGCGATTCGTGCGCGCCGTCCACGCCCCGCGCGAATCGCGCCGCACGCGCTCGCCGCATCTCGACGCGGCACCACCTTGTCGAGCGGCGGCCGCCGTTGCCGGCGCACGATTGAGACGCCTGGAAGGATGAGGGCGCCCCGCACATTCCTCGCTCGCGCGTTTGCCCCTGTCATAAAGAACCCCGCCGCACCGCCGATAACAGGAGTGCGCGCCCACGCGCCATGCGCCGGCACTCGAACGCGCCGCGCGCTGCCATCCCCCTCCCTTGCCTGCCTCCTCCCCCGGACGACGCACCGCCCCCGCTTTATCCAAAATTTCAGAACACCTGAATTCCGATCTGTAAATCAGACTGGGCCTATATATCGGCCCATCGAAAGCCACTAGATTTCATCTGGTCCTGCCCGCTCGACCCGACACGCATGCGCGGCTCCGCATCGCGATGCACGCGCGGGCATCGCGCGCCGGTTGCAGCGTCGCACCACGTCGGATCGTGCGCGTCGTTCATCTTCATTCGACTCGAAAAGGCTTCCCATGAACCAGTTGAAAATTGCCACCCGGCTCACCTTGTTGATCACCTTGCTGTCCGTGTTGCTGCTGCTGATCGGCAGCTTCGGCCTGTGGGGCGTGCACAAGACCGAGGCGGCACTGGAAAGCGTCTACAGCGACCGGCTGGAGCCCACCCGGCAGCTTGCGGAAATCAGCGACCGCCTGATGCGCGACCGGCTCGCGCTCGCTTCCGCGGCGCTGACGCCGGATCCGGCCGCGGTCGCGGCCAGCATTGCGATCGTCGAGGAGAACGCCGTCGCGTCGAACCGGCTGTGGCTCGCCTACCAGGCCACCCATCTCACGCCGCAGGAGCAGCAGCTCGCGCGGCAGTTCGCGGCCGCGCGCCAGCAGTTCATCGAGCGCGGCCTGCAGCCGGTCGTCGCCGCGCTGCGCGCGAACCAGAGCGACGAGGCGCGCCGCATCGTGGTCGAGCAGTTGCGCCCGCTGTTCCAGCCGGTGCGCGCGAGCAACGAGGCGCTGCAGAAGCTGCAGGAAAGCGAGGCGCGGCTCGAATTCGGCGCGGCGCGCGCACGCTACGAGACGATGCGCCTCGTGTTCCTGTTCGTGATCCTCTCCGGCGTGGCGATCGCCGCCGCGCTCGGCCTGTGGATCACGCGCTCGATCGGCCGCGAACTCGGCGCGGAACCCGGCGAGGCAGCGGCGCTCGCGCGCCGGGTCGCGGCCGGCGATCTCAGCGTGCATATCACGCTGAAGCGCGGCGACCGCGACAGCCTGATGGCGCAGCTCGAAACGATGCAGACGAGCCTGGCCGGCATCGTCGGACGGATGCGGCTGAACGCGCAGAACGTCGCGACCGCGAGCGCGCAGATCGCGCAGGGCAACCTCGACCTGAGCCAGCGCACCGAGGAACAGGCGAGCGCGCTCGAACAAACCTCGGCGACGATGGAACAGCTGAGTTCCACGGTGCGGCAGAACGCGGACAACGCGAAGCAGGCGAACCAGCTCGCGATCAGCGCGTGCACGATCTCGACCGAAGGCGGCGCGGTGGTCGAGCAGGTGGTCGGCACGATGAAGCAGATCAACGGCAGCTCCGCGCGGATCGCCGACATCGTCGGCATCATCGAGGGCATCGCATTCCAGACCAACATCCTTGCGCTGAACGCCGCCGTCGAGGCCGCGCGCGCCGGCGAAGAAGGCCGCGGCTTCGCGGTCGTGGCGGGCGAGGTCCGCAATCTCGCCCAGCGCAGCGCCGACGCCGCCAAGGAGGTCAAGCAGTTGATCGGCGCGAGCATCGAGCGCGTCGTGCACGGCGGCGCGCTGGTCGATCAGGCGGGTTCGACGATGCGCGACATCGTCGGCTCGATCGCGCGCGTCACCGACCTGATGGGCGAGATCAGCGCGGCGAGCACCGAGCAGAGCGTCGGCGTCGCGCAGATCGGGCAGGCCGTGACCCAGATGGACCAGGCGACCCAGCAGAACGCGGCGCTCGTGGAGCAATGCGCGGCCGCGGCCGAGAACCTCAAGGAGCAGGCGCGCGACATGCTCGCGGCCGTCGAGATCTTCAAGCTCGCGAACCCGCCCGATGGGTTCGCGCCCGGCGCGCCGACGCCCCGGCATCCGGCGCGGGCGATGTTGATGCCGGCGTGAGTGCTGGTGGGGCTATCATCCAGCCATTCCGCCCACTCACGACGCCTGCCCCTCCATGCCTTCAACGCACGCCTCACGACGTATCGAATTGGTCCCGATGGACGACGCCGCGTTCGCGGCCTACCGCGCCGACACGCTGAACCACTACGCCGCCGACACGCTGCGCGCTGACGGCGGCACCGCGGAGGAAGCCGCCGCGCGCGAAGAGGAGTCCTTGCTCAAGCTGCTGCCCGATGGCGTCCGGACGCCGTCGCAACACCTGTTCGTGCTGGTCGATCCGGATGCGGACGAGCCGGTCGGGTATCTATGGCTGGGACGAACCCAGACCCTGCGCGGCGAGTCCGGATTCATCTACGATCTGTTCGTGCAGCCGAACCATCGCGGCAACGGTTACGGCACGCAGGCACTGCACGCTGCCGAGGCGTGGGCGCGCGACGCCGGCCTGCGGCAGCTCGGCCTCCATGTGTTCGGCCATAACGAAGGTGCGTTGCGCCTGTACGGCCGGCTCGGCTATCAGGCCACGCACGTGGAGATGTCCAAGCCGCTCGGCGATTGAGCCGCGCATACGCGCACCACCGTGACGGACTGCCCGCAGCCGACCACTCAGGCGTGCCATCATCGCCTGCGCGGACGGCGCGCACCGCGCGTCAATCATCCGCCGCCGGCCGCCCTTCCATGACACCCGCCAATTCCATGCCATACCGCACCTGGACGAGGTGCGCGCCGCCGATCGCAACCGGCGCCGATGCGCCGTCGGGCGCGAAACCCAATCGGCGATAGAACGCGATCGCCTGCGCGTTGCCCTCCAGCACCCACAGCGACACACGCGTGTAGCCGGCGTCGCGCAGCGCCGCGCACGCCCGTGCCGCGAGACGTGCGCCGACGCCTTGCCGCCACGCGTCCGGCCGCACGTACAGCGCCTCGATTTCGCCCCAGGCTGCGTCCAGGTCCTCGTCGCGGTTCGCGCCGAACGACACCCAGCCCGCGAGCGCGCCATCCTGCGCCCGCGCGAGCACGACGCGCGTACGGCCGTCGCGCAGCAGCGCGCGCCATCCCTGCGCGCGCCGCTCGATCGACAACGCGGCCAGGAACGCGGCCGGCAACAGTTCCCGGTAGGCCGCCTGCCACGACGCGACATGCACCGCGGCGATCTCCTCCGCCGCTTCGAGGGTAGCGTCGCAGAGAATCATGGCCGCCCTCCACCCGCGCCGCCCCTGAACGCGCGCCCACCCCGCGCGCGCCGCGCAAGGCGCGCCCCAGGCCCGCGAAAATCGTCCATAACATCCATCCCGAACCTCTCTCTTCTCTTCAACAGGAGCGAAGCCCGACCGCACCCGCCAACAAAAAAGCCCCGGCGGTTTCCGTCGGGGCCTTGCAGGCAATGAAGCCTTCTCGTGCGTCTAGCGCACGCCCATCCCCGGCAATGGCTGAATCGAAATCATCGCTAGCGGCACGGCGGGCACGAGGATAAAAACGGCTGGGCGCATGGATCCGAATGTGCATCCAGTCCGCCACGGGTGTCAATGGTCGTCCGTCGACACCCGAATCGACAACCCTTCCCGATTCGCCGACAATCGCCTCGTCATCGTTCTGCCCGCTCCCTGCCGATGCACATCCGAACCGAGGATCCGGCGCAACCCGAGATCGCCGCGCTGCTCGAACGCGGCGAAGCGGAATCCGCGCGCCTGTATCCGGCGGAAAGCAACCACCACCTCCCGCTCGACGCGCTGCGCGCCGCCCACGTCCGCTTCCACGTCGCGCGCGACGCCCACGGCCACGCGATCGGCACCGGCGCGCTCGTGCTGCATGGCGCATGGGCCGAGGTCAAACGGATCTGGGTGGAGCCGCATACGCGCGGCCGGAGCCTGTCGAAGGCGATCCTGCATGCGCTGGAGGCCGATGCCCGCCGGCACGGCGTGCGCGTGCTGCGGCTCGAAACCGGCATCCACAGCCATGCCGCGCTGCGGCTCTATCGCACGGCGGGCTTCGTCGAACGCCCGCCGTTCGCCGACTACCGGCCCGACCGGCTCAGCGTCTTCATGGAAAAACACCTGTAGCGGCAGGCTGCCGGCCTGCCGCCTCGCGCTTCATTCCCGCCCGGCATGGCACACGGCTTCCACCCGGTTGCCGGCGGGATCGAACAGGAACGCCGCGTAATAGCTGTCGTGATAGTGCGCGCGCGGGCCCGGTTCGCCGTCCGAGCGCCCGCCCGTGGCGAGGCCCGCCGCGAAGAACGCATCGACCTGCGCGCGGGTCGCCGCCTTGAAGCACCAATGCCGCCGGCTCGCGCCGACGATGGCCGGATCCAGATAAACGGCAAGACAGGTCGATGCGGTGTCGCGCGCATTGCAACGCGCGCCGTAGCCCAAGGCGTCGGCGCGATCGTAGACCTTGTCCGCCCCGAGCGCGGCCATGATCGCGTCGTAGAACGGCCGGGCCGCATCGAGATCGGGGACGCCGATCGACACATGATCGAGAAGCTGCATCGCGGTCTGCTCCCGTGGAGGACATGAGGCATCGCGCGAGATCGAGCGCTCGCGGACGATGCGCGCCGATTCTACAAGCCAACGACGCCGGCCGCTTCCCGGCATTTCCTACGCATCATCGGCGCGCGACCTGTCGCCGCGCCCCCTGGACAAACATCCCGCAACAACAAAAAAACGCCGGATAACCGGCGTTTCAGCAAGCTCGGACGCCGGCCGCGCATGCAAACCGCACGACGCGCCCCGGCTTCCCGCGTCGCAAACGGCGCCTCACGCCGCCCGCGACACCTTCCGTCCTCAATAATCGCGACGATGGTGATGGCGGTGCTTGCCCTTGTAATGGCCGCGCCCGCGATCTTCCTCATAGGAATTCGACCGCGACACGTTGCCGCCGAGCGCCGCACCCGCGCCGCCGCCCACCGCCGCGCCGACGAGGCCGCCCGTGCGCCCGCCCATCGCGTTGCCCGCGGCCGTGCCCGCGCCGCCGCCCAGCGCGCCGCCGATGATCGCGCCCGTGCGCTCGCGACGGTTCGCCGTCACCGCGCCGCCCGCGCCGCCGCCCACCGCGCCGCCGATCACGGCGCCCGTGCTGCCGCCCACCGCGCCGCCGAGCGCCGCGCCGGCGACGCCGCCCAGCGCGCCGCCAAGCGCATTGTTCATATCGCCGCCGGCCAGCGCCGGCACCGACGCGGCTACGGTCAGCGCCGCGACCGCAAGGATCTGGATGAATTTCTTCGACATCGAACGGCCTTTATTCAGGGGATGAAAACGACCGCGAGTATAGCGAAGCGCCGCAGGTTATTTGTCATTTCCCGGATCGGACCTTGTAAGACATGTAACAGTATCGATACAGCCCCCCGACGATCCCCTTGCAGGACCGCTGCGCGCCCGCTGGCGCCACCCGCCGCTACCCGGCGGGCACCGGCTCGACCGTCACGCCGACCGTCAGCACCTGGCCCGCCCCACCGCCGCGGATCACGCCCCGCAGCGGCGTCACGTCCGCATAATCGCGGCCGACCGACAGCATCACGTAGTCGTCGCCGGGCGCGCGATCGTTGGTCGGATCGAGCTGCAGCCAGCCGTGGTCCTCGGGCCACGCCGGGTCGTACACCTCGACCCACGCATGCGATGCGTCCGCGCCGATCAGGCGCGGCTGCCCGGGCGGCGGCTCGGTCAGCAGGTAGCCGCTCACGTAGCGCGCGGGCAGCCCGAGCGAGCGCAGCGCGCCGATCATCACGTGCGCGAAGTCCTGGCACACGCCACGCCCGAGCCGCAGCGCGTCGAGCGCGGTGGTCGACACGTCGGTGCTGTCCGGCGCGTACGCGAACTCCGCATGGATGCGCTGCATCAGTTCCCACGCGCCCTGCACGAACGGCCGGCCCGGCGTGAAGCTCACCGCGCCATAGGCGGCCAGCGCCGGATCGCACGCCACCTGCGGCGACGCGAACACGAATTCGCTCGCCGGGTCGAATGCGCGCCCCGCCCGATAGCTGAGCCGCTCGCGCACCGCCTCCCACGTACTCGCCTGCCCCGCCGTCGGCTGCGCGATCGCGGGCGGCGGTTCGCCGCGCCGTCCCGCCGACAGCGCGGGCGCGCGGGTCCGCACCAGGCTGCGGCTGCGCACCGTCAGCTCGTCGTGCGGCTGATCGAGCGCGAACGAGGTGCGCTGGTTGCCGAACGAATCGGTCTCGCGGCTCATGCCGTGCGGCGTCGGCGCGATTTCCAGCGCGAAGTCCAGCACCCGCTGCCGCGCGGTGTCGAGCGGCCTCAGGCGCGCCTGGTGCTGCGCCGACTCCACCCGCGCCGCATAGCGGTAGCGCGTGTCGTGCGTGACGCGCAGCAGGCGGGACGGCGCGTCGTCCTCCGTCGCGCCGGGCGCGCGGTCGTCGGTTCCGCTCATCCCCATAGCGCCCTGCCCGCGTCCCGCGCATGACTGAAATAGCGTTCGCCGATCCGGTCCGACAGAACCCGCACCGCCTTCACGCTCGCCTCCAACCGCGCCATCAGGTGCGGATGATTCCCCGCGTCGTCCACCTCGCACAGCGCGGCCAGCGACCAGCCCTTGATCTCCGGAATGCCTTCCGCCAGTTCCGACAGCGCGTAGCCCTCGCCGCGCTCGACTTTTTCGAGGCGGCCGCGCAGCGACTGCGCGACCCAGGCCAGCGCGCGCGGATTGTCCGTGTCGAGCACCAGCAGCGCGAGCAGCGGCGCGACGTCGAAGCAGCGCTGGAACCGCGATCGGAATGTGATCGAACTGTCGAACAGCTCCAGCACGAGTTCGAAGCCGTCCTGCTTGAGCACCGCGCGATCCTCGAACGCGCGGCGCAGCACGCCGGCCAGGAAATCGAGCCGGTCGATCTGCCGGCCGATCGTCAGGAGCCGCCAGCCGTCGTCGCGCGTCATGTTGTCGGTCTGCGCACCGGTGATCGCGGACAGCAGCAGGTTCAGGCGTTCGAGCAACTGCAGCGCGCCGCTGCCGAGCTGATCCTCGGGCTCGGGGTCGTCCGCGTCGCCGACCTCGAACAGTTGCGCCGCATCGTCGATCAGGCGCCATTGCTCGCGCGACAGCCGCTCGCGGATCGCCGCGGCCGCGCCGCGCATCCCGAACAGGCACGATGCGATGCCCGCATCGCGCCCGGCGCGCGTCGTGAGCGCGCGCACCAGCGCCTGCTGGAACGCCTGCGGCGCCTCGGCCGCCGCCGGCGTATCGAACGGCAGCAAGCCGTGCACGCGGCACAGCGCGTCGAGCAGGTGCAGGTGCGCGAGACTTTCCACGTCGTCCTCGCCGCGCAGGCGTTCGAGCGCCGCGCGCGCGAGCCGCGCAAGATTGATCGCGCGCTCCGTGTAGCGGCCCAGCCAGAACAGATTCTCCGCCGCGCGGCTCGCAATCGCGCGCGGCCGGCCGACCAGATCGTCGGGGCCGAGATGGGTCTGCAGCAAGGTGGTCGCGTCGACCGGCCCGTCGGTCATCACCCACGCGTCGACGCTGCTGCCACCGTGCGGCATCGGCGCATCGAACAGCGCCTCGCGCGCGCCCACCCGCGCGAGGCCGCCCGGCAGGACGCGCCAGGTGCGCGCGCCGTCGACCAGCGCGAACACGCGCAGCAGCAGCGGGCGCGGCACGATGCGCGCGCCGCCGTCGCCGGCCTGCGCGCGGCCGGGCCAGGTGGGCGCCTGCGACAGCGGCAGGTCGGCCTGCACCGTGTAATGCGCGGGTTGTTCGGCGATCCGCGCGCGCCACGCGGCAAGCTCGTCCGGCGCGAGCCGCGCGCCGAACACCGGCTCGAAGCTGCCGCCCGCCTGCACGCCGGCCGGAAAGGTCGGCCGGATCACCGCGCGCGCGAGCTGCGACAGCGCTTCCGCGCACGCGGCCGGCTCGCCGCACCACCACGAGGCGACCGCCGGCAGGCTCAGCGTCTCGCCCAGCAGGCTCTCGGCCAGGCGCGGCAGGAATCCCAGCACGCCCGGCGATTCCAGGAAGCCGGAGCCCGGCAGGTTCGCGACCAGCACGTTGCGCGCGCGCACGGCCTGCAGCAGGCCCGGCACGCCCAGCAGCGAATCGGCGCGCAGTTCGAGCGGATCGAGCCAATCGTCGTCGACGCGCCGCAGAATCCCGTGCACCGGCTCCAGCCCGCTCAGCGTCTTCAGGTATACGTGGTTGTCGCGTGCGGTCAGGTCGCCGCCCTCGACCAGCGTGAGCCCCAGGTAGCGCGCGAGATACGCGTGCTCGAAATAGGTGGCCGCGTGCGGGCCGGGCGTCAGCAATACGATCCGCGCGTTCTTGCCGGCCGGGCTCAGCTCCTGCAGGCTGCGCAGCAGCGCGCGATAGCTCGCCGCGAGCCGTTGCACGCGCAGGCCGCGAAACGCGCGCGGAAACAACCGCGACACGATCACGCGATTCTCGAGCAGGTAGCCGAGCCCCGTCGGCCCCTGGGTGTGCTGCGCCATCAGGCGCCACTCGCCGTCCGGCCCGCGCGCGAGATCGAACGCGGCGACGTGCAGCCAGGTATCGCCCGGCGCGCGCGCGCCGCGCATCGGCCGCAGGTAGCCCGGATGGCCCGTCACCAGCGACGGCGGCAGCAGGCCGCGCCGCAGCACCGTCTGCTCGCCGTAGATGTCGCTCAGGATCGCGTTCAGCAGGCGCACGCGCTGCAGCACGCCGCGCTCGATCGCCTGCCACTCGCGCGGCGTCAGGATCTGCGGCAGCAGGTCGAGCGACCACGGGCGCGGCGCGGCATCGTCGAGGCCGTGCGGCTGATAGGCCAAGCCGTTCTCGCGCATGCGGCGCGCGAGCGCGTCGGCGCGACGGTCGAGGTCGGCGAAGCCGACGCTGCCCAGCTGGGTGAAGAAGGCGCGCCACGCAGGCGCGAGCGCATCGCCGGACCCGGCCGCGCTGCCGCGCAGCTCGTCGTAGCTGCCGGCGCTCGCGCGCGCCGCAAGCGCCGCGCCCAGCGCGGCGGCGTCCGCGCCGCTGTCGAACAGCGTATGCATCGCGTCGGCGGCGCTCGGATCGTCGGAGGAAAGAGGAGGCACGATGTCGACTCGTCAGGCACGGGCAGCCCGGCGCGCCCGCCCATCGGCCGGCGCGGCGTGCCCGTTCAGCGCGCATCGTATCATCCCGTCGCCCTCCCGCTTCCCGCCCGCCTCCCGCGCGGCCCACCGCGCGGCGCCCTGCCCCGGCGCGCCGCTCAGACCAGCTCCGGCGCCTGCGCGACGTTGATCTCGACGCTCACGAGCCGCGCGCCGATCCCGTGGACCGGCCGCGCATCGCGCTGGTCGAGGCCCGTCGCGATGCGGACGTAGCGTTCGTCCGGGCAGCGATTCATGAACGGATCGAAACCGACCCAGCCGAGCCCGTCGACATAGGCCTCCGCCCACGCATGGCCCGACGGCGGCGAGCCGACTGCCCCGTCGCGCGGCGCGCCCGCCTGCCGCTCCGCGTCGCCCGCGCGCGCGGCGGCGGGCGACGCCTCATACGCCATCTGCTGCACCTGCTGCGCCACGCCGACCGCCTGCAAGGCCTCGGCGATGCGCTGCAGCGGCGCGTCGGTCAGCAGATAGCCCGACACGTAGCGCGCCGGGATGCCCAGCGCGCGCGCCGCCGCGATGAACGCATGCGCGTGGTCGCGGCTCGTGCCCGCGCCGGTGCGCAGCACGGTCTCCGCATCGTCCGCGGCCTCGCCCTCGCCCGGCGCATAGGCCACCCGGCCGTGCACCTCGGTCATCAGCCAGTGCAGCGCGTCGAGGCTGCGCGGTTCGATCGGCAATTCGGCCGCGAGCGCGCGCACCGCATCGCCCGCCTGGGTCAGCTCGGTCTCGCGCTCGAACACCCACGGCGGCGCATAGCCGTCGACCGGCCCGACGATGCCCGCGCGGTCCCGGGTCTCGACCACGCCGGCCGCGGTCACCACGATTCCCGCGCGGTCGCGCTCGCGGCGCACCAGGTCGACGCGGTTGCCGAGGCCGTCCGCGTACGACAGCGTCGGCTCGACGCCGTCGACCGTCACCTGCCACGCGCGCACGGTCTGCCCGGGGCCGCTCTGCGGTCGCAGCCGCAGGCGCTGCAGCGCGTAGGCGGCGGATTCGTCGAAGCTGAAGCGCGAGATATGTCGGATCGCAAGTCGCATGATGGCTCTCAGTCGAAGTTGTAGGCGTCGGCGATTTCAAGGCCGAGGCTGTTGTTCCGGGCGATGAAATCGGTCAGGAATTCGTGCAGGCCGTGCTTGAAGATCCGCTCGACCGTGTTGTCGTCGAGCGTCTGCCGGATCTGCGCCGCCGTCTCGTGGCAGCCGTGCGTGACGCCGTAGTCCTTCGCGAGATGGCCGAGGCTCGTCACGATGCGGCCGGACGAGAAACGCAGCGAGCGCGGCATCCGGTCGTTCAGGATCAGGTAGTCCGCGATGTTGAGCGGCCGGTACTGCACGTCGTAGACCCAGCGATACGAGCGGTGCGCGGCGACCGAGCGCAGGATCGACTCCCACTGGTAGTTGTCGAGGATCGTGCCGACATGCGACACCGAGGGCAGCAGCAGGTGGTACTTCACGTCAAGGATCCGCGCGGTGTTGTCGGCGCGCTCGATGAACGCGCCGAGCTGCGCGAAATCGAAGATCTCGTTGCGCAGCATCGTGCTGTAGAAGCTGCCGATGATCAGCGCGGTCTCGCGCTTGATCTCGTCGAGCAGCGCCGGCAGGCCGCTCGGCGCGATCGGCGGCGCCAGCGCGCGCGTCAGGCCGAGCCACGCGCTGTTGACGCTCTCCCACGCCTCGCGCGTCAACGCCGTGCGCACCATGCGCGCATTCGAGCGCGCGTACTCGACGCACGACAGTACGCTCGACGGGTTGTCGCGATCGCGCAGCAGGTAGTCGGCGACGCTGTCCGCCGCGTAGACCTCGTGTTTTTGCCGGTAGCCGTGATCCGCGCCGGAGCTGACCAGCACCGACGACCATTCCGCCGGCGCGTCCGCGCTGCGGGTGAGCGCCATCCGCAATCCCGCATCGACGATCCGCGCGGTGTTCTCCGCGCGCTCGATATAGCGGAACATCCAGTACAAGCCGCTTGCCGTCCGTCCGAGAAGCATGGGGGTCCACTCCGATCGTTGTGCCGCGCGCGCCGTCAGTCGGCGAGCACCCAGGTGTCCTTGGTTCCGCCGCCCTGGCTCGAATTGACGACGAGCGAGCCCTCCTTCAGCGCGACCCGCGTGAGCCCGCCCGGCGTGATGCGGATCTGGTCCGACACCAGCACGAACGGCCGCAGGTCGACGTGGCGCGGCGCGAGCCCCTTCTCCGTCAGGATCGGCGTGGTCGACAGCGCGAGCGTGGGCTGCGCGATGTAGTTCGCGGGCCGCGCGCGCAGCTTCGCCGCGAACGCCTCGCACTCGGCGCGCGAGGCGGCCGGGCCGACCAGCATGCCGTAGCCGCCCGAGCCGTGCACCTCCTTGACCACCAGCTCGTGAAGATGCGCGAGCACGTAGCTCAGGCTGTCGGGCTCCGCGCAGCGCCAGGTCGGCACGTTTTCGAGCAGCGCCTTGCGCCCCGTGTAGAACTCGACGATCTCCGGCATGTACGAGTAGATCGCCTTGTCGTCGGCGATGCCCGTGCCGGGCGCATTCGCGATCGTCACCCCGCCCGCGCGATAGACGTCCATGATCCCCGCCACGCCGAGCACCGAGTCGGGCCGGAACGTGAGCGGGTCGAGAAACGCGTCGTCGAGCCGGCGATACAGCACGTCGATGGGCCGGAAGCCCTCGGTGGTGCGCATCGCGACCCGGTCGCCGACCACCTGCAGGTCGCTGCCCTCGACCAGGTGCACGCCCATCTGGTCGGCGAGGAAAGCGTGCTCGTAGTACGCGGAGTTGTGGATGCCCGGCGTCAGCACCGCGATGGTCGGGTTCGCGGCGTTGCCGCCCGGCGGGCAGACGGCGGCGAGCGACTGGCGCAGCAGCTGCGGATAGGTCTCGACGGGCCGCACCTTGACCTGCTGGAACAGCTCGGGAAACAGCTGCATCATCGTCTCGCGGTTCTCCAGCATGTACGACACGCCCGACGGCGTGCGCGCGTTGTCCTCCAGCACGTAGAACTGGTTTTCCGCGGTGCGGACGATGTCGACGCCGATGATGTGGGTGTAGACGTTGCCGGGCGGCCGGAAGTCGATCATCTCCGGCAGGAACGCGCTGTTGCGCGCGATCAGGTGGCGCGGCACGATGCCCGCGCGCACGATCTCCTGGCGATGGTAGATGTCGTCGAGGAAGGCGTTGAGCGCCATCACGCGCTGCTCGATGCCGAGCGACAACCGGCTCCACTCCTGGCCGGAAATCACGCGCGGCACGATGTCGAACGGGATCAGCCGCTCGGCGGCCTCGGCGTCGCCGTACACGGCGAACGTGATGCCGGTGCGGCGGAACACGCTCTCCGCGTCGCGCGCCTTCTGCGCGAGGCTCGCCGGATCCTGCGCGTCGAGCCATTGCTTGAGGCGCGCGTAAGGTGCCCTCACGATATCGCCGGGTTGCAGCATTTCATCGAACGGTTTCATCGGACTACTCCCACGTTCTTGTCTGGCATCACGGATGCCGGGCCGGCGCGCATTTCATCCAGCAAGGAGCGTGCCTTGCGCGCGCAGGACCGGTTCCGGCACGCCCGCGCACCATCGCGCACCAGGGCGGTGCGTCGCACGGGCCGACCGGCGCGGGCATGCGCCGCGCCGGCGCAGCGCGCCGCCCCGGCTTGGCGCACGCGCGTGTCATCGGGCTGCCATCGAGCCCCCGTACCGTTGCACGCTACGCCTAAACGACAGAACCCCACGCCATGCAGCGCTTGTCGCGCGCCACGCCCTCCGTCCACGCGGCCACGACCCGCGTCCTTGCCCTGAGCCTCGCGGCCAATCTGCTGCTGCTCGCGATCGAAGCGATCGCGGCGGCCCATGCGCATTCGTCCGGCCTGCTCGCCGATGTCCTGCACGCCGCGATCGATCTCGCCGCCGACGGTCTCATTCTGCTCGCTTGCCGCCTCGACGCGGCACTGCCGCCGGAACGCCGCCCCACCTACGAGCCGATCGCGCTCGCCGGGCTCGGCGCGCTGCTCGTCGCGACCGGCGCGCAGATGATCTGGCAGGCGACCCGCCATTTCGGCGCGCCGCCCGCCGTGCAGCCGGGCGCCCTGCCGCTCGCGCTGCTCGCCGTCACGCTCGCCGGCAAGGCCGCGCTGTCGCGCTGGATGCTGCGCCGCGCGCGCGAGACCGGCTCGGCGCTGCTGGCGGCCAGCGGCTGGCATGTCCGCGCCGACGCGCTGTCGGCGCTGCTCGCCACCGGCGCGGCCAGCGCGGCGCTGGCCGGCCTCGGCCGTCTCGACGACCTCGCCGCGCTCGCGATCGGCGCGATCGTGATCAAGACCGGCAGCGGCTTCGTCCGGCGCGGCTGCGCCTGCTGGCCGGGCTTCGCCGGCCGCCCGGCGCAGGGTTCCTGATCTGGCACATATTTCGTGCTTATTTCGCAAATGAGAATCATTTGCAATTGAGTCGGATTTGTACGATGATGGCGACATCCATCGCATTGACTCCGACTCATGAACGCCGCCCTTCCCGTCACCGCCGCCGACCCGCTCCAGGCGCTGCTGTCGCGCCGCTCGCACTGGCCGCTGACCGAGCCCGCGCCCGACGGCGACGCGCTCGACACGATCCTCGACGCCGCGCTGCGCGCGCCCGACCACGGCGCGCTGCGGCCCTGGCGTTTCGTGCTGATCCGCGGCGCGGCGCGCGAGTCGCTGGGCGACCTGTTCGTCGCCTGCGCGGCCGCGCGCACGCCCGACGCGCCGGCCGGCGCGCATGAACACCGCCGCCAGAAAGCGCTCGCCGCGCCGCTGATCATCGCGCTCGGCGCGGCGCTCAGCGCGCATCCGAAGGTGCCGGAGAGCGAGCAGCTGCTCGCGGTCGGCGCCGCCGCGATGAACCTGCTCAACGCGGTCCACCTGCTCGGCTACGGCGGCTTCTGGGCCAGCGGCCCGGATTCGCGCGCGAGCGCGCTGCACGACGCGCTCGGCTTCGCGCCGAACGAACAGGTGCTCGGTTTTCTTTACGTCGGCACGCCCGTCGCGCCCGCGAGCGCGGTCGCCCGCCCGGCCCGCGACGCCTATGTCCGCGAATGGCGCGGTCCGGCGCGCTGACGCTCCTCTTTCCACGCGCCGGCCATCGGCCGGCCCGACCTCATCAGGAGGCTCCATGAATTTCCATCGCTCGGCCGCCCGCAACCATTCGCTGCTCGACGAAACGCCCGCCGGGGAAGCCGATCTTGCCGAACGCATCATCCTGACCGCCGTGCGCACCTGGCTCCATCCGGACTGCGGCGCGGCGCGCGAGCAGCGTTCGTGGCGCGACGTGCTGCTCGACGCGGGCTTGCGCGTCGACGGTCTCGACCAGTTCGACATGATGATGACGACGCTCACGGGCGCATCGCCGCGCCCGCTCGACACGCGCTGCCGTTGCGCGAACGACCTCGCGAACGACGAGGCGTCGCTGCTGCAGGCGATCGCGCACCTGCAGTCGACCCGCAGCGAAGCTGCGCTGCGCATCCTTGCCGGATGGCTGCCGCCCATCACCGTGAGCGGCGTGCTGAAGATCACCCGCTGGTTTTCCATTTCGCTGCTCGACGCGGGTCTCGAGATTCGCGACCGCGCGCGCCTGGTCACGTACATGCATTGAGGCGGCGTTCGCCGTCCGGCAAAAAAACCGCCACGCCCGCCCGGCGGACGTGGCGGCCAAAGATCCTGGTGTCCGGGGGGAACCTAGGATCAACGCTACCAAGCTGCCCGACGGGATACGAGGACCCACCCGCCGAGCGACTTCATTTTCTGTCAGATACAAGGCCGGACAATACAAGCATTGTCAGAAGCGACCTACAAAGACATTTCGGCATTCGCTGACGATTCGCTATCCCGATCAAACGTTCCGGATTCCCGCCGGTCATGCGGGAATCCGGCCGTCGCCGCGCCGATGCGATACCACGCAAGACCGACCCGCGCGCCCTCCTCACACGAATGAATCGCGACCGCCGCCTCTCGCGCGGCATGCCGTCTAATATCACGCATTCCTTATCAACTGGCAGGTAATCGCGCACTTTCCGAAGACTTTCCCGTGCGCCATATACCATCATTTCCCGAATGGCGCGCGTATTGGTCACGGGATTTTTCCCGGCTTTTTCCTCTCGCTTCTCCACGGCCCTGTTCACATTTCACGCGGACCTATGTCCATTCAGGACTACGACCTTTGACTCACGTGCGCGACCTTCGGCCAATTTACACGGCATGACGGGTCCGCGATATTCACGTTCATCCCGCGCATCGCATCACGCGCACGGGACACGGCGGCGCAGCACGCCGCCCCGCCCGACGCAGAGCGGCGCGGAACCAGAACGCAACGCAACCCAACCCGGCGGGGCCGCCTCATGTCCCGACCCATGCGAGGATATCTGCGGTCTCGCCTCACCTGGACCGGCCGGCCGCCGCGCATCGCGCAGCAGCGGGCGGGTCCGGAAGGAGCGAGCATGCACGGCCAACATCCGATCCCCGAGCGCGCACCACACCTCCCGATCCATCCGGGTTCCGGCCTCGCGGCCCTCGCCGCGATGCTGCTCGTTGCCGCATGCGGCGGCGGTGGAGGCGGCGGCGACACGCCCGCCGCCCCACCGCCCGCCGCTGCCGCCTCCCCAGCCGCGCCCCCTGCGGCGGCGCCCGCGCAAACGCCCACAGCTTCGTGCCCGACGCCCACGCTCGCCGCCGTGCGCGCCATCGAGCCGGCGGCCGTGAACACCGCCCCCGTCGAGCGCATGATCGTCAAGCTGCGCGCCGAGACACAGGACGCCGCCTCAACAGTTTCAACGGCCACAGCCGCCCTGCGCCGCGCCGCCGCGCCCGACCCCGGCACCCGCATGGCGGCCGTGATCGCGCGCATCGCGCACGATGCGCCGGCCGCCGGCGCGGCGGCATCCGCGCCGGCGCGGCCGGCCCGCGCGCTGTCGGACGGCGCCACCCTGCTGTCGCTCACGCCCGCGCTCGACGCCGCGAGCGCCGCCGCGCTCGCGCGCCGCTTCGCGGCCGACCCCGAGGTCGCCTACGCGGAGCCCGACCTGCGCGTCGCGCCGCGCGCGCTGCCGACCGATCCCGAGTATCCGCGCCAGTGGAACCTGTTTGATCCGGTCGGCGGCATCGACCTGCCCGATGCGTGGCGCATCACGACGGGCGCGCCCACGGCCGTGGTCGCCGTGCTCGACACCGGCTACCTGCCGCATCCGGATCTGGCGGCCAACCTGCTGCCCGGCTACGACTTCATCACGAGCCTCGCCACCGCGAACAACGGCCACAGCCGCGGCGCCGACGCGACCGATCCCGGCGACTGGGTCACCTCCGACGAATTCAACACGCCCGGCACGCCGTTCTACAACTGCATCGCCGGCATACACAACAGCACCTGGCACGGCACGCAGATGGCGGGCATCATCGGCGCGGCCGCCAACAACGGCATCGGCATCGCCGGCATCAGCAGCGCCGGCCGGATCCTGCCCGTGCGCGTGCTCGGCAAATGCGGCGGCGCGGCCAGCGACGTGGTCGACGCGATGCGCTGGGCGGCCGGACTGCCGGTCGCGGGCGTTGCCGCCAATCCGTACCCGGCCCGCGTCCTCAACCTGAGCTTCGGCGGCGAAGGCCCGTGCGGCACCACGTTCCAGCAAGCGATCGACGACGTGACGGCGCAGGGCGTGAGCGTGGTGGTGGCGGTCGGCAACAGCGGCAGCGCGACCGCGCTCGACACGCCCGCGAACTGCCGCGGCGTGATCGCCGTCGGCGCGACCGACGCGCTCGCGCGCCGCGCGTCCTACAGCAATTTCAGCGACGAGGTGACGCTCAGCGCGCCGGGCTCGCAGATCCTGAGCACCAGCAGCGCCGGCCTCACGACCCCCGGCCCCGCGATCTACGACAGCCAGAGCGGCACGAGCTACGCGGCCGCGCAGGTGGCCGGCGTGGTCGGGCTGATGGTCGCGGCGAACCCGACGCTCACGCCCGCGCGC
Source organism: Burkholderia sp. GW821-FHT14F03 (assembly GCF_058803765.1). Classification (NCBI taxonomy): domain Bacteria; kingdom Pseudomonadati; phylum Pseudomonadota; class Betaproteobacteria; order Burkholderiales; family Burkholderiaceae; genus Burkholderia; species Burkholderia sp. GW821-FHT14F03. Next base: position 91,762 of record NZ_JBXAPG010000010.1, read on the forward strand.
ATCGCCGCGATCCTGGTCGCCACCGCGCGCCCCGGCGCGGCGACGCGCGCGGCCTGCCCGAGCGTCGCGCCGCCCGGCGCGGGCGTGCTCGACGCGGCTGCCGCGCTGAGGATGGCCGTCGGCTGACGGCCGCGCGGCGGCTAGATCAGGCCGGCCTCGCGCGCGGCGATCGCCGCCTGGGTGCGGTTCACGACGTTCAGCGCGCGGAAGATCGCGGTGATATGCGCCTTCACGGTTTTCTCCGAGAGGCCGAGATGCGCCGCGATCGTCTTGTTCGCGAGCCCCTCGCACACGCAGCGCAGCACCTCGATCTGGCGCACCGTCAGCGCGTTCTTGCGCAGCCCGGACGAACGGATCGACGACACCGACTCGATGATGAGGGGCGGCACGTACAGATCGCCGCTCAGCACGAGCCGGATCGCGGCCGCGAGCGTGCCGCGGCTCGACGACTTCGGCACGTAGCCCGACGCGCCGTGCGCGAATGCGTTGCGCACGTCGTGCGGGTCCTCCGACGATGACAGGATGATCACCGGCAGATCGGGGCGCGCGTCGATCAGCTCGCCGATCGCGGCGAAGCCGTCGGTGCCGGGCAGCATCAGGTCGAGCACCACCGCGTCGAGGTCGTCGCGCTCGGCGACGATCCGCAGGGCGTCGGCGAGCGTGCCCGCCTGCGCGACCTCGGTATCGGCGGCGTCCTGGTGCAGCAGCGCCGCCACGCCCGCGCGCAGGACCGGGTGGTCGTCGATGATCAGGATTTTCATGGGGTGGGGCCGTGCGGCAGGCAGGGAGAGGCCGGCTCAGCGGTAAAGATATTAAGTGGGACTCAGATCTTAAGAGGGCCTAATACTAAAGTCCAATTCGGCGAATTGAATTCACGCATTTCCATCCATCAGGAAATAATGACCGGGCATTTACTATCAGCAATTGATTTAATCGAATGAAAACGCCCGCGGCGACGGTTTTCGCGCGGCGGCGGCGCGCACGGGTGCGAAGCGCCTTATGATCGCCCCATGTTCCTCCCGCGAGCCCCCGCCCCATGAGCCCGACCCCGCCGCCCGTCCATCCCGCCGCCGCCGCCGGCTTCGAGGCGGCCGCCGACGCCTACGTGCGCGGCCGCCCCGACTACCCGCCCGCCGTCGACGGCTGGCTGCGCGACACGCTCGGCCTCGGCCCCGGCGCCCGCGTCGTCGACCTCGGCGCGGGCACCGGCAAGTTCACGCCGCGCCTCGTCGCGACGGGCGCGGCCGTGATCGCCGTGGAGCCCGTCGACGCGATGCGCGCGAAGCTCGCCGCGCTGCCCGGCGTGACCGCGCTCGCCGGCGCGGCCGAGGCGCTGCCGCTGCCCGACGCCTCGGTCGACGTGGTGGTCTGCGCGCAGGCGTTCCACTGGTTCGCGAGCCGCGACGCGCTCGCCGACATTCACCGCGTGCTGAAGCCGGGCGGCCGGCTCGGGCTGATCTGGAACACCCGCGACGCCCGCGTCGACTGGGTGGCGCGCATCGACGCGCTCGTCAACCAGCATGAGGGCGGCGTGCCGCGCCACCACACGGGCGCGTGGCGCGCGGCCTTTCCGTTTCCGGGCTTCGGCCCGCTGCGCGTCGAACATTTCGCGCACGGCCATACGGGCGCGCCCGAGGACGTGATCCTGAACCGGGTGCGCTCGATGAGCTTCATCGCCGCGCTGCCCGAGGCCGCGCGCGCCGAACTCGACGCCCGGCTGCGCGCGCTGATCGATGCGGAGCCCGCGCTGCGCGGCCGCGACGTCGTCACGGTGCCCTACGCGACGGCGGCCTACGTCACCGTCAAGGACGCCGCGTAACGCCGCGCGCGGCGCTCAGCGCAGGTTCGTCTGCGCGAGTTCGAGCACCTCGTCGCCGCGCCCGTTCAACACCGCGCGCAGCATGTACAGGCTGAAACCCTTGGCCTGCGCCCACTGGAGCTTCGGCGGCATCGCCAGTTCGTGCTTCGCGGTCACCACGTCGACCAGCACCGGCCCGGGCCGCGCGAACGCGTCGCGCAGCCCGTCCTCGAGCGCTTCCGCCTGCTCGATGCGGATCCCGTCGATGCCCGCGCCGCGCGCGATCGCCGCGAAATCGGTCGGGCTCAGGTCGGTGCCGGTGTCGAGATAGCCGCCCGCCTTCATCTCCATCGCCACGAAACCGAGCGAGCTGTTGTTGTAGACGACGATCTTCACGGGCAGGTCGAGCTGGCGCGCGCTCAGCAGGTCGCCGAGCAGCATCGACAGGCCACCGTCGCCCGACAGCGCGATCACCTGCCGGCCCGGCGCCGCGGCTTGCGCGCCCAGCGCCTGCGGCAGCGCGTTCGCCATCGAGCCATGGTTGAACGAGCCGTGCAGCGCGCGCCGCCCGTTCATCGTCAGGTAGCGCGCGGCCCACAGCGTGGGCGTGCCGACATCGACCGCGAACGCCGCGTCGTCGGCCGCGAGACGATCGACCATGCGGGTCAGGTATTGCGGGTGAATCGGCCGCCCGGGCGCAGACGGGCGCGCCAGTTCGTCGAGGCCCTGGCGCGCTTCCTGGTAGTGGCGGCGCGCGTTGTCGATGAAGCGCCGGTCGCTCTTGCGCGCGAGCTTCGGCAACAGCGCCCGCACGCTCGCGCGCACGTCGCCCACCAGGCCGAGCTTGAGCGGCGCGCGCCGGCCCAGCGCGGACGGGCGGCGATCGATCTGCACGATGTTGCCGTGCGGCGGGTAGAAATTGCGGTATGGGAAATCGGTGCCGAGCATGACCAGCGCGTCGCACGACATCATCGCGTGATAGCCGGAGCTGAAGCCGATCAGGCCCGTCATCCCGACATCGCAGGGGTTGTCCCATTCGACGTACTGCTTGCCGCGCAACGCGTGCACGACGGGCGCGCCCAGCGCATCGGCCAGCGCGACCACCTCGTCGTGCGCGCCCGCGCAGCCGCTGCCGCACAGCAGCGTCACCGCGCCCGCCGCGTCGAGCAGCGCGGCGAGCCGGTCGAGGTCCGCGTCGGCGGGCGCGAGCGTCGCGGGCGCGCTGCTCGACGCCCAGCCCGCCGCCTCCTCGGGCGCCTCGCTCAGCGCGACATCGCCCGGCACCACGAGCACCGCGACGCCGCGCGCCTCGATCGCGGTGCGCATCGCGGTCGCGAGCACGCGTGGAAACTGCGCGGGATTCGAGACCAGCTCGACATAGTGGCTGCACTCGCGGAACAACGACTGCGGATGGGTTTCCTGGAAGTAGCCGAGGCCGATCTCGGACGACGGGATGTGCGCGGCGATCGCGAGCACCGGCTGGTGGTTGCGATGGCAGTCGTAGAGACCGTTGATCAGGTGCAGGTTGCCCGGCCCGCAACTGCCCGCGCAGACCGCGAGGCGGCCCGTCGCGGCGGCGTCGGCGCCGGCCGCGAACGCCGCCACCTCCTCGTGGCGGGTATGCATCCAGCGGATCGATCCCAGCCGTCGCAAGCTGTCCGACAGGCCGTTGAGGCTGTCGCCCGTCACGCCCCAGATCCGCTCGACGCCGGCGGCGGCGAGCGTGGCGGCGAGGTAGTCGGCTATCGTGGCTTTGGCCATGCTGTGCTCCCTATCGTTGACGACACGCAATGAGAGGCGGCCCGCGCGCGGGCCCGACGGCCGGCCGCGCGCGGACCCGTGACACCCTACTCCTTTCCGTCGTCCCGCGTGCGCACGCGGCCTCAGTAGTTCGCCTCGGCCTCCGGCCCGTGGCCGCGCTTGTGGATCAGCATGGTGCGCTCGAAACGCATCACCAGTGCGCCGTCCTGGTTCAGGCCGCGCGTCTCCACCGTCACGATGCCCTGTGTCGGCCGGCTCGCCGATTCGCGCTTGCCCAGCACGGTCGATTCCGCATACAGCGTGTCGCCCGCGAACACCGGCCGGGTCGCGCGCACCTTGTCCCAGCCGAGATTCGCGACCACCTTCGCGCTGACCGTGCGCACGCTCATCCCGGTGAGCAGCGCGAGCGTGAACGTGCTGTCGACGAGCAGCTTGCGCCACTCGGTATGCGCCGCGTAGGCCGCGTCGAAATGCACGGGCTGGCTGTTCATCGTCAGCAGCGTGGTCCAGATGTTGTCGACGTCGGTGATGGTGCGGCCGGGCCGGTGCTCGTAGATCGCGCCGGGTTCGAAATCCTCGTAATACAGGCCGGCGATCTCGCGATAGCGATGCTCCCCGATCTGGCGGTAGGCGGACAGGACTGTGCTCATGCTGGCTCCCGAAGCAGGCGGATGGATGGAGCGGCGCGCCGACACGCCGCGCCGCGCGCCATTCTCCCCATGCGCCCGCGCGCCGGACAACCCGGAATTGCCGAGGCCGGCCTTCGGAAAAACAGAAGGCCGGGCGCGGCTCAGCGCGCGCCCGGCGCGAAATAGCTGCCCGGAGACGCGCCGAGCGCGCGGCGGAACATGGCGATGAAGTTGCTCGGCGTCGCATAGCCGAGCGCATCGGCGATCGCGCCCACCGCATCGCCGTGGGCGAGCCGTTCGAGCGCATAGGCGAGCTGCGCCTGCTGCCGCCAGTGCACGAAGTTCATGCCGGTCTGCGCGACGAACAAACGCCGCGCGCTGCGCGCCGACAGCCCCACCTCGCCCGCCAGCGCGTCGAGCGTGAGCGCGCGGCCCGGCTCGCGCACGATCCGCCGCGCCAGCCGGGCGAGGCGCGGATCGTCCGGCATCGGCAGATGCAAGGCCTCGCGCGGAGCGGCGGCGATCTCGTCCAGCAGCACCGCGACGAGACGCTCGTCGGCCGGAGCGAGCGCCGCCCTGTTCGACCAGCGCGCGGCGCGCCGCACCAGCGCGAGCAGCAGCTCGTTGAGGCCGACCACGCACGGCGCGTCGGGCAGGGCCGCGCAGCTCGACGGCGCGATCATCACGCCCCAGCCGCGCATCACGCCGCTCACGCCGATCCGATGCTCGGTGCCGGGCGGCAGCCAGCCGGCGCGGTGCGGCGGCAGCAGCCACGCGCCGCGCGCCGTGTGCACGTGCAGCAGCCCGCTCTCGATGCAGAAGAACTGGCCGCGCCGGTGGCTGTGCCAGTCGTACTCGCGCGTGCCGAGCCGGAACTCGGACTCCGGCGCGTCCGAGCCTTCGAGCACCCACAGCGCCGGCCCGTCCAGGGCATCCGCGTAATCCAGGTTCGCCATCGTCGTGTTCTCCGCGCGCATTGGCCGTTTTTCATTATTTCTGGTCTCAATGCGGTTATCTTAACCAACCCGTTCGGGCGCATCCTGAATCCCTGTCGTTTTCTCGTGGGATCACACGCATGGACCAAATCGAGCCGTTACACGTCACCATCATCGGCGCGGGCCTGGGCGGGCTGTGCCTGGCCCAGGGGCTGCGGCGCGCGGGCATTCCGTTCGACGTCTACGAACGCGACGCCGCGCCGCACAGCCGCACCCAGGGCTACCGGATCCGCATCGACGCCATGGGCCGGCAGGCGCTCGCCGAGTGCCTGCCCGAGGCGCGCTACGACCTGTTCCGCGCCACCTGCGCGGCCAGCGCCTCGGCGGGCCGCTGCGTCGACCCTCAGCTCGCGGCGCTCGACGGCCGCGCGGCCGACAACTGGGCCCCGTCCGCCACCGAGGAAGGCCCCGGCGACCTGAGCGCGCACCGGCTCACGCTGCGCGAGATCCTGATGCAGGATCTCGGCCCGCATCTGCACTTCGGCCAGGCGTGCGTCGACTACGCGCCGGCCGAGGACGGCGCGGTGACCGCGCAATTCGCCGACGGCAGCGCGCGGCGCACGCGCGTGCTGGTCGCCGCCGACGGCGTGCACTCGATGCTGCGCAGGCGCGCGTTGCCCGAGGCCGAACCGCGTGCGACGGGCACTGTCTGCCTGTATGGCCGCACCCCGCTCACGCCCGCGCTGCGCGCGCTGGCCGGCGACGATCTCGGCACCGGCACGACCGTGATCGGCGCGGACGGCTTCGCCGCCGTGCTCGACGCGATGCGCTTCGGCGCGCCGTTCGCGGCATCCTGCCCGGATGCGCTGCGCCCGGCCGGGTTGAGCCGGGTCGAGGATTACCTGTATTGGGCGTTCATCGGCCCCGAGACGCGGCTCGCGCGCGTCGAACCGATCGGCCGGCGGGCCGACGCCGATGTCTGGCTGCACAGCGTCGACCACTGGACCCGCGACTGGCATCCGCGCGTGCGCCGGCTGCTGCGCCACGCGGAGCCGGAGTCGCTCGCGCTCCAGCCGGTGCGCCGCGCGCCTGCGCTGGGCGCGACGCCGCCGCCCGCGCCGCTGGCGTTCCTCGGCGACGCGATCCATGTGATGAGCCCGGCGGGCGGCGTCGGCGCGAATACCGCGCTCGCCGACGCCGCCGATCTCGTCGCGCGCCTCGCGGCGGCGCGGGCCGGATATGGCGCGGGCTGGCCTGTCGCGCTGCGCGACTATCACGCGGCGTTGCGTACGCGCGCCAATGCGGCGCTCGGGATGGCCGATCGGGCCGCAATGAAGTTGTTCGGATCGGCGCTTGCGGCGGAGTGAGGTGGTTGGTGGTTGGCAGTGGGCAATCAACTGTCCACGGTCCGCTGTCGGACGAAATCAATAGTCGCCCCGGATCTCGCATGCCGGGATGATGCGGAACATGCTTGCGCCCGCAATCAACGCGGGTAACATGGACGCCCGGTTCGAGGCGCGATGTCGAGGCGCGATGCGCGGATAGAACAGGAAGAACCATGATTCGTTTCTGCATGCTCGTCGCGGCCTGGTGCATCGGAACCTCACTGGCGCAAGCCGCCGGCTTTCAGTTCATCGAGATTCCCGGCAACGGGCCGCTTCACGCGCTCAAGGGCGCGGTCTGGTATCCGTGCAAGCAGGCGCCCCGCGACGAAGCCCTCGGCCCGATCGTCCTCTCCGTCGCCAGGGATTGCCCGGTCACGGGCGAGCGGCATCCGCTCGTCGTCATCTCGCATGGCCGGGGCGGCGCGTTCCTCGATCACGCCGACACGGCGCAGGCCTTGGCCGATGCGGGCTTCGTGGTCGCCGCGATCAACCACCCCGGCGACAATGCAACGGATGCGACCCGCATCAACGATTTCCCGGTGCTCGTCGAGCGGCCAGCGGACATCAAGCGGTTGATCGATTTCATGCTGGGCTCGTGGCGGGCCTCGGACCGCATCGACGCAAACCGCATCGGCATCTTCGGCTTCTCGCGCGGCGGATACTCCGCGCTCGTCGCGATCGGCGCCGAGCCCTCGTTTGGAACGCATCTGCGCTTGTGCGACGGCGTGGATACGCCGCTCTGCGATCAGGTGCGCAAGGGAGAACCGCCTGCGCTCGCGCATGATCCGCGCATCAAGGCGGCGGTGATCGCCGATCCGGTCGCCCTCTTCTTCTCGGCGGAAAGCTTCTCGAACGTCAAGATTCCCGTCCAACTCTGGCGATCCGAGTTGGGCGGAGGCGGCGTGACGCCCGAGAGCGTCGCGAACCTCGTCGGCGAGCTGCCGGCGAAACCGGCGGTGCATGTCGTGCCGCACGCCCGGCACTTTTCCTTCATGGCGCCCTGCTCGGCTGCCTTCGCGCAGGTTGCGCGCGAGATCTGCGCCGACGAGCCGGATTTCGATCGCGGCGCGTTTCATCGGGCGTTCAATGGCGAGGTGCTTGCGTTCTTCCGTCAACAACTGACGCGGCAAGGGCCGTCGTAACGGACAAGGTTCGACGTCGCCGACATCGACATCGACATCGACATCGACATCGACGGTAATCGAGCGCCCGCGCGGCCCACGCCGACCCGCACGCACTCAGCGCAGCTGCGCCTCGATCGGCTTCGTCAACGGCGAGACCACCTCGCCCGTATGCCGGGTCTGCACGGGCTCGACCAGCACGACCCAGCATTCGTCGTCGGCGACCGGATTGTGCAGCGTGCCGCGCGGCACCACGTGCATCGAGCCCGCCGGCAGATCGACAAAGCGCCCGCCCTCGTATTCGATCCTCAGGTGTCCGCGCACGACGAAGAACAGTTCGTCCTCGTGCGCATGGTCGTGCCACACGAGCTGGCCGCGCACCTTGGCGATCTTCACGTACTGATCGTTGACCTGCGCCACGACTTTCGGCGACCAATACTCGGATACGTCGGCGAACGCCGCTTCGAGGTCGAACGATTCGGCAAACGGATGGGATGACATGTCTATCTCCAGGTCGGAATGACGGACGCGGCGAGCAGCACGCCCATGACGACGTTGAGCATGCGCCAGTGACGCGGCGTACGCAGGCGCCGCGCGAGCAGCACGCCGAGCGCGGACCACAGCGCGAGCGACGCGCACGCGGCCACGCCGAACGCCGCGCCGAGCAGCATCGCGAGCCGGTTCGGGGTGCTCGCGAGCAACGCGAACGACGCCGCCGCGCCGACCGTCATCGCCCAGCTCTTCGGGTTGAGCCACAGCAGCACGAAACCGTTGGCGAGCGTGATGGGGCGCGCGGGACCGTCGCCGGCGTTCGGCGGCCCGCTGCGCGCGATCCGCCACGCGAGCCACAGCAGATAGGCGGAGCCGAGCGCCTTCACGCCCGTTTGCAGCGACGGCAGCGCGAGCAGCAGACCGCCGAGCCCGAGCGCCGCGACGGCGGCGAGCAACGCGAGGCCCAAGGCAATGCCGAGCATCAGTGGAATCGAGCGCATGAAGCCGAAGCGCGCGCCCGAGGCGGTGGCGAGCATGGTCGCGCCGCCCGGCGTCACGGTCGCGACGGCGACGAACAGGAGCAGCGGCAGGATCGAGGTCATCGGGGCCAATCCGGGGAACGATACTCGTACTGTACAAGGCGTCGATACATCAGCAAATGGAATAATTTTGATGCGATCCATTACGCCGCATAATGCGTCGATGACCCGCAACCTCGACCTCGATCTGATCCGCACCTTCGTCGCCGTCGCCGACAGCGGCAGCATGACGGTCGCGGCGAATCGGCTGCACATGACGCAAGGCGCGGTGAGCCAGCAGGTGAAACGGCTCGAAGCCGCGCTGGACTGCGTGCTGTTCGTGCGCAAGACGCGCAAGCTGGAACTGTCGCGGCACGGCGAGCAGTTTCTCGTCAAGGCGCGCCAGATGCTGCGGCTGAACGACGAGATCTGGACCGACATGACCGCCCAGCCGCTACGCGGCAGCCTGCGCGTGGGCGTGCCTTACGATCTCGTGACGCCGCTCGTGCCCGCGATGAAGGCGTTCGCCGACGCGCATCCCCACGTGGAGATCTCGCTGGTGTGCGCGGCGTCGCCGGAGCTGGACGAGGCGTTGAACAGCGGCCGCGTGGATGTGACCTTGATCGAATACGTCGCGAGCGAAGCCGAGGGCGACGTGATCCGCATCGAACCCTTGGCGTGGGTCACGGGGCGCGGCAGCGAGGCGTGGCAGAAACGGCCGCTGCCGCTGTCGATGGTGGACGCGCGCTGCGCGTTCCGTCCGGTGGTGCTCGGCGCGCTGGCGAACGCGGGCATTGCGTGGCGGACGGTGTTCGAGAGCGGCAATATTGAGGCGACGGCGGCGACGGTGCGCGCGGGTCTTGCGATCACGGCGTGGCTCGTTTCCACGGTGCCGGGCGACCTGGACATCCTGACGCCTCGCGAGGCCGGCCTGCCCGCGCTGCCGCCGTTCGCGATCTGCCTGCGCCTGCCGGGCGCGGCGCAGCCGGCGGCGCGGGAGTTTGCGCGCTATGTGCGGGAATCGATGGCAGGTGATGCAGGGACGCGAGGGGGGAGTGCGAAGATCGCGTGACAGGCCCCGCGACGTGCGTCGGCTCCTGCCCGCCCCGCCTCGACGGATACCCACGGCGCGAGGCACGACCCGCACGCTCGACCACGCATGCAACGCCGCCCCTTCACTCCGCCAGCGCCTCCGCCCCGCGATCGGCCGCCGCCTTCCCGCGCCCCAGCGAGATCTCGACCAGTTGCTCCGCCGGCTGCGGCCGCGCGAACAAGAACCCCTGCACCTGGTGACACCCGATCTCCTGCAGGAACGCCAGCTGCCGTTCCGTCTCGACGCCTTCCATGACCACGTCGAGCCCCAACGCCCGCCCCATCGCCACGATCGCGCGCACGATCGCGTCGTCCGGGCTGCCCGAGCCGCAGTCCGTGAGAAACGACCGGTCGATCTTCAGCGTATCGACCGGCAGATCCTGCAGGTACACGAACGACGAATACCCCGTGCCGAAATCGTCGATCGCGAGACTGATCCCGCGCGTGGCCAATTCCCGCAACAGAATCCCGATCTCCTCGCGCGTGTTCATCGCCATGCTTTCGAGCAATTCGAGTTGCAGGCACTCGGCCGGCAACGCGGTCTCGCTGAGAATGGTCATCAGGTCGCTGAGGGACGGCGCGATGCCGCGCGCGGCAGTCGGCGATGCGTGCCGGCGTCATGGAATCGACGTCGACAAGATCGATTTCGCGAACGCGCAGGCGTATGCCGATACGATCCGGCGCAGCGACCGCATGAACCCGCCCCGGTCGCGTGACCGTCCGGCGCGGCGCGCGAACCGTCCTGCGTCCGCGCGCCGCGCGGCCCTCAAGCGACCCGTCGCCCCGCGCGATAGGTCTCGCGCGGCACCGGCAGATCGCCATGCAGGGCGACCCGCACGAGATCCGCGCGCAGGCCCGGCGCGATCGCGCCGCGATCCACGAGCCCCGCCTGCATGGCCGGCTCGGCCGACACCGTCGCGATCGCGCGCGGCAGCGTCCAGCCGGCGAGCCGCACCAGTTCGAACGCCGCGCTCAACAGGCTCGACGGCACGTAGTCGGACGACAGGATGTCGAGCAGGCCGTCGCGCGCCAGTTCGAGCGCCGACACGTTGCCCGAGTGCGAACCGCCGCGCATCACGTTCGGCGCGCCCATGATCGTGGCGAGACCATGCGCGCGCGCGGCCTGCGCGGCAACCCGCGTGGTCGGGAATTCCGCCAGCGTGATGCCCTCGGCCGCCGCCTGCTCGACATGCTCGACCACCGTGTCGTCGTGGCTCGCGACCGGCACGCCGAGCGCCGCGCAGCGCGCGATGATCTCGCGCCGGTGCCGGTCCGCGAAGCGCTGCTGCTCGTCGGCCATCTCGGTGAGCAGCGTCGCCGCCTGCTCGTCGCTCCAGCGGCCATGCCGCTCCTGGTAGCGCCGCCACTGCGCGGGATCGTGCCATTGGCGCTGGCCCGGCGTATGGTCCATCACCGACGCGAGCCGCAGCAGCGGATGCCGCTCCAGAGCGCCGAACACCTCGACCACGTCCTCGGTCGCGACCTCGCAGCGCAGATGCAGGAAATGCTCGGCGCGCAGCAGGCCGTCGCGCTCGAAGCGCGCGAGCGCCTCCGCGCAACGCGTCTGCATGTCGCGGCCGCGTACGCCGACGCTCAGGCGCGTGCCGATCGCGAGCGAATCGAACACCGTCGTGATGCCGGCCGCCGCGATCTGCGCGTCGTGGATCACGAACGCCGCATCGACGTCCCACACCACCCCCGGGCGCGGCGCGAGATGCTTCTCCAGGTTGTCGGTATGCAGTTCGACGAGCCCGGGCAGCAGGTAGTCGCCGCCCCAGTCCTGCGCCTCGCGCGCGGCGGTCGCCCCGCGCGCCACATCGCGGATCACGCCGTCCTCGACCTGCACCGCGCCCACGAACACTTCGTCGCGCGTGACAACGCGCGCATTGCTGATCAACATCGCTTTCTCCAGCTTTCGCCCAGCTTGCTTCATTGGATGGCGCGCGCCTGCCGCGACGGCGCACGCAGTTCGACGCAACGGGTCGCGACCTGGTCGCGCGTCCCCTCGTCATGGAAGATACCGACGATCGCCGTTCCCTGCCGGCGCATTTCGACGATCAGCGCCGCGACCGCGTCGCGGTTCTCCGCGTCGAGCGACGCGGTGGGCTCGTCGAGCAGCAGCACCGGATGCCCGGCGATCAGCCCGCGCGCGATGTTCACGCGCTGCTGCTCGCCGCCCGAGAACGTCGCGGGCGCGAGCGGCCACAGTCGGCGCGGCACGTTCAGGCGTTCGAGCAGGCGCGCGGCGCGCGCGTTCGCCTCTTCCTCGTCCACCCCGCGCGCGATCAGCGGCGCGGCCACCAGCGCCTGCGCGCCGACCCGCGGAATCGCGCGCAGGAACTGGCTGACATAGCCCACCACGTCGCGCCGCAACCGCAGCACCTCGTGCGGCTCGGCCTCGGTCACCACCACGTGAGCGCGCGCCGGCTCGCGGATCGCGATGCCGCCCGCGCTCGCCAGATAGTTGCCGTACAGGCAGCGCAGCAGCGTGCTCTTGCCCGCGCCCGAGGGCCCGGTCAGCACCACGCACTCGCCCGCGTCGACGTCGAGCGACACGTCGCCGAGCGCCTCGATGCGGATCCCGCCCTGCCCGTGCAGCACGAAGGTCTTGCCGACGCCCGCCGCGTGCACCATCCGCGCCGGATGTCCGGCGAACACCTGCGCGGGCCGAAATGATTGGTTCGCTTCCATGCTGGTCCTCATACTGGCAAAACCGACGACACGAGCATCTGCGTGTACGGATGCTGCGGATCGTCGAGCACCTGGTCCGTCAGGCCCGCCTCGACGATCTCGCCGCGCTGCATCACCATCAGCCGGTGCGCGAGCAGGCGCGCGACGCCGATGTCGTGCGTGACGATCAGCATCGACAGGTGCAGCGTCGCGGTCAGCGTGCGCAGCAGGTCGAGCAGGCGCGCCTGCACCGAGACGTCGAGGCCGGCGGTCGGCTCGTCCATGAACACGAGGCGCGGGCCGATCACGAGGTTGCGCGCGATCTGGAGCCGCTGCTGCATGCCGCCCGAGAACGTCGACGGCAGATCGTCGATGCGGCCCGTGTCGAGTTCGACGCGCGCCATCCAGTCGGCCGCCGTCTCGCGCAGCCGGCCGTAGTGGCGCGCGCCGACCGCCATCAGCGGCTCGCCGATGTTCGCGCCCGCCGAGACGCCGGATCGCAGCCCGTCGCGCGGATTCTGCTGGACGAAGCCCCACTCCGTGCGGATCAGCTGCCGACGCTGCGGCTCGGGCAGCGCGAACAGATCGACGCGCGCGCCGTCGCGCCGCGTGTAGTGCAGCGCGCCGGCGTCGGCCCCGGTGCGCAGCGCGAGCAGGTTCAGCAAGGTGGTCTTGCCCGAACCGGACTCGCCGACGATGCACAGCACCTCGCCCGGATACAGGTCGAAGCTCGCGTTCGCGCAGCCGTTGCGGCCGCCGAAGCGCTTGGTCAGATTGCGTGCGCTCAAGAGCGGCGTCATGCCGGTTCCCCCTCGGTGTGCGGCGCGCGCGGCGGCGCGGCCGGCGTGGATACGTCCGGCGCGTCGCCGCGCCGTTCGCCGCAGTAGTCGCTGTCCGAGCACACGAACATCCGCGTGCCGCGATCGTCGACGATCATCTCGTCGAGAAAACTCTCGTGCGAACCGCACAGCGCGCACGCGCTGTCCCAGCGCTGCACCTCGAACGGATGGTCGTCGAAATCCAGGCTGCGCACCGGCGTATAAGGCGGAATCGCATAGATGCGCCGCTCGCGCCCCGCGCCGAACAGCTGCAGCGCGGGACTCATGTGCAGCTTCGGATTGTCGAACTTCGGAATCGGCGACGGCGAGGCCAGGTAGCGGCCGTTGACCATCACCGGATAGTCGTAGGTCGTCGCGATGCCGCCGTGGCGCACGATGTCCTCGTAGAGCTTGACGCTGATGAGCCCGTAGTCGGCCAGCGCATGCAGCTTGCGGCACTCGCTCGCGCGCGGCTCCAGCTTGAACAGCGGCTCGGGCATCGGCACCTGGTAGACCAGGATCTGACGCTCGGTCAGCGGCGTCTCGGGGATCCGGTGGCGGGTCTGGATCAACGTCGCGTCGACGGTGCGGGTGGTCGTCGCGACCCCGGCCGTGCGCGCGAAGAAGCGCCGGATGTTGACCGCGTTGGTGGTCTCGTCCGAGCCCTGGTCGATCACCTTCAGCACGTCGGCGCGGCCGATCAACGCCGCCGTGACCTGGATCCCGCCCGTGCCCCAGCCGTACGGCAGCGGCATCTCGCGCGACGCGAACGGCACCTGGTAGCCCGGCACCGCCACCGCCTTCAGCAGCGCGCGACGGATCATCCGCTTGGTCTGCTCGTCCAGGTACGCGAAGTTGTAGTCGCCCGCGCCGTCGGGCGGGCTCTCGTCGATCGGCTTCATCGTCCTGCCTCCTCTTGGGCGGGGTGGTCCGCCGGCGCGGCCGCATCCGGCGCGCGGGCCGCGCGCAAGCGCCGCACCAGCTCCAGCTCGGCCTGGAAATCCACGTAATGCGGCAGCTTCAGGTGCTGCACGAAGCCGGACGCCTCGACGTTGTCGCTATGCAGCAGCACGAACTCCGGATCCTGCGGCGGCGCGTCGGCCGTCTCGCCCAGCTCGTGCGCGCGCAGCGCGCGGTCGACGAGCGCCATCGCCATCGCCTTGCGCTCCGAATGCCCGAACGCGAGCCCGTAGCCTTGCGTAAACGACGGCGGCACGCCGTTGCCGCCCGCGAACTGGTTGATCATCTGGCATTCGGTCACGTCGAGATCGCCGATCTCGACCGTCTCGCCGTCGAGTTCATCGAGCGCCAGCTCGACGCTGACCGCGCCGAAGCGCAGCTCGCCCGCGAACGGATGCGAATGGCCGTAGCCGCGCTGCGTCGCGTAGCCCATCGCGAGCAGGAAACCCTCGTCGCCGCGCGCGAGGTTCTGCAGGCGCAGCGCGCGGTCCGCCGGAAAACGCAGGGGCTCGCGCGACAGGTCGCCCGGTTCGGGCGCATCCGCCGTCGGGATCTCCTGTTCGATCAGCCCTTCGCGATCGAGCAGCGACACGACGCGCGGCATCGATTCAGGTTCAGGTTCAGGATCAGGCACGCGCGCCGCGCCGGCCGGCGCGGCGGCGGGCGCGGCCGAGGGCGCGTCGCCCTGCTCCGCGAGCAACGCGAAATCGAGCAGGCGCTGCGTGTAGTCGTAGGTCGGCCCGAGGAACTGGCCGCCCGGAATATCCTTGAAGGTCGCGGAGATGCGCCGCGCGATCCGCATCGCATCCGTATCGAGCGGCGCGGTGCAGCCGAAACGCGGCAGCGTGGTGCGATAGGCGCGCAGCAGGAAGATCGCCTCGACCAGATCGCCCGCCGCCTGCTTGATCGCCAGCGCGGCCAGCTCCTCGTCGTACAGCGAGCCTTCCGTCATCACGCGCGCCACCGCGAGCCGCTGCTGCTCGCGGATCTGCGCGACGCTGATCTCGGGCAGCGCGGTTGCACCGCGCCGCGCCGCATCGAGCAAGCGCCACGACGCTTCGATCGCGCGCTCGCCTCCCTTGACGGCGACGTACATCAGGCCACCTCCGCTGTCGTGGTGCGCGGCAGGCCGAGCAGCTCGCGGCCGCACACGAGATAGGCGTCGATCCCGCACGGAAACAGCGGCGCGAAGGCCGCCCGGGCCGCCCAGAACGCCGCCGGCAGCCCCACCGGCGCGAGCGTGCGCGCGCCGTCGATGCCGGGCCCCTGCACGCGCACCGGCGCGCCGCCCGTCAAGGCGTCGACGCGCACGAACAGCGTCGCGGATTGTTCGGGCGCATCGGGCGCGCCGAGCGCGAAGCGTTCGAGCGCGGCCGCCGAGGCCGGTTCGTGCAGGTAGGCGAAACATGCGCCCGCCGGCGCGTCGACCAGCGGCGCGCCGGTATGAAAGCGCAGCGCCGATGCGAAGACCGGATCGGGCGTGTCGAGATAGATCGGCGTGCTGTCGTCGCCGAGCGCGAGCAGCGCCGCGAACGCGGCCGGCGCGGCGGCGGAGCCGCGCGCGAGATCCGCCTCGCCCGCCGCCGGCGCGAGCCGGACGATCGTGCCCGGACGCGCGAGCGCGTCGAGCAGCGCGCGGAACGCCTGCTGCGTGTCATGCACCGGATCGCCGAAGCCGGCCGGAATATCCGCGATCGCGATGCGCGCGCGCGTCATGCTGTCTGTCATCAATCGCCTCGTACCATCGTGAAGAATTCGACCCGCGTCGTCGCGGTCTCGCGTGCGCGCGCCGCGCGCTCGGCGGCCTGTTGCGCGCGGAACGGCTCGATCAGCTCGGCGTGCGCCCGCGCATGCCGCTCGGGCAGCTGCAGCAGCGCATCGGCCAGCGCGGCCAGCTCGGCGCGGCGCTTGTCGCGCCCCAGGTGGCAGGCGACGCCCACGGTCGCCGGCGGCCCGCCTTCGGCCGCGCGCAGGCGCAAGGTCGCGCGCGTGACGGTGGCCTCGCCCAGGTTGAACGCATCGCCCGTGCCGCCGATCCGCCCGCGCACCATCGCAAGGCCGATCTCGGGCGGCCGCAGCCAGTCATAGGCCGGCGGCGCGCCGCCGGCCAGCACGCGCTCGAGCGCGCTCGCCAGTGCATCGCGCGGCGCGCGCGCCAGCACGGCGAGCCAGGCGCGCCGCGCGGCCGGGGAAAAACAGGCATCGGAACTAGAACAGGGGTTCATCGGCACTCCACGAAGTCCAGGCAGCGAAATTTAACCACCATCCCATCTAAACGTCTAGACGTTTAGACGTTTAGATGTAAAATGCGATCTGTCCCGCCGGCGGCGGTGCACTACAATGCGCCGCGCGCTCATTGCATCGCAAGGAATTGACACCACCATGACATCGAACGAAATGCCCGATACGCCCCATCCGCTCGAACGCGGCGGCGGCGTGGCCGTCTGGCGGCAGATCGAGCAGATCCTCGCCGCGGAGATCGCCGCGGACGGCTTCGGCGAGGACGGCCGGCTGCCGAGCGAGGGCGAGCTGGCCAAGCGCTTCGACGTGAACCGCCACACGGTGCGGCGCGCCGTGCTGGGGCTCGCCGCCTCGGGGCTCGTGAGCATCGAACAGGGGCGCGGCACCTTCGTGCAGTCGGGCGCGATCGACTACACGATCGGCCGGCGCACCCGCTTCACCGAGAACCTGACCCGCCATCAGCACACGGCCGGCGGCCGGATGCTGTCAGCCGCGCGCGTGAAGGCCGACCCGGTCGTCGCGAAAGCGCTCGGGCTGCGTGCGGGCGCCTATGTGTACCGCATCGAATCGATCCACGAAGCCGACGGCGTGCCGCTCACCTACGCGCACAGCAGCTATCCGGCCGCGCGCTTCGCGGATCTGCCCGATGCGCTCGATCGTCATGACCGCGTCACCGACGCGCTCGCCGAATACGGCGTGACCGACTACCTGCGCAAGTGGAGCCGGATCGGCAGCGTGCTGCCCGAGGCGAACGTCGCGCGACGCCTGAATCTCAACCGGCAGCAGCCGGTGCTGTGGGTCGAGAACGTCGACGTCGACCTGGAAGGCCGGCCGATCAAGTACGGGGTCACGCATTTCGCGGCGGACCGCGTGCAGTTGGTGATCGACAACGACGACGTGCCCGGCGATGCGCGCTGACGACGGCCTCGCCCGCTGGCCCGCGCAGGCGCGCTTCGCGATCTACTACGCGCCGCCGCGCGACAGCGCGTGGTGGCGCGCGGGCTGCGCGTGGCTCGGCCGTGATCCGGAAAGCGGGGCGGCGGGTTCAGGCCCGGCCGCCTCGGGCCCGGCAGACTCAAGCTCGGCTGAACCATGTTCGCCCGGCTCAAGCGCAACCGACACGGGCGCGGCCGATCCCCGCCCCCAACCGCCCGCGCTCACGCGTCCGCTGGCCGACCTCACCGTCGCGCCTGCGCGCTACGGCTGGCACGGCACGCTGATGCCGCCGTTCCGGCTCGCCGCCGGCGTGACGCCCGCCGATCTGCTCGCGCAGGCGCAGCAGTGGGCGGGACGCCAGCGCGGTTTCGCGCTCGCGGTCACGGCCGCCGCGCTCGGCCGCTTCGTCGCACTGCGCCCCGCCACCGACGCGGACGAGGCCGCGATGCGCGCGCTCGCCGAGGATGCCTTGCGCACCTTCACGCCGCTGCGCGCGACGCCCTCGGCGCGCGAACGCGATGCGCGACGCGCGCAGCCGCTCACGCCGCGCCAGCAGACGCTGCTCGACGCCTGGGGCTATCCGTACGTGCTCGACGAGTTCCGCTTCCACATGACCCTCTCCGATTCGCTCGACGATCCCGCCGAGCGCGGCATCCTGCTCGACTGGTGGCGCGCGGCGGCGCCCGGCCTCGGCCCGCTGCCCGCGACCGGCGCGGCGCTGTTCGTCGAACCCGCGCCGGGCGCGCCGTTCGTGCTGTGGCGGCGACTGCCGTTCGACACGTTGCGCACGCAACCATGAGCGACGCGCGACTCGTCTACGTGATGGGCCCGTCCGGCGCGGGCAAGGACACCCTGCTCGCCTATGCGCGCGAACGCCTGCAGCGCGAGCCGGTGCTGTTCGCGCATCGCTACATCACCCGCGCCGACAGCGGCCCCGAGAACCACGTCGCGCTCAGCGACGAAGCGTTCGCGCTGCGGTCCGCGCGCGGCCTGTTTGCGCTCGAATGGTCGAGCCATGCGCTGCGCTACGGCATCGGCATCGAGATCGACCAATGGCTCGCGGCCAGCTGCACGGTGGTCGTCAACGGCTCGCGCGCGCATCTGGCCACGGCGCTCGCACGCTATCCGCGCCTGCGCGTCGTGCACGTGAACGCCGCGCCGCACGTGCTGGCCGCGCGGCTCGCCGCGCGCGGCCGCGAGAGCGCCGAGCAGATCGGCGCACGCCTTGCGCGCCAGGTCGAATGGCGCGCGCCCGGCGGCACCCGCATCGCCACGCTCGACAACTCCGGCACGCTCGACGATGCGGGGCGCGCACTCATCGCCCTGCTACGCGAGCACCCCTGAGCGCCACTCCTATTTCTAGTAGCTCCCCGCAAGATCGTCGGTCATCTACCATTTAATTAATCGTTTCCGACGAGATTGTCCCGAGCCGCCGCGCGGCAGGACCCAAAACGACACGACCGCCGCCGGGCGGCATGCATCTCTGGGAGAGGGCGTTTGAGCTACATTCCGATCGATTCGACCGATGCACGCTACAACACGCTCAAAAAAGGCTTCAACCTGCGCTGGCCCGCCCCCGAACAAGCCGCGCAACGGATCCTGGTCTGCAACGACGCCGCCGAAGCCCAGCAGGCGCTCGACCATGCCCTCACGCACCAGCTGCGCCCCACGCTGCGCAGCGGCGGGCACTGCTACGAAGGCTTCGTTTCCAACAACCCAGGCGGCATCATCATCGATATCGGCAACCTGACCGGCATCGACACCGACGTGAGCGCGGGCGGCCGCCGCTACGGCTTCCGTCTCGCGGCCGGCAACCAGAACTGGGACAGCTACCTGGGCCTGTACCGCAACACCGGCAAGACGCTTCCGGGCGGCTCGTGCTATTCCGTCGGGCTCGGCGGACACATCAGCGGCGGCGGCTACGGATTGCTGTCGCGCCTGAACGGCTTGACCGTCGACTGGCTCTCGGGCGTCGACATCCTCGTCGCGGACAACGGCAAGGCGCGACTGCTGCATGCGAACGCCAGCCAGCATGCGGACCTGTTCCGGCTGTGCCGCGGCGCGGGCGGCAACAACGCGGGGCTCATCACCCACTACTACTTCGACGACCTGCCGGTCGCGCCGGGCGAGGTCGTGGTGGTGCAGCTGCAGTTTCCCTGGGACCAGTTCATCGACGCGGGCCGCCCGCAATTCGATGCGTTCGTCAACGCCTATGCGGACTTCCTTCATGCGGCCGACACCGAAACCGACACCTACGGACTGTTCACGCTGCTGAAGCTCACTCACGTGAGCGCGGGCAATATCGGCCTCACGGTGCAGTACACGGATCGCGACGGCGGCGTCGCCGACCTCGGCCCGCTGCTCGCGTTCCTGAAGGCCCTCGCGCCATTCAAGCAAGCGTTGCAAAGCGCGTACCTGCCGGGCGCGGGCCACCCGTTCATCGGCAGCCATCCGAAGACGCTGAGCGCGCAGGGGCTGCCCACGAACACCCGCGTGATGGATTGGCTCTACGCGACGCAGACGTTCAACGGCTCCGGCGCCAATCAGCGCGGCAAGTACAAGTCCGCGTACATGAAGCAGCGCTTCACAGAGCACGAGCTGGATGCGCTTCATCGCTATCTGAGCAAGACGCACGCCAAGGATGATGACTTCGCGCAGTCGCTCGTGCAGGTCGACTCTTACGGCGGCGCGGTCAATCACGCGTTCTCCGGCAATCCGCACTTCGACCCGGCGCATAACGAAACCGCCGTGCCGCAGCGCAGTTCGATCCTCAAGCTCCAATACCAGACCTACTGGACCGACCCGCTCAACGACGCCAAGCACGTCGACTGGCTGCGCGAGTTCTATTGGGCCGTGTACCGGCACGACGGTTTCAACGGCACGCCGTATCCGGCGTCGCAAGCCCTGCGCGGCTCGCGCTACGAAGGGTGCTACATCAACTACCCGGACGTCGACATGCTGACGGGCGAGCAGCCCGGCACGGCCGGCTACCACTGGGGCGAGCTGTACTACGGCGGGCTCTACGACTCGCTCGTCGCGGCCAAGCGCGCCTACGACCCGCACAACGTGTTCCATCACGCGATGTCGCTCGGCGCGACGCCCTGAGACAACCCGCACGCTACCTTCGCCCTCCAGGAGATAGGCCCGATGAAATCGTCCATGCGCTCCGCGACCCGCGCGCGCCCCACGCTGCATCGATACATGGCGCTGTCGCTGCTCGCCGCAGTCGGCGCGACGCTCGCGCCCGTGCGGCCGGCGGCCGCGCACGGCGCGGTCGGCTATCCGATCGCGCGGCAATACCAGTGCCGCATCGAAGAAGGCTACTGGTATCCGGAGAACGGTTCCGCGATTCCGCACGACGACTGCCGCGCCGCGTTCCGCGCGGGCAACCAGTCCGCCTATCCGTTCACGCAGTGGAACGAGGTGTCGGCCAATCCGGTCGGCCAGGGCAACGATCTGGCGAAACTCAAGGAAGCCGTGCCCGACGGCCAGCTGTGCGCGGGCGGCGACCGCAGCAAGGCCGGCCTCGATGTACCCGCCGCGCAGTGGCGCAAGACGCGGCTCGTGCCGCGCAACGGCCACGTCGAACTCGTGTGGGAGAACACCCAGTCGCACAATCCGGCGCGCATGCGCATCTTCATCTCGAAGCCGCAGTACAACGCGGCCGCGCCGCTGCGCTGGGACGACCTGCAACAGATCTACGACGCCCCCGCTCCCAAGCCGATCGCGGCGAACGGCGCAGGCCACATGTCGTCGGTCACGTCGCTCTACAAGCTCGATGTCACGCTGCCGCCCGGCCGCACCGGCGACGCGGTGATCTACAGCTACTGGCAGCGCATGGATGCGGGCAACGAAGGCTTCTTCAACTGCAGCGACGTGTCGATCTCGACCGACGAGAACACCGCGAGCTTCCCGTGGCAGGAAGACCGCGCGCTCGTCGAGGCCGGCTTCAAGCCGCGCGCGGGCCAGCAGGTGCGCTTCCGCGTGCTGGGCGGCGCGCAGGGCGAGGAACAGATCGACCTGCGCGTGCCGATCACCACGCGGAACGCGGACCCCGCCGTCTGGAGCCGGCAGCTCAATGACCTGCTCGCCCACTACGGCAACACCGTGAAAATCGGCAAACGCAGCGGCAACGCCGTGGAATTCGACGCGAAAGAGCCAGCGGCCAACAAGGTCTGGCTGAAACCGAACACCAGCAGCGCGCTCAGCATCATCGGCAGCAACTGACGTCAGCCGCGCCGGGCGCTTGCCCGGCCGGCTCCGGCACTAACGCCGGACCTCGTGTGTGTCTGCGGATATTCCCTCGGTATCCGCCGTTGGCGGCCATCGTTTACGCGATGCGCCGCCTTTTTTTGCATCGCCGGAATGAATAATATCGCCCACTCATGCGATAAACGAGATTCCTCGCGACAATTCCGCCATTCAATGCGCGCATGAGTATTTCGGAACATATTTCCTCTTTTTCCCGCCCGCAGTAAATTCGACACAGCTTACCCGACAGCGTATCGACAGCATAAAAACGGCTGCTCGCGCCGCGCCCGCCGCCGGCATCGAAACCGCCATCAATCCCGCGAATTCTTTCCCCGACTTTGTTCACGCCCGCCCATCAAGGCTGACAAGGCAACGATTCCATTTTCCTCGCCTCCCGGATCATTTCAGATTGCTCACCAACAGCTGACTCGATGTATTTGATCCTAATCAAACTTTAATTTTTTGGTAAATATCTTGTAATTACAAAATTGAACTTCTAGGATGCCTCCTGCAGTTCACAGTACCTCTACAGTTTTAATGCTTGCGCTTAATTCACTTATCAATATTCACGCATTCATTCATTATCTGGGGGTTTACATGAATAAACTGACTTGCCTGCTGTCCATTACCGCGCTTTCGTTGGCGACCCTGAGCGCCTTCGCGCAAGGCGGCGACCAGCAGGCCACAGTCGACCGGGCGCTGCAGTTGGTCCAGCAGAATCCGAGCAGCTTCAACCTCTCCGCCGGTCCCGCCGCGCGCTCGCTGAAATTCGCGGCCGCGCAGGCGAACGCGCCGACGGAAGGCGATCAGTTCCAGGTCCGCGACGTGATCGTCGATCCCGACGGCACCGAACACGTGCGCTTCGATCGCTTCTACGGCGGGCTGGCCGTGATCGGCGGCGACATCGTCGTGCACTCGAACCAGGGGCAACTGAAGCAGGCAAGCCTGACGCAAGCCGCGCCGATCAACCTCGCCGGCAAGATCGGCAAGGTCGGCGAACGCTTCGTGGTCCGTAACGCGCCCGACGTCGGCGCGACGGCGGCCCAACGCGCCGCGACCGCGCGCTTCGGCGCGTCTGTGCGCCGCGTCGATACGCCCGAACTCGTCGTGTTCGCACGCGACGTCGCGCCGACCCTCGCGTACGCGGTGCGCGTGCTCGGCAAGGCGAACGATACGCACGGCGAGGCGGTGCTCTACTACGTCGATGCGCGCACGGGCGCCCTGCTCGATGCGCAGGACCTGATCAAGTCGTCCGCCGCGACCGGCACCGGCCGTTCTCTGTACTACGGCAATCTGTCGCTGATCACCGACCAGACCGGCACCAACGCCTACCGCCTGCTCGATCCGACACGCGGCGGCGGCTCGGTGTACGACGGCCGCGGGCTCGAGGCCGGCGACATCGATCAGGGCGGCAACAACCTGTCGATCTTCACGAGCAGCACCAACGTGTGGGGCAACAACACGACCAGCGATCGCCAGACCGTCGCCGCGGACATCGACTACGGCCTCGCGATGACCTGGGATTACTACAAGTCCGTCCACAACCGCAACGGCGTGTTCAACGACGGGCAAGGCGTGAAGAGCTACGCGCACGTGGTGTTCGACACCGGCGCGGGCACGACCGGCGCGAACGCGGCGTGGATGCCCTCGCACGTGATGGTGTATGGCGACGGCCAACCGGGCAGCCGCCTGCCGCGGCCCGTCGTGTCGATCGACGTGGCCGGGCACGAGATGAGCCACGGCGTGACCGAGGCGAGCGCGAACCTCAACTACTCGGGCGACGCGGGCGGCCTCAACGAATCGACCTCCGACATCTTCGGCACGCTCGTCAAGTTCTACGCGAACAGCCCGAAGGACCCGGGCAACTACGTGATCGGCGCGAGCGTGGTGAGCGGCGGCCTGCGCAAGATGTACAAGCAGGATCTCGACGGCCGCTCGTACAGCTGCTATCCGTCGGGCGGCTTCTCGTGGTCGAACCCGCGTCACGATCCGCACTACTCGTCGGGCGTCGGCAACCGCTTCTTCTACCTGCTGTCGGAAGGCCCGACCGTACCGTCGACCGACACCGGCTTGTCGAAGAGCCAGCTGGTGTGCAACGGCGACACCAGCTTCAGCGGCGTCGGTCGCGACAAGGCCGGCAAGATCTGGTATCGCGCGCTGACCGTGTACCTGAACGCGAACTCCAGCTATCCGAATGCGCGGCGCGCGTCGATCTCGGCGGCGAACGACCTGTACGGCACGAATTCGGCCGAAAGCGCGGCGGTCGCCCGCGCCTGGAGCGCCGTGGGCGTGAACTGACGCAGCCGCGGGGGGGGGGGGGGGGGGGGGGGGGGGGGGGGGGGGGGGGGGGGGGGGGGATGTCGCACCCGCCGCGACGCGCGCACCTGACCTCGATGGGCCGGCAAGCCCGCTGCGACGGGCTTGCCGGCCCACATAGAAATTCACGATGTGCACCATTAAGACAAGCAATTTCACAGCCGCGCATCGTCTCGCCATACTGGCGCTTCCTTACCACACACCGAAACAGAGGAAGTGCAGATGCCGATCATCAACACCCAGATCAAACCGTTCAAGGCAACCGCGTACCACCACGGCGACTTCGTGTCGGTCAGCGAAGAAACGCTGAAGGGCAAGTGGTCGGTCGTCGTGTTCTACCCGGCCGACTTCACGTTCGTGTGCCCGACCGAACTCGGCGATCTGGCCGACCGCTACGCCGATTTCCAGAAGCTGGGCGTCGAGATCTACGCGGTGTCGACCGACACGCATTTCACGCACAAGGCATGGCACGACACGTCGGACACGATCTCGAAGATCCGCTATCCGATGATCGGCGACCCGACGCTGACGATCTCGCGCAACTTCGATGTGCTGATCGAAGAAGAAGGCATGGCCCTGCGCGGCACCTTCGTGATCAACCCGGAAGGCGAGATCAAGCTGTGCGAGATTCACGACAACGGCATCGGCCGCGACGCTGGCGAGCTGCTGCGCAAGGTCCAGGCCGCGCAATACATCGCCGCGCACCCGGGTGAAGTCTGCCCCGCGAAGTGGACCCCGGGCGCCGACACGCTGACCCCGTCGCTCGACCTGATCGGCAAGATCTGACCCGCTCGGCCCGAACGGGCCGCCGCGCACCGGCCGCGCGCCGGTGCGCTTCCCTCCCGGCGGGACTTCCCCCGCACGCCCTTTCGTCGCGCGATGCGCGGACGCCGCTCGCGGCTCACTCTTTCGACACGGAATCCCAATCGCCATGCTGGACGCCAATCTCAAGACGCAGTTGAAGTCGCACCTCGAAAAAATCAGCCGTCCGATCGAGCTTGTCGCGTCGCTCGACGACAGCGCGAAATCGCAGGAACTGCGGGCCTTGCTCGCGGAGATCGCGGGGCTGTCGCCGCGCGTCGCGCTGATCGAGCGTCGCGACGATGCGGAGCGCACGCCGTCGTTCTCGATCGGCGAGCCCGGGAAGCCGGCCGGCATTCGTTTCGCCGGTATTCCGATGGGGCATGAATTCACGTCGCTGGTGCTCGCGCTGTTGCAGGTGGGCGGGCATCCGGTGAAGCTCGATGCCGACGTGATCGAGCAGATTCGCGCGCTCGATGGGGAGTATGCGTTCGAGACGTATTTCTCGCTGTCCTGCCAGAACTGCCCGGATGTCGTGCAGGCGCTGAACGTGATGGCGTTGATCAATCCGCGCATCCGCCACGTGGCGATCGACGGCGCGCTGTTCCAGGCGGAAGTCGAAGCGCGTCAGGTGATGGCCGTGCCGACGATGTTCCTGAATGGGCAGTCGTTCGGCCAGGGGCGCAGCAGCGTCAAGGAAATCCTCGCGAAGCTCGATACCGGCGCGGCGGCGCGCGCGGCGAAGGCGCTGGCGACCAAGCCGGTGTTCGACGTGCTGGTGGTGGGCGGCGGGCCGGCCGGCGCGGCGGCCGCGATCTACGCCGCGCGCAAGGGCATCGCGACGGCCGTGGTGGCGGAGCGTTTCGGCGGACAGGTGCTCGATACGATGGCCATCGAGAACTTCGTGTCGGTGCAGGCCACCGAAGGGCCGAAGTTCGCGACCGCGCTCGAACAGCACGTGAAGCAGTACGACGTCGATGTGATGGATGTGCAGCGCGCCGAGGCGCTGGCGCCGGGCGCGGTTCATGAAATCCGGCTCGCGGGCGGCGCGGTGCTGCGCGCGAAGACGATCGTGCTCGCGACGGGCGCGCGCTGGCGCGAGATCAACGTGCCGGGCGAGCGTGAGTATCGCGGCCGCGGCGTGGCGTACTGCCCGCATTGCGATGGTCCGCTGTTCAAGGGCAAGCGCGTCGCGGTGGTGGGCGGCGGCAACTCGGGCGTCGAGGCGGCGATCGATCTCGCCGGGCTCGTGCGCGAGGTGACGCTGATCGAATACGGCGCGCAGCTGCGCGCGGATGAGGTGCTGCAGCGGAAGCTGCGCAGCCTGCCGAACGTGACCGTCGTCACGCAGGCCAAGACCGTCGAACTGACGGGCGACGGCGCGAAGCTCAATGGGCTCGTTTATGAGGATCTGCGCAGCGGCGAGATCAAGCGCGTCGATCTCGAAGGCGTGTTCGTGCAGATCGGCCTCGTGCCGAATACCGAATGGCTGAAGGGCTCGGTCGAACTGTCGAAGCACGGCGAGATCGTGGTCGATGCGCGCGGCGCGACGTCGGTGCCTGGCGTGTTCGCGGCAGGCGACGTGACGACCGTGCCGTACAAGCAGATCGTGATCGCCGTCGGTGAAGGCGCGAAGGCTTCGCTGGGCGCGTTCGATTATCTGATCCGGCAGGATGCGCAGGATGCCGCGCCGGTGGTGGTGAAGCAGGAAGAGGAAGCGGAAGTCGCCTGAGCGGCGGTTAGAGGGAATTCAAGGAATTCACGGAATTGACGGCTCTACCTTGGCCCTCGTCTTCGCGCGGCGACGCGTGGGATGAGGGCATTTTTTTGTTTCCTGGAAGTTTCCATCGACCCTGGACGCCCTCTTTCGGCGCGCAACTCAGGCGTCGGGCTTAGGTTTTTTGATTGTCTTCACGAGCATGGCCGCGCTCAGGATCGCGGCGCAGATGGAAATTCCCGACAGGCCCAGGGCGAACCAATCGAGAGGACTATCGGTCGCGGGGTCCAGCACGGAACGCTGTGGTGCAGCCGGGTCATAGTGGACGGGCACACGACTCCCAATGGGCCGTGTCTCTTTGTCATGTTCGGCTTGCCGCTCGGATATAAACAAATGGGCAGAGTAGGCACGATTCAGTGCGTTGCTTTCAGCATCGTATTTCCGCCCGTTCACTGAATACGAGTAGATCCAGCCGGTCTCCCAACGGATACGGCGGTGGCTCAGGATCTCGTGAACGTATGCGGCTTCTATGGTCCCGCCGGTTGATTCCCAGTTTTGCTCGACATCCTGCCAGTGCCACCCATCCAGAACGCCGTAGCCCATCCACCCGCCAGCCGCCGCGAAAGCGAGCACATAAAACGCAATCAGCCTCTTTCGTACCGGCTTCGGTGTCGCCCGCGCGCCGCGAGAGGGTAAGCCGTTCATGGTGGACGCATCTCGGTGTTTGAGTACGGGTTGCGGGTCGGCGATGTTCGACTGGCATGTCGGCAGGGCAAGATGCGCCTGTCTTCAAGACGTTTCGCGGCGGCGATGATTCCGCGTGATGGAGCCTGCGCCCGATTCTCAATCTTAGGCGAAGTTAAGTCGAATGGCGGGAAGTGGCTGCCTCCGGCCCGACGCCTTGGTTGGATTCACGGTGAACGCATTCCTGTAAGAAAACCACACCGAATGCACCAGGAATAGCAAGTGCAGGGACGACACCTTGCGCGAGCGCCAGATAGTCTCCATGGTGCCAAGACATGCGAACTCCTCTTTTCGTGGTTCGAATCAGACATGCAGCCGCGCGCGATAGACAATCAATTTGTCAGACTCTCACTTCTCTGCCAACTATCCGTCACAAGCATTTCCATCCAGCACAGATTCGTAATATCCCCCCACTCCGCCCCGCCCCCGACCGCTCCCAACCCAGTCGTTTTCCATTATTCTCACACCTACCGCACCGTCGGCCGGGGGGCCGCCGGTTCACTCAAGCCGCACCCTTTTTGACCCCGACGCGCCGGACCGTCGCGCCACGTCCCCGCGTCCTCGCCGCAGGAAACGATCGTGCCGACCACCACCCCGCCGGCTTCGCCCGGCAACGCAACGCTCCTCGAAATCGTCCGCGCCCAGACCGAGATCGCGAAGCTCGGGCTCGACCTCGGCGGCGTGATGGCCTTCGTCGCCGAACGCGGCCAGCACCTGACCCACGCGCACGGCGCGGTCGTCGAACTCGCCGAGCATGACGAAATGGTCTACCGCGCCGCCTCCGGCATCGCCGGCCACCTGCTCGGCCTGCGCCTGAAGCGGGTCGGCAGCCTGTCCGGGCTGTGCGTGCAGAGCGGCCGCATCATGCGCTGCGACGATTCCGAACTCGACGATCGCGTCGATCGCGAAGCCTGCCGCCGCGTCGGCCTGCGCTCGATGATCGTCACGCCGCTCCGGCACCTCGACACCACCGTCGGCGTCCTGAAAGTCATGTCGCCCGAAGTCAACGCCTTCACCGAGGACGACATCCAGGTGCTCGAACTGATCTCCGAGCTGATCGCCGCCGCGATGTACCACGCGGCCCGCAACGAAACCAACGAGCTTTACCTGCAAGCCACCCACGATGCGCTGACCGGCCTGCCGAACCGCGCCCTGTTCTACGACCGGCTGCGCCAGTCGATCCAGCTCGCGACGCGTTCGTCGGC
Organism: Burkholderia sp. GW821-FHT14F03; assembly: GCF_058803765.1. Taxonomy (NCBI): domain Bacteria; kingdom Pseudomonadati; phylum Pseudomonadota; class Betaproteobacteria; order Burkholderiales; family Burkholderiaceae; genus Burkholderia; species Burkholderia sp. GW821-FHT14F03. Next base: position 120,152 of record NZ_JBXAPG010000010.1, read on the forward strand.
TGTGCTCGGCATCCTGAATCTCGACCTCGACGGCCTGAAGCCGATCAACGACCGCTACGGGCACCGCGTCGGCGACGCCGCGATCCGCGAGGCCGCGATGCGGATCAGCGGCTCCGCGCGCCGCTCCGACACCGTCGCGCGGCTCGGCGGCGACGAGTTCGGCGTGATCCTGCCCGGCATCCATGGGCGCGCCGACGCGGAGCAGCAAAGCGAGCGGATGACCGAGCGGGTCGCCCAGCCGTTCGAATTCGAGGGGCAGCGGCTCGACCTGGGCGTGAGCGTCGGCATCGCGGTGCTGCCCGACGACGGCACCGACATGACCGGCCTGATCGACCGCGCGGACAAGGCGATGTACGCGATCAAGCGCGAGCGCAAGGGCGGCGCGCGCTGAGCGCGCCGCTCATTGCAGCATGAAGGTCTCGTATTCGAGCGCGTCGAGCTTGCGGTCGAGCAGGTACAGGCTCGCGAGCATCGCGACGAGCAGCGCCCCCGCGAAGCCGTAGCCGTAGGTGGCCGGGTTCGCGCCGAGCGTGAGCGCGGTGAAGCCCGCGTTCATCGCCACGAACGCCCCGACCAGCCCGAGCACGATCCCGCGCTTGTCGAGGTAGAAAAACACGTTGATCGCGCCCATGAACACGACCTGCATGCTGGCCGCGATCACGTCGATGTAGAGCAGCGGCAGGTACAGCGACGGAATCCCGAGCCAGCGCAGCAGCACCGGGCTCGCCGCGAACAGCAACAGCGCCGCCATCGACTGCACCTTGATGATTTCCCACACCCCCGTGCGCAGCGATTCAACCATCGCGCGCTGCATGCGCTCGATATGCTGCAACGACGCGCCCTCGCGCACCGCATCGTAGAACGCATCGTAGTACTCGACGAAATCGGTCTCGATGCGCAGCAGGAACACCGCCATGCCGGGCAGGATCGCCAGATACGCGAGGAACACGGGGATGTCGTAGATCAGCGACGCGCGCAGCGGCCCGATCACCGGCTGCCCGGTGCCCGGCGCATACCAGAACATGAACTTGTCGATCCAGATGCCGAGGTTGTACAACAGGCCGATCAGCATCAACGACGGATAGCGGTAGCGCTTCGAGAACATCTCGAACGAGATGAAACGTTCGCTGCGATAGTCGCGGTAGATCAGCGCGAGCAGGCCGCAAAGCAGCAGCGTCTGGCCGAACACGAACCCCGCGAGCAGGCCGTTCAGGCCGTACCGGTTGAGCGCAAGCGCGCTGACCGTGGTGGCCGTGTAGCCGATCAGGAACACGACGATGATCGACAGATAGCGCTTCATCCCGGACAGGAAGATCGTCGCGATCCAGATGTTGCCCGTCACGACGAAGCCCGCGAGCATCAGCATCCGGTAGCCGGGCGTCTGCGCGCGGAACAGGGTCAGCGACGCGAGCACGCCGAGCGCGACCGAACCGAGCGTGACCACCGCCATCACGCCGTGGAAATTCGACAGGATGGGATCGCGCCGCTCCTCGAACAGGCGGTCCGACGTGAAGCGCGTGTAGGCGAGTTGCAGTGGCCCGGTCAGCACGAGCGACACCGCGATCAGGTAGGTCACCGAGACCTGGAACTGCGTGATGAGCCCGGTCGGCAGCACGAACGGCAGGCTCAGCACGCCGATCAGCAGGATCCCGACGATCGACAGCACCCACGGCCCCGCGCCGATCAATCCCGCATACGCATAGGCCTGCATCAGCCCCGTCAGCGTATTGCGACGGAGCATCTTGCGCAGTTCGAATCCGATTCCGGCCATCCCGGCGGCTCCCGTGCGATCAGCCGTGCGCGGACGCGGCGCGGGTCGCGTCGGCCCCGGTCGCGTCGTCGGCGGCAGCCAGGCGCTGATAGAGCGTCCGGTAGGACCCCACCATCCGCTCCTGCGTGTAATAGCGTTCGACCCGCGCGATGCCGGCGCGCTGCGCGGCGCGCCAGTGCGCGTCGTCGAACAGGTCGAGCGCGGCTTCGGCCAGCGCGCGCGGATCGGCGATCTGCACGACGCGCCCGGCCGCGCCGAGCGCCGCGTCCTCGCCCGGCGCGCCTTCGATCAGCTGCCGGCACGAGCCGACGTCGGTCGTCACCGACGGCACGCCGGCCGCGAAGCCTTCGAGCACGACGAGCGGCAACGCCTCGGAAATCGAACTCAGCACCAGCAGCCCGCATTTCGGCAGCAGTTCGTCGATCTTCTGGAAGCCGAGGAAGCGCACCTTGTCCTTCAGCCCGAGGCTTTCAACGAGCGCGCGGCACTCCTGCGCATACGCGAGATCCTCGTCCTCCGGTCCGGCGATCCAGGCCTCGGCGTCGGGCATGCGGCGCAGCACGGTCAGCATCGCGCGGATGAAGGTCTTGATGTCCTTGATCGGCACCACGCGTCCGATCAGGCACAGCGTCCTGGGCACCGTCGCCGCGCGTTGCGCGCGCAGCGGCGCGAGGCGCGGCAGGTTCACGCCGTTCGGGATCGTCGCGGTGCGCGCGGCCGGCGCGCCGTCGGCGATCTGGCGCCGCCGGTTGCCTTCGTAGAGCGCGACGATGTCCTGCGCCGCGTCGTAGCACACGCGTCCGAGCGACTGGAAGAAGCGCACCCACAGGTCGCGGAAGTACGCGACCTGCGAGACGTCGCGCTCGAACAGGCTGCGGTTGTCGCGAATCCATTCGCTCTGGAACAGGTCGATCTTGCGTTCCTTCGTGTAGATCCCGTGCTCGGACACGAGCAGCGGCCGCCCCTGCCGGTAATGCGCGAGCGCGCCCAGGAAGCCCGCGTAGCCGGTCGACGCGGTATGCAGCACGCGCACGGCGGGCAGCTGCTCGACGATCCGCGCAAGCTGCCACAGGGGCTTGTGCATGATGCGCACGGTCCAGAAGTAATCGACGAATGACGGATCGGTGCAGAACCGGCGGTACTGGTCGGTCAGGTACTGCCATGCCTCCTTCGAATGAAGGAACGCGTCCTCGCCGAGCGCGCCGCCCGGGCGCAGGTCAGTCAGCATGTCCTTGAGCATGCGCGCGCTCAGGTCGCGCATCGCGGGGTTGCGCAGGCTGTCGTGCAGTTGCGCCGAGCGCGCGAACGCGCCGGGATCGCCGCGCATCGGCTTGACGAGCGGCGGCGGCGCGAAGTCGTAGAGGTAGTGCGTTTCCAGATGGACGACGTTGTCCGGCAAGGCGTACTGCATGCCTGCATAGTCCTGCTCGCGGCTGCCGAGGAAGCACAGCGCGAAGCGCAGCTCGGGAAACGCGCGGATGATCTGGTTCACCCAGCTCGACACGCCGCCGCTGACATACGGGAACGTCCCTTCCAGCAGCAACAGGACATCCGCCGACGCGGCGCGCGGCAGTCCGGACGAGACGGCATTCGGCATGACGGCCCTCATGAGCGGTTGGCGTGGGAATCGGGCGGCGCGGGCGTTGCCCAGCAGTCGAGCGTCGCCTGCAGCACCGGCGTGATGGTGCGCCGGTCGAGTTCGCCGAGCAGGCGGCGCACGCCGCTGAAATCGCGCCGCCAGTAGGCCGACTCGGCCAGGTACGGCACCAGCCGGTCGCGCGGAAAACCGCAGGCGATCGCGTTCCCCAGCATCTGATCCGCGGCGGCGAGGTCGCGGCGCGCGAGCGCGAGCCGGCCGCGCAGCCGCCACAACGCGGCGTCGTGCGGCGTCAGCGTCAGCGCCGAGATCGCGAAGTGGTCCGCCTGCCCGATCGCGTGCTCATGCACGTCGCCCGTCACCAGCTGCTGGTAGATCAGTTCGCTGTACAGCTCGGCGAGCGCCTTGTCGATGCGCGCGCGCTCGCTCGCCGGCAGCGCCCGCGCGGCGGCGCGCTTCGCGCGCTCGGCGAGAATCTTCTGGGTCAGCGCCTTCTCCTTGTTCTCCAGGCTGCCATAGGCGAGCAGCCGGATGTCGTCGAGCGGATCGGCAAGCATCTCCTGCAAAACCGGCGACACGGTCCGCGCCGGCAGCGCCTGCATCGCGAGCAGCGCGGTCATGCGGAAATCGGTGCTCGCCTCGGCGTTGCGCAGTTCGGCCTTGAGGCGCGCGCCGCGCCCGTACGACACCGCGCCGAGCAGGTATTCGGTGAAGGCCGGTTCGTCGACGCGCACCACAGGCAGGTGCGCGCTGTTATCCGGGAGCAGCGCGGCCAGCGCGCGCGCGCCGAGCGTGCAGGCCAGGCCGCCGATCGGCAGCGCGAAATTCAGGCCCCACAGCAAGGCGAGCCCGCCGCGCCCCACCGGCCGCGCGCGCGCGGACAGCCACCTCGCGCAGCCGAGCGCCACGAGCGCCGAGCCGAGCGCCTCGACCGCCACGCACACGAGCAGCGCGCCCGTGTTCGCGCGCGCCGCCGCCGCGCCCAGCATCGCGGGCGCGGGCAGTCCGCCCAGCGCCTGCACGGACGGATCGGCGATGCCGCGCGCCGCGAGCGCGAAGCCGGCCACCTGCAACGCCACGCCCGCGAGCCCGGGCAGCCATGCGGCGCCCGTGCCTCGCGCGGGCGCGCCGGCCTCGCCGGCCGGCCGCAGCGCGTCAGGCGCCGACACCGCTTCGCTCCAGCAGATCGCGCAGCGCGGTGATCGGCTCGTCGACCGGCACGCGCATCGAGTACACCGCGACGTGCGCGGTTTCGAAGGTGACGCCGAATTGCGCCCGCAAGCTGTTCTCGATGCGCAGCAGATAGCCTTCGACCGCGCCGCCGCTCGACAACGGCATCAGCGTCAGGATCGCGCGCCGGCCGTGGCCGTCGAGCGACCATTGCGCATCGAGCGAGCGCCGCGTGCGCAGCACGTGTTCGTACCACGCGGCGCTGCGCGCATCGTTGTCGAACACCAGCGCGACGATCGACGATTCGACGTGGGTCGCGCGCCGCAGATGCACGAGCCGCGCGTAGTCGAGCGCGAAGCCGTGCGGACAGGCCGGGAACGCCGCGAGCATGTCGCGCGTGACCGTCGCGTGGCGGACGCCGTCCGCGTAGAAATAACACAGCACGAGCAGGAATTGCAGGTTGTCGCGCGTCAGCGCGAGGAACGGCATCCGTTCGATCGCGACCACGCCCGCCATCTCGCCCTGCGCGTCGACGAGCGGCACGCACGCGAGATAGCGGCTCGCCGCCGCGACCTGCTCGGCCGCGCCGGCGACGTGGATGAGCGTGCGCGCCTCCAGCGCCTCGCGCAGCAGCGGGTCGCGCGGATCGAGCGGCGCGGGCCGGCCGATCGACGCGGCGGCTTCGCCCGCCGGCGCACCGGCGCGCCAGGCGTGCACGCTCGCGACCTCCAGCTGGGTCGCCTGCGCGGCCGCGTCGAGAAACGCCTGCGCGCCGCGCAGCGTGACCTCGCCCTGCTCCGCCTCGTGCGGCTCCTGCGCGAGCACCAGCGTGCGCAGCCGCGCGAGCGCATCGCGCAGCGTCGCGGGCCGGCTCAGCAGATCCTGTTCCAGCCGTTCATGCGAGAGCCGCAGCATGAACTGCTCGCGCGTCAGGATCGCGAGGCGCTCGGCCAGATAATCGTTGGCGATCCGGCTCTGGCGCAGGCGGTTCAGCCAGATGTCGCCGAACTGGCCGGCCAGCAGCGTCAGGAAGAAGCCGCCGAAGAAAAACCCGAGCGGGAAGCGCCGCGTCGGCGCGAGCGGACCCAGCGCGTTCAGCGCGCCGACCGCGGGCGGCGCGGCCGCGTACAGCACGTGCCACGCGACGAGCAGCAGCAGGCCCGACAGCACGCCGGCCGCCGAACCGTAGCGCAGCGCGACGAGCACCGGCACGAGCCAGATCCAGCCGAAGCCGCTGCCGACCAGCAGCGGATCGTCGTGCGACAGCGCCCGGCACGCCGCGATCGCGACGAGCGTGAGCCCGACGGTTTCGAGCGCGGCCACCGCGCGATGGCGCGCCGATCCGGCGGGCGGCGCGATGATTCCGCTCCACCAGCCGGTCGCGCCCGTCGCGCGCGCGGTGCGCGGCCGGCGCGCCGCGCCGCGGGGGTTGTCCGATGCCTGCGTATTCATCGCGATCGTGCGCCCGCTCCAGGGTTGATGACGAAGGCGGCCGTCACTGCGCGCGCGCGAGCGGCGCGAGCAGGTCCCGCTCCAGCTTCTGCGCGACCCCCGACAGCGCGTCGCGGCTCCAGCCGGTGCGGCTGCCCGTGCCGGTCCACACGATCTTGCCCGACGCCACGTCGATCACGTCGAAGCTCAAGCCGACGGCTGGCTCGCCGTCGACGCCGACCTTGTAGCGCCACTCGGTGACCGCGCCGCCCAGCGCATAACGGATGTTCTGCTGGCGGGCCCAGTTGAGCGCGTTCTGCTGCGCGTCGGGCTTGGCCGGGTCGAACAGGGTTTCGTCGTCGCCGCCGCCCGCATACGGCGTGAGGTTCGCGTAGCCGTATGCGCGCAGCAGGCCCTGCGCGATCGCGGCCGCGCGCTGGCCCGCCTGCGGCGTCTCCGTGTGGTTGGCGATCGGCAGCACGGTCCACGCGTCGCCCTTCGCGACGGGCGGCGGCGCGCTCTGGTCGACCACCGCGCAGCCGCCCAGCAGGGCCGCCGTCAGCCACGCCACGCCGGCGCGCGTCGCGCGGCGGCCGGGCGCGGCGGCGTGCATCGAGAGGTTAGGTAAGCTCATCGACATCTCCTCGAATCAATCGTCAATACAACAGGCGGTAACGCGCGCCCAGTTCCTTCACCGACGTCGAATGGTTCGACGACGCCCCCTGGTACAGGCCGTACAGCAACACCTGATCGCCGCCGAACAGGCTGCCGACGAGGCCGACCTGCACCTGCCCGGACCAGCCCGCGCGCGAATCCCGCAGCGGGCCGCCCGAGAACATCGGCCGCCAGCCTTTCGAATAGCCGTCCGGCAGGTCGTCGCCGAACGAGAACAGCAGCGCGCCCTGCGTGAAGGTCTGCGGCATGAACGCGGCCGCCGTCAACGGCGTGCCGGGCGGCAGCAGCACGGCGAGGCGCGCGCCCGGCGCGCCGTTCGCGCTGCGGTACTGGCCGTGCGAGAACACCGCGCGAATCGTGTAGTCCGGATAGTCGGACTTGATCTTGTAGCCCGCGCTCAGCTCGATCAGATGCCCGTCGCCGAGCACCGAGCGGTCCTGGCCGCGGAACCGCGCGTATTCGTAGCGGCCGCTGCCGAACCAGTGCGGATCGAACGGGTAGTCGAGGCCCAGCGACGCGAGATCCTTCACGCCGCCGACCGTCAGCTGCGCGGTTTCGGTCGCGGGCTGGTTGTAGCCGGCCGCGTAGCGCAGCGTCAAGCCGCCGCCGAGCGACTGCCGGCCGTCGAGGCGCGCCGTCGTGAAGTCGCGCAGCGCATCGCGACGGCCGACCGTCAGTTGCTGGTCGCCGTCCATGCCCTGATGGCGATAGATCGCATCGAGCAGCCGCTCATGGCGCGGCACGCCCGGCAGCGCGCTCGCATCGGCGGTCTGGTCGCGCTCGCGGTAGCGCAGCTGCAGGCTTTGCGACGGCGTGAGGCGCACGCCGGCCGTGACCGTCTCCTCGTTGAAGCGCAGCGGCCCCTGGTCGCTGTAGCGCACCGCCACGTCGACCGACTGCGCATTCGACAACAGTCGCTCGCGTGCTTGCGCGTGCAACGAATCGTCGAGCGGCGTCCGCACCAGCGCGTCGTACGCCGTCGATTGCGCATCGGTCAGCCGCCCGGTCAGCACTTGCGCGTCGATGCGGTTCTGGCGCGGGATCTGGTCGGGCAGCGTATCGAGCAGGCGCGTCAGCGTGACGGTGTCGCCCGCATCGACCGCCTGCTGCGCCTCCGCGTAGATCGGCCGCGCGCTGCGCACGACGTAGAGCCGCGTGAGCCATGCGCGTTCGAGGTCGGGCTCGCCCTGCGCCTGCGCCCAGGTCACCGCCGCCTCGCGCGCGATCGCCGAGTACAGTTGGCGCTCCTCGCGGATCGCCTGCCGGCGTTCGGGCGGCAGCAGCGCGAGAGCGTCGGACGCGGGCGGCGTCGACGGCGCGCCGTCGTCGTCGGGACGATCCGCGCGCAGCATGTCGATCAATACCGCGCGCGCGCGATCGCCGTTGTCGAACAGCGTCGCGAGCGCCACCCGGCGGCCGCGCAGTTCGTCCGCCTCGGCCGCCGGCAGCGGCGCGGCGTCCGGCGGGCGACGGCGCGCCGCCAGAGCGAGCCACACCTGGCGACGGATACGCCACGCGTCGTCCGCGCGGCCGTCCTGTTCGAGCGCATCCGCGAAGACGAGCCGCCACAGCGGGCCGCGCGCACCGTCCTCGCCCTGCCGGCGCAGGTAGTGCAGCGCCGCGCGACCGTCGCCGAGCCGCAGCCATGCCGCCACGGTGGGCGGCCACAGCGTCGAATCGGTCTGAGCATCGCGCGCGCGGCGTCGCAGTTCCGTCTGCAACTGCGCGTCGCTGCCGTGCTCGACCAGGTACCACAGCCAGCTCGTCTGGGCCTCCGCGCTGTCGGGCGCGAGCGCCAGCGCGCGTTCGAGATCGCGCCCGTAGGCCGCCGGCCGGCCGCGCTCGCGCTCGTATTGCGCGCGCGCCAGCAGGAAGGTCGCCGATTGCTCGGCCTCGGCGCGCCGTGCGTCGCTCAACGAGGCGAGCAGCGCGGCGCTGCGCGCCCAGGCATGCGCGCGCGCGTAGTAGTACAGCGCCTGCGTCAGCATCCGCACCGTGCCGCCGTGCCGATAGCCGTACTCCGCCACCCGGCCGGCATCGAGCGGCGAACGCTCGCTGAAGCTGATCATCGATTCGACGTCGTCGGTCCCGGCGTGGCCGCCCGCGAGCAGCGCGCGATAGCCCGCGCCCGCATCGCGCTCGCGTTGCCCCGACGCGCCCAGCATCGCGTAGAAACGCCAGAAATCGGTATCGCCCGGCGTCGCGGCGCCCTTCGCGTCGCGCAGCGCGGCAAGCGCTTCATCGAACTGCGTGCGCGCATACAGCAAGGTCGCGATGTGCAGCGCATAGCCGGCGTTCGGGCCGTATGCGCGTTCGAGATCGCGCCACGCGCGCAGCGCGAGATCGTCGTCGCCCTTGCGCTCCGCGACCTGCGCGTAGCGCTCGCGCGCCGCGCGGCCGAGCGGGCCGTCGAAGCGCGCGCGCAGGAAGCCCAGCGCGGCGTCGGGGTCGGCGTTGCGCTCGTAGGCGTTGACCACGTCGTCGATGCGCTTGAGGTCGCCCGGGTGCTGGCCCGCTTCGTAGAGCGTCACCGCGAGCAGCGCGGCCTGATCGTCCAGGCCGGGCGCGAGCCGGGCGACCTGCCGCCAATCGTTCGCGCCGCCCCGGGCCTGCGCCAGCGCGAGATAGTTGCGCAGCGCCACGTCCGGATGGTGGTTCCACTCGGCGACCTGCGCGAGCCGCTCGCGCCACGGGAGCGCCTGCGGATCGCGTTCGAGCGCGGTCTGCGCGATGCGCTCCGCGCCCGCGACGTCGCCGTTCGCGAGGAATACGCGGTAGGCGAGTTCGTAGTCGCCGGTCTGAGCTTTTTGTTTGGCGTTGGTTGCGTTGGTTGCGTTGGTTGCGTTGCCCGCGTTGCCCACGTTGCCCGCGTTGCCCGCGTTGCCCACGTTGCCCGCATTGCCCGCATTGCCCGCGTTGCCCGCGTTGCCCGCGTTGCCCGCGTTGCCCGCGTTGCCCGCGTTGCCCGCGTTGCCCGCGTTGCCCGCGTTGCCC
>NZ_JBXAPG010000010.1:129888-135152 GCF_058803765.1 Burkholderia sp. GW821-FHT14F03
CGCGTTGATCCCCGTCGACGCACCTGCGCCACCCGCGCCCGGCGCGGCCGTCGTCGCCGCGATCCTCACGATCGACACCCCCTCCGCCCCCGCGATCCGCCACGCCCGCCCCCGCGCCGGCTGCCCGCCGCCGCGATACCACGCGGCCCGCAGCCACACGCTCCGCGCCGTGCGCTGCGCCGCGACCCGGCCGTCATGTGGCGCCACCGCGCCCGGCCCGCCCGCCGCATACGCGGCAAGCCGCGTCCGCCCCTGCCTGCCCGCATCGCCCAGCACCTGCATCAGGCGCTTCACGTACTGCGCGGCCAGATCGGGCCGCCCCGCCGCCATCGCCAGATTCGACAGGAACCGCAACGTATCCGGGTCGTCCGCCAGATCGCCCGCATGCGCCTGCGCCGCCGCCATCGCGCCCGGCAGCTCATTGCCCGCCTGCAACGCCTTCAACCCGGCGATGAACGCCTCGCGCCGCGCCGCGCGCGTCGTCGCGCGCGCCTCCAGCGCGAACCACGCATCGGCGGCCCCGCGATACTCGCCCCCGCCCAGCCGCGTGGCCGCCAATTCGGCGAGCCACGCCAACGCATGTGCGGGATCATCCGTCACGAGCCGCGCATAGAAGCGCGCCGCGAGCGCATCGTCGCCCAGGCCGCGCGCCTGCCCCGCCAGCGATTTGAGCGCGTCGACGTCCCATTCGACTCGATCGGCCTCGCGCAGCAGCGCATCGAGTTCGCGCAGCGGCGCGGCGCGCGCGGGATCGCGCGGCGCGAGCGTATACAGCCGGCGCTGCGCGAGCGCGAGCCGGATCACCAGCGCGCGCCGCCGCGCCGCCGGATCGGTCGAGATCTTCAGTCGCTCCAGCATGCGCTCCGCGTCCGCGAGCCGCTCCCCGCTCAGATAGGCGCGGGTCAGCGCGGCCTGGACGTCCGGATTGCCCGGATCGATGCGCAGCCAGGCCTCCAGATACGCGACCGTCAGGCCGTCGACGCGGCCGGCCGCGAGCAGCCGCGCCTCCAGCGCGCCGCGCGGATAGGCGAAACCGAGCAGCACGCCCAGCAGCGCGCCGAGCGCGAGGATCGCGGGCAGCGTGAAGAAGCGCTGGCGTTCAGCGGTCGCAGACGACGTCGACATGCAGGCGGTAGGCAGTGGAGGAAAGCGGACGCTGGCTCACGCGGCATACGCCGGCGTCGGCGACGCGAAAGCGCGGCGCGACGGTCGAGCGCAGGTCGAACGAGAAGCCGCGCGCGCTGCGTTCGAAGTGTTCGAGCTCGCCGTTCGCATCGGCGAGGTACGGCACGTGCGGCGCGCGCGCGGCGTCGACCACCGTGAAGCGCGCGGCGGCGCCCGTCAGGTGCACGTAGGTGCCGCCCGGCCCCGGCGCGTAGCCGGCCACCCCGGTCGCGCCGCGCAGGTCGGGCGCCTTGCCCGCCGGCAGGCGCACCGTGCGCAGCGCGCCGCCGCCGCGCACCACCCAGGCGTCGCCGTCGCGCGCCACGCTCATGTCGAGCGAATCGAGCACCTTGCGCGCATAGTCCGACGCGAACAGCGGCATCACCGGCTGCGCGAGCACGGCCTTGAAAATCAGTTCGAGCGCCTTCATCGACGCGAGCTTGGTGCCCGAGAACATGTGGTAGTAGATGTCCATCGGCTTGAAGCGCAACGGCCGGTCGGTCATCTCGAAGGTTTCGAGCACGCGCGTGAAGCCGTAGAACGGGCCATGCCACAGGTCGGTGTACAACTCCTCGTTCTGGTTCGGCGCGAACACCTGGTAATAGCCGTCCTTCATCACGCCGAGCGGCGCGATCGCGGTCCAGCTCGGGTAGCTCTTCGTGATCAGCGTGTCGCCGCCGTTCATGTTCAGCACGCCCGCCCGGTAGGCCGCCTTCAGCACCGGCGACGGCACCTGGCAATCGCCGCTCCACAGCACCATCCGCACCGGCTTCGCGGCCGGCGCGACGGTGCGGTTCAGGTAGTCGATCGAGCCGCCGACTTCGCGTTCGTAGTTGAAGCGGTAACCCGGGATATCGATCGACAGCCCACTCGCATGCGCGCCGCCGCCGCCCTCGGTGACCGTATCCTTGTCGTCCGAGACGCCGAGCCCCGTCACCCGCATCCATTGCAGCGGATGCGTATAGGTATGCGTGGCGACCTCGACGTTCGGCAGCGCGAAGATCTTCGCGCCCAGCGCGCGCAGGTGCGGCGCGAACGCGCGATACGGTCCGTCGTCGGACACCTCCCCCTCGATCAGCGAGGCCGTGGTCGGCATCCCCGAATCGCGCAGCAGCCGGTACAGCATGTCGCCCGAATACAGCGGCACGGCGGGGTTCTCGGGCAGGCCGGCCTGGGCGAACTCCGCGCGCGAGGCGAAGCCGTCGCCGTCGATGTGCGACATCAGCAGCCGACGGCCGTTGCCGGTCGTGGTGTCGGGCACCGGCATGTCGTCCGGCAGGCGCAGCGCGGCCCGCAGGAACGCGAGCGGCTGCGTGACCCAGCGGGCCTGATTGATCCCGCCGAGCTGATACACGCCGAACGGCCGCATCACGTAGCCGCCCCACGGCGTCAGCGCCGCGCCGTCGATCTCGACGCCGCCCGCGCGCAGGCGCAGCAGCGACCGGCTGCGCGCGCCGACCCGCACCGCCGTGTAGTCGTGCGGATCGGCGCGCGGCTTCATCTCGAAGCCCATCAGCGCCGGGTCATAGGACGCGACGTCGAGCCGCGCGCCCGCCGGGATCCCGTCGACCACCTCGAGATCGAGCTTGCGCGCGAACGGCGCATCGAGCGGCGTGCCGAACGACGCGAGCATCGCGATCGGAACGCCCGCGTCGATCTGCGCGCCGAGCCATTCGCGATAGGCGCGGCCGCGCGGCACGTCGTTGTCGAGCCACAGCACGATGCCCGCGTAGCGGTCCGCGAGCGGGCCGGCGGGCAGCGGCGCGCGCGCGTCCGCGTAATCGACGAGGTAGCCGAGATAACCGAGCGGCATGGCCAGGTAGCGCACCCCGGGCGACACGTTCAGGTCAGTGCGCGCGGGCGGGTCCTGCACCACGAGGATCCGGCGCGGCAGCGGCGCGCTCGCGCCGCGGCCCATCGTCGCGAGCGCGCCGTCGGTCACGAACGGCACGAGGCCGTCCGCGTGAATCCGCGTGATCGCGTCGCTGGCGCACGTGCGGTCGGCGGGCGGGCAATAGTCGATCGACACCACCGGCACGTTGTACTGCGTGCGGATCGTGCGCGCCTGCGCGAGCAGCCAGGCGCGATCGGCTTCCGGCACCGCCGTGTAGCGCTGCCGCGCCTGATTCCAGCCGCGGTACAGCGACTCGAACGCCACCGCGTAGACAAGCCCGTGCACCGCCGGCAGGATCTCGAAGCCGCGGTTGAAGATCAGCTTGGCCTCGGGATAGCGCGCGTGGATCGCGCGGATCACCGCGACGAGGCCGGCCTGCTGGCGGGCGCGCGCGTCGTCGGTGTGCGCGGCGAGTTGCCAGGCGTCGAGCGTGTCGAGGAAGAAGCCGCGATAGCCCTTGTCCCACAGCGGCCGGATCACGTGCTCGACAAAGAACGCGGGCCACTCGGGCCGGCTCTGATCGACCACTCGCGAAGCCCACGCCTCGTTGCTGCCGAGCAGCCACGACTTGGGCAGATCCGCGTAATAGGCGCGCGACGGCTGCACTTCGCCGACGCTCGCGTACGCGAACCAGGTGGTATGCGGAAGGACATGCGCGCGCGGGTCGAAGCCGCTGTCCGGTTCGACCACGGCGACATCGTAGGCGGACAACAATTCGACCGGCGGCTGCGCGCCGTAGTACAGCGCGAACGAGGGCTGGGCGGGCGACGGCGCCTCGTCCGCCCACGCGGGCCGGGCAGCGGTCAGGCCGAGCCACGCGAACGCGCAGGCGATCAGCCAGACCGCCCCCGCGCGCGCGCGCCGCCCGGCTGCCGATATGCACCGTCGCTCCAGGTATCCGGAGGATCGCGGCGGGCACGGGTCGGCAACGGAACAGCGGCGTCTTCTTGTCATTCTTCACGTGCTGCGCTGGCAGTCGGTCCCGCGCTGCGACCACAACGCCCGCTATGATGAGATAGGGCGATTGTAGTCAAACCTCGGCGGCACGCAAATCGAATCGCCGATTAATCATGCATGGCGCAAACGCCGGAAAAATCGGCCGTCCGTCGACGTCGTCGGGCATGCCGGCCGCTCGCCCGCGCCGCATGGCCGAAGCACCTCGACCGCCCGCGCCGATACGCGCTCGCGCACCTGCGCGTCAGCCCGCCGCGCAGGCGGTTTCATGCAGACGCAGCCACACGACACGCCCTGCGCCGTCGCGCGCGAACACCGCCGTCGAGCGGCAGCGTGGCCTGCCCGGCCGCATCGGCCTGGTGCTCGCGATCACCGACCACGGCGCGCCCGTCGCCCTGCCCGATCAGTTCCAGTTCGTCGATCACGGCGCCCTGCGCCTGTGCAAAAAAAGCCGTCAGCGCGGTGAAATCCAGGCGCGCCCCTGCCAGCGTCACCATCGAGTAAGCGGGCGAGAAACGCGCGCGCAGCGCCGGCAAATGCCCGGCCGGCGCTTCGCCGGACAGCCAGCGTTCGATCTCCACGTGCGCGTCGCGCACTTCATCGAAAAACGGATTGGATTCCGTCATGAAACATTTCCTCTCAGCGTGTCGGCATCAAGCAACGATCGCGTCGCCGCGCAGCAGACGCCCGGTGTGCGCGCTCGACAGCCGCGCGATCAGCGGCAACGGCAGCAGGGTCAGCGCGGCCGCGACGAGCAGGCACGCGCGATAGACCGGCAGGGCCGCCGCCCCATCGTCGGATCCGGTTCCCGTTCCGGCCAGCCATGCATTGAGCGTGCTGCCGAGCACGGCGACGCCCAGGCAGAAGCCGAGCTGGCGATTGATGTTCCACAGCGCGCCCGCCTGCCCGAGCCGCGCGGGCGGCACGTCGAGAAACGCGACGCTTTGCGCGGCGCTTGAACACCGGCTGCCGCGGAAGCCCAGCACCGCGTAGGCCAGCGCCAGCCCGCCGTCGTGCCCGGCGGACCACGGTGCGGCGAGCATCAGGATGCCCGCGCACTCGATCAGCACGCCCGCGGCGAGCAGGCGTTTCGGCCCGGTGCGCGCGTGGCTCGATTTCCTCAAGGCGCGTCTGGCGGTGCGGGACGGCGGCGCGCCGGCCGCGCGCGTGACTGACGCGGGTTCGATTGACGCACCCGTGCCGGTCGTCAAGCCGCGTCGCGCACGGACGCGCTAAGCACAAGGTGCGCGCG
>NZ_JBXAPG010000010.1:135250-154470 GCF_058803765.1 Burkholderia sp. GW821-FHT14F03
GTCGCGGGTTCGATTGACGCACCCGTGCCGGTCGTCAAGCCGCGTCGCGCACGGACGCGCTAAGCACAAGGTGCGCGCGTGGCTCGATGTCCTCAAGGCGCATCCGGCTGCGCGGGACGGCGGCGCGCCGGCCGCGCGCGTGACTGGCGCGGGTTCGATTGACGCACCCATGCCGGTCGTCAAGCCGCGTCGCGCACGGACGCGCTAAGATCCTGCTCGGCCTCGCCGTCCGGCTGTGCTGATCGGCCTCGCGCCGCAAAGCCCCACGCGCGCGGCCGCCCGCTCGATCCTCGCCCCATGCGACCCAGATTCGACCAACGACAGGGAGGCTTCACCATGCATGCATCCGTCACGCGCGCATTCCGGCTCCGCGCACTCGCCGGCCTGACGCTCGCGGCGCTGTCCATCGGCGCGCACGCCGCCGACTGGATCGTCTCCGGCAACGACGGCAAGTATCAGCGCGTCGCGGGGCGCGACACCTACCTGCCCGACCCGCCCGCCGACACGCTCACGCTGCTCGATGCGAGCGTATTCCCGCCGCGCGTGAAAACCCAGGTCGACGTGGAAAACGGCATCCAGGGTCCGCCGCAGGCCGTCGCGATCACGCCGGACGCGCGCGTCGCGCTGGTCGGCGCGCCGACCCGCTACGATCAGGCGGCCAAGCAGCTGTTCTACGATCCGTTCCTGCAAGTGGTCGATCTCGACGCGACGCCGCCCGCCGTCACCCGCATCGATCTCGGCGCGCATCCGCAAGGCATCGCGATCGATCGCGCCGGGCGGCTCGCGCTCACGGCGAATCTCGACGGCAAGGTGTCGGTGCTTGCCATCGACGGCCGCTCGGTGCGGCTGCTCGACAGCCTCAAGATCGGCGCGAAGCGCCTCGCCGGCATCAGCTTCACGCACGACGGCCGGCACGCGCTCGTCTCGCTGCGCGACGAAGGGGGCGTGGCCGTGCTCGACGTCGACGGCACGACCGTCACCGACAGCGGCGTGCGCCTGAGCGCGGGCGTCGCGCCGTACACGGTCGACGTGTCGAGCGACGGCAAGTGGGCGGTGGTCAGCAATGTGGGCCTGGCGGGCCTGCCGGGCTACACCGGCAAGCTCGCGGGCGACGCCGACACGATCACGCTGATCGACGTGTCGCATGCGCCGTTCCGTGCGGTCCAGCACCTCACGGTGCCGTCGCTGCCCGAGGGCGTGGCGATCTCGCCCGACGGCAAGTGGATCGGCGTGCAGGCGATGGACGGCTCGAACCTGACGCCGGACAACCCCGGCCGGCACACGCTCGGCAAGGTGCTGCTGTTCGCGATCCGCGACGGCCGCGCGGTCAAGACCGCCGAACTGCCGGGCGGCGAAGCCGCGCAAGGCATCGTGTTCACCGCCGACAGCCGGCACCTGATCGTGCAGTTCAACGTCGAGCGCCAGCTCGCGCTCTATGCGGTCAATGGCGGCAGGCTGCGCGACACCGGCGAGCGCATCGCGCTGACGGGCGGGCCGTCGTCGCTGCGCACGACGCCGCGCTGAGCGGCGCCGGACGCGCGCCGGACGACGCGGCGACGCCGCGTGCGGTCAGGCGCCCGCGACGAACAGCCAGACGATGCAGACGATCCCGACGAACCACACGAGCGAACGCACGGGCGCCCAGTTCAGCAGGTACAGCAGGCCGTGCAGCACGCGGGTGGCGACGAACACCATCGCGAGCAGGTCGACGCGCTGCGGATTCGCGCCGTTGTGCCACGCGACGACGAGCGCCGCCGTGAACAGGGCGAGCGCTTCCCAGGAGTTCTGGTGCGCGGCGGCCGCCCGGGCGCGCCAGCCTTCGAGCCTGGCCAGATAGCCGCGCGGATCGCGGTTGTCGTAGCCCTTCTGCGACTTCGCGCAAATGGTCCAGACGAACGGCAACAGCGCGACGATCAGCAGGCAGGTCTGCGAGATGTTCATGGCTACGTCTCCCTATCGTTACATCGTTGAATGTCAAAATAGGGCAGAGCTTAGCATCCCGCCTCCCTGCCCGCGCACCCGCTTTCTAGACGTCCGCCTCTGCCGCGGCGCGCCATTTCGGCGCGAGGCGGCGGCGGACGCGGCTCAGGGCTGCGGCGGCTCGCCCGCGGTGGTCGCGGTGCGCGCCCAATCCGCGAACTCCTGGTCGTAGCGCGGCGCGAGATCCGCGAGGTAGGTCGCGTAGCCGTCGTAGTCGCCGCGCCGGAAACGCGCGACGATCGTGTCGACTTCGGAGCGATGCCGCTCGAACATGAAGCGCGTGGCCATGTAGCCCCAGCGATAGGCGCGCGCGACATAGTCGGCCGAGGCATAGCGCGTCTTGACCACCTCCGAGAAACGATAGCGGCCGCTGCGCGCCGCCTCGATCGATTCCGCGTTGTCGTTCTTGCGCGACAGGTACTCGGCCACGCCCTCGATCCACCAGACGGTCGGCTGGGCGGTGCTCACCGCGAAATCGCCGGCCATGTCGAAGCGGCCGTCGAGATAGTGCGTGAACTCATGCTCGAGGTTCCAGACCTTGAACGCCGGACGCAGCCACGACGCCTCGTGCGCGATGAAGCGCGCCTGATTGCCCGGCTTGGCCGGATCGCCTTCCAGGTACATGCCGCCGTTGTCCGTGCTGATGCCGTACAGCACCGACGCGTACTTGCGGTAGTTGTCGTAGTCGCTGAACACCACCAGTTCGATGGTCTCGTTGCGATCGTTGGCGACCGGCTGCCGGTTGGTCTTCAGCATGCGATGGAAGTAATCCTCCTGCTTCGCGACCGTCGCGCACACCGACTGCATCTGCGGCGTGGTCAGCTGCTGCGCGACGACCCGGATGTGCGCGTCGCAGGCATAGCGCTGCGTCAACACCGCGGCCGACAGCTTGCCCTTGTAGTCGCACACGCCGTAGTCCGCGCAGTGCTCCGGATCGCCGTACTGCACGGACTCGGCCGCCGCGAGCCACAGGTCGCTGTCCGGGCCCGTCATGCTGGTCGATGCGAGCAACTGCTGGATCATCGGCTTCACGCGCGGCTGCTGCGCCGGATAGCGCAGGAAGCGGAAGGTTTCGCGCGCCGCGTCGGCGAGCTGGTACGCGGCCCGCGTACCCAGCAGGCTTGCACGGTTCGCGGTGACGAAGCGGTTCAGCGTCTCCGGCAGCGACGCATCGCTGCCGAGCACCGCCGGCGCATCGGCGCGCTGGTGCGCGTAGAAGAACACCGTGAGCAGGCCGGTGAAGCCGCCCGCCGCGCTCGTCTGCTGCAACGGCGCGGCCGCCTGCGGATTGGCCGGGCTCGCCGTGTACGCGGCCACGCGCGCCTTGAGCTGCGGCACGTAGTAGACCTCGTCCTTCATGTTCGTGATCAGCTTCATCAGCTCGCTCGCCGTGCTCGGCGCGCGCGGATTATCGCGGAACAGCGCCTCGCCCTCGATGCTCTGGCGGATGTACGGCCGCAGCGCGACCGCCAGCCCCGGCACCTGGTCGGCGACGCCGCTCACGTCGTATTGGTAATAGGCCGAACGCAGGTAGATCAGCAGGTTCACGAGCGCGAGATTGCTCGCGTCGTAGCGGTACAGATCCTGCACGAGGCGGCTCGCCACGGCGTGCACGTTCTCCCCGCTGAAGATCTTCGCCGCGAGCGTCTTGTCGACCGAGAACAGCCCGTAATGGCATTCGTAGTCGGGCAGGTTCACGACATAGTCGGCCAGCGCCGCGCCGCGATAACCCGCGAGCGCGTTCATGTCGCGGCACCCGTCGTCGGCCGCCGCGCTGCGCTTGCTGCGCAGGCCCGACTGGCGCGGCTGCGTCGACTGTTGCAGCGTCGCGCGGTCCTGCTTGCTGAGCGGCAGGTTGTAGGCGGCCTGCTCCGGCGACAACGGCAGGTTCTGCGGCGCGCGCGGCATGCGCGACTGCGGCGCCCGCGCGGGCGCCGTGTCGGCCGCGGCCGGCGCGCTGAGCGCGCCCAGCACCGCGAGCGCGGCCGCGCCGCGGCTCGCCGCGCGCGCAAACGTTGTCATATTCATGCATGCCCTCTCTTTGTTTTTTAATGAGAGAGCGAATCTATAACGTTGGAATCCTTGCCGTCAATTTCATTACGGCACATTACATTGAATTTTCAATCTAGATCAATAGCGTGATGGATTAATCGATCGAATTATTCAATATTTTAGAAGCACACTATGCGGATTGCCGTTTTTTCGATCAGCGATCCGTATCCGGCCGCGCATACTCCGCCGCAATCCATTTCAGCGCGTTCTCCTGGCTGAGCCGGTATCCCGCCGACACCCGCACCCGCGCGAGCGACGTGCCGTCCGCCGCGCTGGCGCCGAGCATCGCGTGCGGATCGTCTTCGTCGGGCACGATGTCGAGCGTGACCTGCACTTCCTCGCCGTCCGTCCACACGATCAAGGACTTGTGCAGCATCGCGTGACGCTGCTGCTCGTGACGCCGCAACACCTCCGACGCCGTCTTCACGAGCGTGCGGAAGGCCCCCGAATCGAGCGGCTTCGGGTTCTTCTTGTCGCGGCCCATGGTCCACGGGCCGACCAGCGCGGGCTCCGCCTCGCCGTCGCGGATCATCTCGACCGCCCAGCCGTCGTCGTCCTCGTTCTTGATCACGCGCGCGGTCCAGCCGTCGTCGCGCCACAGGCCGCTCTCGTGAATCACGTCGTCGTCGCCTTGAAAATCGGTATCGCTCATGGGTCGGGGAATCGTCGTCAAGCGCCCGCGCGCGGGTCGCGCATGCGGGCAAAGGCATGATTTTACCCGCCCCCGCGCTCCTGCCGGCGCCGCACGTTCCGGCGGCGCATGCATCCGCGCCGCGCGACGGCCGCGCATCCCCCCGCGCGGATAACGGGTATTCGAATAAAACGCAGGGATTCGCTTATTCTTTTTCCGCCGGATACGCGGATTTCTCCAATCAAAATGTAATTTAATCCGGCCTGCGTGATTGCCTATCCTCACTGAGTCGTGATTTCCCCGCCGCGATCCGAGGCGAATCCGCCGCGCCCCACCAGCGGCCCCGCCCCGGCATCGCTCCGACTGACCGCGCATGGGCCACGCCGCCACGCGCCCTTTCGCCGAGCCGCGCGCCCCATGACCTTTCCGATGCCCGTTGCCGATCCGCTGTTCTACCTGATCGCGTTTCCGACGATCTTCGTGATCGCCTTCTCGAAGGGCAGCCTGGGCGGCGGCTTCTCGCTGATCGGCGTGCCGCTGCTGTCGCTCGCGATCAGCCCGGGCAAGGCGGCCGCGATCCTCGCGCCGAGCATCTGCTTCATGGATCTGTTCGCGATCCGCGCGTATCCGCCCAGCACCTGGGACAAGGAGAACCTGAAGATCCTCGTGCTGCCGCTGATCCTCGGCATCGGGCTCGGCATGCTGTGCTTCCGCTTGCTGAACGACCGCTACCTGCAATTGCTGGTCGGCCTGCTGACGCTCGGCTTCGTCGTGAACTGGTTCGCCAGGATGCGCGCCCAGGCGCGCGCGAGCCACGGCGGGCCCGCCGCGCGCGTCGCGCCGAACCGCAAGGTGGGCGCGATCTGCGGCCTGCTGTCGGGCTTCACCACCTTCGTCGCGCACTCCGGCGGGCCGCCGATCTCGTTCTACCTGCTGCCGCAGAACCTCGGCAAGGCCGTGCTCGCGGGCACCACGATCCTGTTCTTCTTCATCGGCAACTACGTGAAGCTGTTCGGCTACATGAGCCTGCACCTGCTCGACGGCACGAGCTGGACCACCGCGCTCGTGCTGACGGTGGTCGTGCCGTTCGGGATCGCGGCCGGCAAGGCGCTGAACGATCGCATCAGCCCCGCGCGCTTCACCGCGCTCTGCTACCTGATGCTGATCCCGACCGGTGGGTATCTCGTCTATCACGCGCTGGCCTGAAGCGGGGCGGCCCGGCTTACGGACCGATAACATCGCTGTCATTTTGTAAGCGTAGGCTGCGGACCTTTCGTTCCCGTCGATCGCCTCATGTCCGCCCCGCTTCGTTTCATTCCCCGCCCCGCGCTTCGCCGCCCGCTCGGCCTCGTCCTGGCCACGGCCCTGCTGCTCACCGCCTGCCGCGACGACGACCCGCCCGCCCCCTCCGCAGCGACGCCACCGCCGACCCGCCCGGCCGATCCCGGGCCCGGCACGCCGACGCCGACCCCGGTGGCCGGCCGCTGGACCACGGGCGACCTGCATGTCCACACGACCCAGTCCGACGACGCGCAGACGCCGCTCGACACCGTGCTCGACCAGGGCCTGACGAAATCGAACCTCGACTGGATCGCGCTGACCGACCATCTGCGCGTGTCGCATCGCGATCACACCGGCGCAACGCTGCCGGACAGCGCCGGCATACCGATGTCGCAAGGCATCCGCGACGATCAGCTGCCGCGCATCAGGCAGTTGCAGGCGGCCGGCCGCTATGCAGACAAGCTGATCTACTCGGCCGCCGAATGGGACATCCCGACCCACGACCACGGCAACGTCGGCATCTTCTCGGGCGCGCCGCTCGCCCCCGACGCGCAGGCGCTCAATCACTTCGAGTACCTGTTCACGAACCGGCCGGCCAGCCAGTTCGCGCCGGCCGACGTCGCCGCCTGGGACGCGGCCGACGCACGCGCCTACACCACCCACGACGACGCCCTCGCCGCGCTGCGTTGGTTGCACGCGCATCATCCCGACACCAGCTACCTGCTGTTCAATCACCCGTCGCGCTCGGCCGACAAGTACAAGGCGGCCGACTTCCGCGCCTTCAACGACATCGCGCCGGACATCGCGTTCGCGATCGAGGGGCTGGTCGGCAACCAGATGGAGCCGGACCGCGGCGGCTACAACAGCGCGTACGTGCCGGCCAACCTGAAGGCGCGCACCTACGGCGGCGCGGACTACGTGGTCGCGCAGGTGGGCGGCGTATGGGACGCGCTGCTCGGCGAAGGCCGGCGGATCTGGACCATCGCGGATTCCGACCATCATTTCAAGGTGTCGCCGGACAATCGCAACAGCAGCGGCTACTACCCCGGCGAGTACGCGAAGACCCATGTCTGGATGACCGGCAACGGCCTGCGCGCGCTGCTCGACGGCCTGCGCTCGGGACGCGTGTTCGCGGTGTTCGGCGATCTCGTCGACGCGCTCGACTTCCAGGCCGCCGACGGCGCGAACCGCGCGCAGATGGGCGGCGAGCTGACGGTCGCGCCCGGCCGCACCGTGCGCCTGACGCTCCGCTTCAAGAGCCCGTCGCGCAACAACATGGAATTCACGGTCGGCAGCAGCGCGAGCGCGAACGTGCAGCCGGTGGTCGACCACGTCGACCTGATCGCGGGCGACGTCGCGCCGCGCGCGCTGCCGGGCACGCCCGGCTACGACAAGGCGACCAACGACAGCACGAAGGTGATCGCCACCTTCACGAAGGCCGACTGGCAAACCGACCGCGACGGCTACCGCACCGTCAGCTACGACGTGGTCGCGACGAAGAACCGCTACTACCGGCTGCGCGGCACCAACCTCGGCGTCAACGTGCCGGGCGAGACGCAGGACGGCAATCCGCTGCCCGACGCGCGCGTCGACAACCCCGACAACGCGCAGCGCTTCAACGCGATCAACCTGCGCAACTACGGCGACCTGTGGTTCTACTCGAACCCGGTGTTCGTGACGGTCAAGGGCTGAGGGCGGGTGGCTCCAGGCCGGCCGGGGCGGCTGGCTCTATTCGCGCGCTGAATAGCCCGGTATCGTGTGATTCGGTTTCTCGTTCACCGCTGTCAGGATCACCGATGCGCACCAACGAATACAAGCAGCCGATCGGCCCCGCGCTCGACGGCTGGACGCCCCGCCCCCGCCCCACCCGCGTCACGCTCGCCGGACGCCACTGCACGCTCGAACCGCTCGACGCCGACCGCCACGCGGCCGAGCTGTATGCCGCCTACGCGCTCGCGCCGGACGGCCGCGACTGGACCTACATGACGGTCGGGCCGTTCGCCGACGCCGCCGGCTATCACGCCTACGCCGCCCGCGTGCAGGCCGGCGACGATCCGCTGCATTTCGTCGTGCGCGACGCGCGCAGCGGGCGCGCGGTCGGCACGATGGCGCTGATGCGGATCGATCCGGCCAACGGGGCGATCGAGGTCGGCTCGGTGTCGTTCGCGCCGCCGCTGCAGCGCACGCGCGCCTCGACGGAAGCGCATTACCTGCTGATGCGCCATGCGTTCGAGACACTCGGGTATCGCCGCTACGAGTGGAAATGCGACAGCCTCAACGCACCGTCGCGCCAGAGCGCGGTGCGGCTCGGCTTCAGTTTCGAGGGGATCTTCCGTCAGGCGCTCGTCTACAAGTCGCGCAGCCGCGATACCGCGTGGTACGCGATCGTCGACCACGAATGGCCGGCGCGGCGCGCGGCGTTCGAGGCGTGGCTCGCGGACGGCAATGTCGATGCGCAGGGGCGGCAGCTGCGCTCGCTCACCGAGGTCCGGGCGGCGCTGGGGGCGTAGGTGGACCGCTGTGGCGTCGAACCCGGGCGCCGCCGCTCAGTTCGCCTGCTCCAGGTAGCGGCACACCAGGCCGACGAGTTCGCGTTTCAGCTTGGGCCGCGCGAGAACGCCGCGCCGGGCCGCGTTGTGGATCACCCCCTCGACCGCCGAGGACAACACCTGCACCCGCACCGCATCGACCTTGGCGCCCGCCGTACCCTGATACGCCGCCATCACCGCGCCATAGCCGCGCAGGTAGGCCTCGTGAAACGCGTCGACCGAGGATTGCGCCTCTTCCGAACAGGGCAGGTCGAGCAGCGTGCGGTGCAGCGCCGGATGCTCGTCGTGAATCGCGATCATGTCCGTCACCAGGCCCTCGACCCGGCGCCGCGGGCCGCGGCTGCTTTCGCCGGCGCGCCGCAAGACCGCCAGGACGTCGTCGAAATGCCGCTGGCGGATCGCATCGATCAGGGCGATCTTGTTCGGAAAGTATTGGTAAAGCGAACCGATGCTGACGCCCGCCACGCTCGCGACCTCGTTGGTCGTGAAACCCGGCCAGCCCCGCGCATCGAGAATGCGAGCCCCCGCGATGATGATCGCCTCCACGGTCGCCCTGGAGCGGGCTTGCCGTGGCGCTTTGCGCATCGCCGCGCCGCGCGCGGAAACACGAGTGGACATGCGGCCCTCCCTCGTCGATTATGTACACCGGGCTCACATTTTATTAGGACGTGGAGACAGATGCCATGAGTGCAGGCGAATTGATGTCACGGATGCTTCGCTATCAGGCGTGGGCGAATCAGGAAATGCTGAACGGAATCGCGGAGCTGGACGCCGCGCGGTTTCCCGACGAGCGCCGCATCACGCTGCGCGCGATGAATCATTGCCTCGTGGTGGGCAAGATCTTCGCGGGCCATCTGCAGGGCGAGCCGCACGGCTTCGCCGCGAACAACACCCCCGACACGCCCACCCTCGATGCGCTTCGTTCGGAACTGGCGGCGCTCGACAGCTGGTATCTCGACCACGTGTCCCGGGTGACGCCCGCTGGCTTGTCGCAGGCCGTTCCGTTTACCTTCACCGACGGTGACGACGGCTGCATGACCCGGGAAGAGATGCTGACCCATGTCGTCCTGCACGGGACCTATCACCGCGGCGAGGTGGGCCGGATCCTGACGCAGGTGTCGGGGCGCTCCGATACGGCCATGCGCATGCCCTGGGACACCTATGCCGTGCATCTCCATCAGGACGATCCCGCGCGGCGGCGACACGGCAAGACAACCGCGTAACGCGCGCGGCTCATGCGCGGGTTTCAACGCCGCTGCCCCTCACACGCGGCGCGCGCCGGTCTCGCGTCGCGCGCTCGATCCGCGCAGGGCGACGTGCGCGAGGCCCAGCACGGCGACGAGAAACGCCACCTGGGCCAGATAGAACGGCGCGAGCCATAGCCCGAGCCGGGCGACGTAGCCGGTGTTGTGCAGCACGTCGCTCACGATCACCCACACCGTCAGCCATACCCCGGCGCGGGGCCGCGCGAACAGCAGGACGGCGGCCAGGGGATCGAGAAAGGTCAGCGCATCCCAGTAGAGGCGGCTGAACAGCGGGACGTCGATGCCCAGGCCGTAGTCCCACAGCCAGCCATGCCGGACGATCGTCAGGCCGTGGTTGAACGTCGCGCCGAGCAGGCACAGGGCGAACAGCGTGCGGATGACGATCGATGCGCGCGGCATGCGGTGAATCCTCGTGGGGGTCTCGTCGTGTCGTGAGGTCGACATGGTGGCCGATTGCGCGGCGTTCTGCACACGCCTGTGTCGCGCCTGACGGCGTCCGCGCATCCGGAAAGCGAAAATCAGGCAGACTCTCATCGGTCGATCGCGCGTTCCTGACGGCATCCCTTCCCGATCGGCCTCCGCTTCATGACTGACGTCATGGCTGACGAACAGGTGACCGAGCATGCGAATCCATCCTTTGCGCCTCGCGCCCGGCGACGACGTGCGCGCCGCCCTCGAACACGCGCTGCGCGAGCAGGCGCTGCACGCGGCGTTCGTGCTCCAGGGCATCGGGAGTCTCAGCATCGCCGAACTGCGGTTCGCGGGCGCGGAAACGCCCACGACACTGCGCCGCGATCTCGAGATCCTGAGTCTGGCCGGCTCGGTTTCGCCCGACGGCGCGCACTTGCACATGTCGGTGGCCGACCCGGACGGGCGCGTGTACGGCGGTCATGTGGCGCGCGGCTGCCGGGTCAGGACGACCGCCGAGATCCTGCTCGCGCTGCTGCCCGGGCACAGCTTCGCGCGCGAACGCGATGACGGGACCGGGTATCCGGAGCTGGTGATCCGGAACAAGGGGGATGACGATGAGGGGCCGGTTTGATTCGCGTGTCTTGCGGTCCGTTCGCCCGCGCTCGGTATCGTTGATGCCCCCTCCCGCCGGGCCCTCATCGGGCCACGCGCTCGGCCACGAGCCGGCGCGCAGCCCCTCGCGGCTACAGTAGACCTTGATTCGTCATCGCCAGCGCCAGCCGCTCCGCGCCGATGCCGAAGCCCGCGCCTTCGCGATACGCCCCGCCCCCGACGACCTGTTGCTGTGCGCCCAGTTCGGCGCAGCGGATCTCGAAGCCCCGTCCGTCCAGGTAGTAGCTGAGCCCTCGCCTTGCCGAGCGGTCGATGTCGTAGCGCACGCCCAATGCATCGAGGAAGCCCGTCGCAAGCGTCTGGCTGCGCGCCAGGGCACGCTCGGGATCGGGGCCGAGGCATTCGAAGCCCAGTTGCAAGAACTCGCGATAGCGCCCGGCCTGCGGCCGCTCGTAGCGATAGCATCGCGCGACATAGAACAGCTGCCGCTCTCTCCGACGCCCCAGCAACGCCGCGCAGCGCTCCTGGAACAGCGCCGTCGCCTCGGGAATGAGGCAGCACGGGCGTCCCTTCTTGTCCGGAAACGCCCACATCTGGCCGATGATCTCGCTGCCGCCGGCCTTCTCGACAAACGTGTCCTGGGACCACAAGGCCGGCACGATCGCCTCTTCCGCCCCGGCTTCAGTGAAGGTAGCTCCGGAAACGGTTTTCGAGCGCGCGCATGCGGGCGGCTTCCTCGCCCACGACAAAACGGGTTCCACGGATCATGGTCATGTCGGTTCTCCTGGTAGCGGACATAAAAAAAGGCGCCGAAGGCGCCTGGGTCGTTGTGAGCATGAAGGGGATGGACTGATTGCCTCCCTGCCTCCTGCTATGGACGTAACGAACCACGGCGCGATGGAATGTCGGCGTGGTGGTGATGAAGCGCGATGCGCATATCGAAGGTGTCCATGCGCCGATACTCCCATAGGCGGTTTTGCTTGTAAACCTCGCATCGTATCGGCGCGCGTCGCGCTTTTCCCCGCAATCGTCAGCGGTCGAACGACGGCATCCCGGTATCGAAGCCGCCGCAAGCCGACGAGTCCGACGGCGGTTTCGCCACGCGTGCACGAGGCCCTGAATACCCGTGAATATATATTCAACCCAATTTCATCAACCAAGGAACGGTTCTCGTCGAATCTTGCATTGACGGTACTTGCCAAGCCGGAGCAAAAAACCAAAAAGAACGCACGGTCACCGACATTTCGGAATTCTTACTTAACATGGTTCTCGCTGTGCTGAAAACTTCGTGTCGATAATCTTCCCGAGGAGATCGCAATGTCGAGATTTTCCATTTCGCATATGAAGTCAATCTGCCTGAGTATTGCCTGCACCACCGTATTGCTGTGCCAGGCCCCGCAGACTTTCGCCGCCGGCGAGCCGTCGAATCTTCTTCCGAACGCGGGCTACGATTACGCCGCGTCTCAAAGAATCGCCGCCCATGCGCTGACGGGTAAGGATGCGCTGAAGGAATTGCTGCGGAAGTACGGCCTGTACCAGCGCGCCGTTGCCGACAAATCGGGATTGAGCCCGTTCGACAATGCGAGCGATGAAGTCGCGGCCAGCTACAACAAGGTGATCGCTACCGGCGCGGAGGATCGTTTGGCAAGCCAGAACACCGATCAGGCCGGTTCCTCCCCGGGCGACATCCTCACCTACACCTGGCTGGAACGCGGTGAATATCAAACAAGATCGCTTATATATGGCGCTGGGGCTGGCGCTAACGCCTGGAATGAATACAAGCCGCTGAGCGGCGTATTGAACACGGGCATCACCCGGAAGGCAGTGAAAGCCGGCAGCGTCAATGCGGCCGCGAGCACCAATACAACCGATCTGTTTGGAATCCAATTCCGCTCCAGTACCGTAGTTCAATACATCGGCAATACCGGCGCCGGCACGCGGGACTACAACGTGACGTTCACGAGAGGCACCAACACGATCAACGTCACCATCCCGCTGACCAAGAAAATCGCTGCCTTGTATTTGCAAGGCGTCACCGTTCTTGGCACGACTCAGGTATATGGGATTGGCACGAGTGTTCTGGTGGTCCAGCTTTCATGGAACGGCTCCGAGCCGCTCGGTGGCGGCGCGAACGTGCTGGTCGTTTACAGCGACGCCGCTTGCCCGTGATGCCGTGTCAGCCGAGCCAGACACGCGTCCTGCCGCCGTAAGCGGCAGATACGCCGACGGCGGCCCACATGGACGCGCAGCATCGGGCCACCCTGCTCAATCCAGCGGCGGAATCCGTCCTTCGCTCAAGGTCTTCAACAGCCGCGCGCGGCGGCGTTCGAGATCGGCGATCTGGCGTTCGATGGACGCGAGCCGCCTGCGTTGCGCGTCGGTGGTCTCGGTGCATGCCTTCGCGCCTTCGATCATCCGCATGCAGTCGGGAAAGGAACGGATCTCGACCAGACTGAAGCCCGTCGCGATCATGCGCTGGATCTGCCTGACCTGCGCCACGGCCGCGCGCGGAAACACCCGATAGCCGTTGCCCGCGCGCGCGGACGTGAGCAAACCCTGTTCGTCGTAGTGACGGATCGCGCGCACGCTGACGCCGGTCGCGCGCGCGAGTGCGCCGATGCTGAGCGGGTTGGGGGTGACGGAGTCGGGCATGAGTAAGGTAACGTCTGGTCACATTCTCACCAACGGCCCAAAGGCGCAGGCAAGCGCTGCGAAGGCGAGATAGTTGCCCTCGAGTTTGTCGTATCGAGTGGCGACACGATGAAGATGCTCGACCAATTCGTGCGCGCCCGAACAAAGAAAAGGTCATCGATGAAAACTCCAAAGTCCTCGTCCCTCATCTCGGCGACTTCCTCTGCAGACTATTCGTCAGTCATCTTAACGGTTGTGCTTTATCAGATCGGGGTGTTCAGGAATGGGATTTTCGGCGGCGCAAGCTGCCGCAAGATCGTCAAATGAACATCCAGATTGACCTTTTTCAGATGATCGAGACTCATTTGACCACCGGCAATCAGAGCCGGCTCAAAACCATACATCTCGTTCGACTCAAGCGGTCCGAGCTTGCCAGCAGCACGTTTGAATAGCGGCAGCTTGGCCTCGTCCTTAAAGTCACATTCGCTCAACGTTTTGGCACCGAAAAATGTCTGAACACGAAAGTCGGGATTCTTGAGCGGCCCCTTCAAGTCCTTTTCCAGAGCAATAAGAGAATGCGTCGGGCATGAAACCGTCAAGCTCGGCCCCGTTTTCTCACCCCATGCATACAACTTCCCGAACGCCGTTCGAGCGATGACGTGATAGCTGTCGACTTCTTCAAAGATCGTATCCTCCAGCCACATATCGAGAACGTCTTCATATTCATCCGGATTCACGATCCAGAATAAGCCGTTCGAGTAGCCCGCCCAACCTTCGTCGGACCAGTACTTCAGAAGTTGATCGGGCAACTTCTTCTCGAACTTATCAATGCTTGCTTGAGGCACCTCGATACGACTCGTGGCTTCCCCAAAATTTTCGATAAACAGCTCAAAATCTTCGTCTCTCATCTCATTCCCTTTCCGCGACAAGGCTCTAGCTTGACGTTCATCAAGGCGTCACCCTTACCGCTCGAAATGGCGTCCTTCGCCCCTCCCTCCATGGTTGAGAGGCGATCGCCCTGGTTCCAACTCCCACCAATCGAGGAATTGACACTCGAGCTTCCCATGCGAGTCGGATCTGGATGCGCCCAGCCACCTGCAACCATATCTGGCTCATGCAGCGCTGCAAGCTTGCTTGCAACTGTATTGGCTCGCTCGCCGCAGTCATAGCTTACCGTCAAGAAAAATCACGACCACCTCATTACCGATCTGCGGAATCTGAATCATTCCGAATCCGCTAGCGGCCCAAGGCTGCCCCCCGTATCGACGTACGACTCACTGCTTAACTGGCTACAAAATGCCGCCTCAGGTCACATTTGCCGGCAATCACCACGCCCGTGCGCAGATCCTTGGCAAATCGCGCCACGGGCAGCCCGTTCGGTCGATCCAGAGAACAGCTTCGACAAACCAACGATTGTCCGCCTCCACACGTCCTGGATCGCCGTCCTTGCCCAGCAAAACCGATTCGATTTACGCCCATACCTCGCCACTCAGGAACGTTCGAATCACCTTGACTAGCTTGTGCAAAAGACAAAACTCATCGAATGTAAACCGGCACTAACACCTTTTCGCTTGACCCTCACATGGGCGTGAGGGTTGAGAGTGGGGCTCCTCGTCATCCGAATGGAATCCCGCTCATGTTCTCCCGTCTCTTCTCTTCAAGGCTCCTCGCCCTGCTTACCCTGGGCGCGTTGATGGTCGCGTCAACGGCGGCCAGCGCCCAGCCCCCCGACCCGGACCTGGACAGTCACCGCGCCGGGCGGCGTGACGCTCGCCGTGCAGGAAGCCGGCAACCCCGACGGCCCGAGCATCATCCTGATCCACGGGCTGCTCGGCAGCCGTTTGAACTGGGATGCACAACTGAACAGCGCTCAACTGCGGCGCTATCGCCTGATCACCTACGATCTTCGCGGCCACGGGCTCTCGGACAAGCCGGCCGGCCTCGACGCCTACCGCGACGGACGCCGCTGGGCCGACGATCTGGCGGCCATCATCCGGGCCTCGCACGCGCGCCGCCCGGTTCTGGTCGGCTGGTCGCTCGGCGGCGCGGTCATCTCGAACTATCTCGCGGCCCACGGCGACGGCGAAATCGCCGGCGCGGTGTACGTCGACGGCGTGATCGAACTGAAGCCCGATCAGATCGCGCCGCATCAGCAGGTGTATCGCGACATGACGTCCGCGGACCTGAAGACGCATCTCGACGGCGAGCGCGCGTTTCTCGAACGCTGCTTCCACACGCTGCCGGACCCGGCCACTTTCGCGCGATTGCAGGCGAGCGCCGCGATGGCGTCGTGGGATATGCAGCGCGCGGTGCCGTCGATGAGCGTCGATGCCTCCGGGGGGCTTGCCCGGGCCAAGGCGCCGATTCTGCTGATCTACGGTGCGGACGATGCGCTGGTGAACCCGGGGCCCGCGATCGCCCGGGCCAAGGCGTTGAATCCGCGCGTCCGCAGCCTGCTGTATCCGGATGTGGGGCATGCGCCGTTCGTCGAAGCGCCGGATCGCTTCAATCGCGACCTGGCGGGATTTGTCGACGCGGCGGCGCGCTGAGGGAATGCGCCGCGGCACCCGGTCCGACCGACGCCCCGCGCCTCGCTCAGGCCGCCTGATTGTTTTCCGGATTCCCATCGCGCCCCCAACGCGCGACAATCCCCCCAGCCGGCCCCAATCCGGCCCTGGCTTCCCCTTCCCCCGGAGATTGCATGAAACCGCTGTCCGTCCTGTTTTCCACCTGCTGCGCGGCTGTCGCGCTGAGCCTCGCCGCCCCGGCCGCGCATGCGGCCGACACGCTCGATTCCGTCAAATCGAGCGGTGTGCTGAAGATCGGCATCGAGGGCACCTACCCGCCGTTCGGCTATCGCAATGAAAAGGGCGAACTCGAGGGCTTCGACATCGACGTCGCGCGCGCGCTCGCCGCGCGGCTCGGCGTGAAGCCGCAGTTCATCGCGGTCGAATGGAGCGGGATCATCGCGGGCCTCCAGGCCGGCAAGTTCGACGTGATCGTCAATCAGGTGACGATCACGCCGCAGCGCCGCGAGGCGATCGATTTCAGCCAGCCCTACCTGTATTCCGCCGCGCAGCTGATCCAGCGCGCCGACGATCCGCACGACTACGGCGCGCCCGGCGCGCTGAACGGCCGGAAGATCGGCGTGACGCTCGGCACCAATTTCGCCGACCTCGCGAAGACGATTCCCGGCGTCACCGTGCTCACCTACCCCGGCGCGCCCGAAAAGCTGCGCGACGTGGCCGCCAAACGCGTCGACGCGAGCATGGACGACCGCCTCATGCTGCCCTACCTGATCAAGACCTCGAACCTGCCGCTGAAACCGGGCGCGACGGTCAAGGGCGGGGAGACGCAGATGGGCATCCCGGTCCGCAAGGGCAATCCGAAATTCTCGGCGGCCGTCGACAACGCGCTCAATACGCTGCGCCAGGACGGCACGCTCACGAAAATCTCGGTGCGCTGGTTCGGCGCGGACTATACGAAGCCGGGCGCATAAGCGCCCGCCCGCGGCGCGCGATCGATCCGCGCGCCGCCTCGACGCCCGGGCCGCCGGACCCGCGCGCGCCCGGGCCGCTTCGTCAGGGCTTCTGCCAGCTTGCCGCCAGCACCGGCCCGAGTTGCTGCGCGATGGCGGCCGGCAAGCTCGTCTGCCCCGCCGGCGGCGGCGAGAACGCCGCCATCGCATCGACCAGATTCGCCACGCGCGTATCGTTCAGCACCTTGCCGTCGCCGGCCTCGAGCGTGTGCACGTGGCCGGAGCCGCTGTACCAGCCGTTCAGGGTCAGCGCGTCGGTGGTGCCGATCACGTCCACTTCGAGGTTGTTGCCCACGCGGCGCAGCCACAGCTGGTCGCTCGCGACGCCGCTGCCGAAACGCACCACGTCCTGATTCAATCCGCCCGACTTGCTGGGCGTCTCCGTCAACGATACGCGCCCGGTGCCCGGATTCACGATGAACGTGTCGATGCCCGCGCCGGCGTTCAGCGTGTTGTTCCTGCCCACCGTGATCGTGTCGTTGAGGTTGCCCGCGTTGATGGTGTCGCCCGTCGCGCCGACGATCCGGTTGTTCACGCCCTGCAAACCGTTCAGATACTGGTTGCCCGTGCTCGTATCCGTGAACACCAGCCGGTCCGCCACCGCCGCGTAGTTCCAGCTCGTGCCGTCCGCGAACATCAGCTTCGGCCGGTTCGCGCCCTGGCTGAAGTAGCCGGTGATCTTCAGCTGATCGCCGCCGCCGAAGCCCAGGATCAGGTTGTTCTGCAAGTCGCGCGTGATCTGCGTCGCCTCCGCCGCGATGCCCGCGCCCAGCTGCACCACGTCCTGGTTCACGCCGCCCGACTTGCTTGACGTCTCGTTCAACACCACCTGCCCCAGGCCCTTGCCGACGATGAACGTATCGACGCCCGCCCCCGCATTCAGCGTATTGTTCCTGCCCGCCGTGATCGTGTCGTTCAGGTTGCCCGCGTTGAGGGTGTCGCCCGCCGCGCCGACGATCCGGTTGTTCACGCCTTGCAGGCCGTTCAGGTACTGGTTGCCCGCGCCCGTATCCGTGAACACCAGTTGATCCGCGATCGTCGCGTAGCTCCAGTTCGTGCCATCCGCGAACACCAGCTTCGGCCGGCTCGACGCCTGGCTGAAGTAGTTGGTGATCTTCAACTGGTCGCCGCCGCCGAAGCTCAGGATCAGGTTGTTCTGCAGATCGCGCGCGATCTGCGTGCCGGCGGCCGTGATGCCCGCGCCCAGCTGCACGACATCCTGGTTCGCGCCGCCCGACTTGCTCGACGTTTCGTTCAGCGTCACCAGTCCCAATCCCTTGTTGACGATGAACGTATCGACGCCCGCGCCGGCATTCAACGTATTGTTCCTGCCCGCCGTGATCGTATCGTTCAGGTTGCCGGCGTTGAGGGTGTCGCCCGCCGCGCCGACGATGCGGTTGTTCACGCCCTGCAAACCGTTCAGGTACTGGTTGCCTGCGCTCGTATCCGTAAACACCAGTTGGTCCGTGATCGTCGCGTAGCTCCAGTTCGCGCCGTCCGCGAACACCAGCTTCGGCCGGCTCGACGCCTGGCTGAAGTAGTTGGTGATCTTCAGCTGGTCGCCGCCGCCGAAGCCCAGGATCAGGTTGTTCTGCAAATCGCGCGTGATTTGCGTGCCCGCCGCCGTGATGCCCGCGCCCAACTGCACGACATCCTGGTTCGCGCCGCCCGACTTGCTCGACGTCTCGTTGAGCGTCACCTGCCCCAGGCCCTTGTTGATGATGAACGTATCGACGCCCGCGCCGGCATTCAGCGTGTTGTTCCTGCCCGCCGTGATCGTGTCGTTCAGGTTGCCGGCATTGAGGGTGTCGCCCGCCGCCCCGACGATCCGGTTGTTCACGCCTTGCAGGCCGCTCAGAGACTGGTTGCCCGCGCTCGTATCCGTGAACACCAACCGGTCCGTCACCGACGTGTAGTTCCAGCTCGTGCCATCCGCGAACACCAGCTTCGGCCGGCTCGACGCCTGGCTGAAGTAGTTGGTGATCTTCAGCTGGTCGCCGTCGCCGAAGCCCAGGATCAGGTTGTTCTGCAAATCGCGCGTGACCTGCGTGCCCGCCGCCGCGATGCCCGCACCCAGCTGCACCACGTCACGGTTCGCCCCTCCGGACTTGCTCGACGATTCGTTCAGCACGACCGTTCCCAGGCCCTTGCCGATGACAAACGTATCGATGCCCGCGCCGGCATTCAGCGTGTTGTTCCTGCCCGCCGTGATCGTGTCGTTCAGGTTGCCCGCGTTGAGGGTGTCGCCCGCCGCCCCGACGATCCGATTG
>NZ_JBXAPG010000010.1:154569-174319 GCF_058803765.1 Burkholderia sp. GW821-FHT14F03
CCGACGATCCGGTTGTTCACGCCCTGCAAACCGTTCAGGTACTGGTTGCCCGCGCTCGTATCCGTGAACACCAGTTGATCCGTGACCGTCGCGTAGTTCCAGTTCGTGCCGTCGGCGAACACGATCGCCGGCCGGCTCGCTGCCTGGCTGAAGTAGCCGGTGATCTTCAGCTGGTCGCCGTCGCCGAAGCTCAGGATCAGGTTGTTCTGCAAGTCGCGCGTGACCTGCGTGCCCGCCGCCGTGATGCCCGCGCCCAATTGCACGACATCCTGGTTCGCGCCGCCCGTCTTGTTCGGCGTCTCGTTCAGCGTCACCAGCCCCAATCCCTTGCTGACGATGAACGTATCGATACCCGCGCCGGCGTTCAGCGTGTTGTTCCTGGCCGCCGTGATCGTGTCGTTCAGGTTGCCGGCATTGAGGGTGTCGCCCGTCGCGCCGACGATCCGGTTGTTCACGCCCTGCAAGCCGCTCAAGTACTGGTTGCCTGCGCTGAGGTCCGTGAACACCAGCCGGTCGGTCACCGACGTGTAATCCCAGGTCGCGCCGTCCGCGAACGCGATCGTCGGCTGGTTCGACGCGCTCGAGAAATAGCCGCGGATCGTCAGTTGCCGCTCGCCGCCGAACGCCAGCACGAGATTATTCGACGTATCGCGCAGCACCCGCGTCTGCGCGCTCGACAGCCCCGCGCCGATCCGCACCGTATCCTGGTTGCGGCCGCCCGTCTTCCAAGCTTCCACCAGCGTCACCTTGCCGATCGTCTCCGACAGCACGAAGGTATTGCGCCCCGCGCCGGCCGCCAGGGTCTCGTCCCCCGCGCCCGCCACCAGCGTGTCGTCGCCGGACCCCGCCTGCAGCGCGGCCCCGGCGATGCCGACGAGCAGGTTGTCGACACCGTTGCGGCCGCTCACGGACAGATGCGCCGCATCCGCGACGATCACGTTCGCGCCCAGCCCCGCCAGCGCGCGCGGGAATCCCGGCTGGTTCCAGTCACCCTGCGACGTCAGGGCCGTGCGCACCGCGCTGCCCCATGCGTCGTCGTTCTTCAGCGCATTGCCGAGA
This sequence comes from Burkholderia sp. GW821-FHT14F03, assembly GCF_058803765.1. NCBI lineage: Bacteria > Pseudomonadati > Pseudomonadota > Betaproteobacteria > Burkholderiales > Burkholderiaceae > Burkholderia > Burkholderia sp. GW821-FHT14F03. The sequence goes on from NZ_JBXAPG010000010.1 coordinate 155,629, forward strand.
TCGCCGATCAGCGTGGCGAAGCCCGCCGGGTCCTGCGCACAGGCCTGCTTCAGCGACGCCACCAGCGCCGACACATCGACCTGCGGCAGGCCATTGGCGCCGACCGACACCCGCACCTGCGCATACAGGTCCTTCAGCTCGGTCTGGGCGAGCAGCTGCGCCGCGACGGCCTGGGACAGCTGGTCGAACGCGGACGACAGCAGGTCCGCGCCCGCGTGACGCGGGTTCGGGTCCGCGCCCTGTCCGTAGTTGACCGCGTAACGCTGGCCGAGGAACGCTTCGAGCGTCTCGATCTTGCGCGCGTCGATCACGTGGTGATAGATGTTGTTGTCGCGACCGTCCGGATCGTGCTGCGCGACGCCGGCCCAGGTGTACAGCAGCGTGGTCAGGATCTGCGTGCGCTGCGCCGGGTCCTTCGTGCCCAGGAACGCCTGGACCAGCGACTGCAGCTGGCCGCTCGCGTCGAGCGCCATCGCGGCGCGCAGGCTGTGCACGTTGCCGAAGCCCGGCACGTCGGGCAGCGCGGCGATCGCGGCGCTGACGGGGACGTTCGTGAGATTGACGGTGCGCGCGGTGTCGACGTTCAGCCAGACGTCCTCCATCGTATGCGTGCGGCCGTCCGCGGTCGTGAACGAACCGATCGCGAGGTGCAGGTTGCCGTTCGCATCCTTCACGTTCTCGCCGGTATGGGCGAGCGAGACCGACGTGATGCCCAGTTCCGCGAGCGTCTTCAGTTCGCCCGTCTCGACCTTGCCGTCGCTGTTCGCATCGACCCACACGCGCAGCTGGTTGTAGGCCGCGTCCTTGGCGTCGATCACGCCGTCGCCGTTCGCATCGAGCGACCCGAGCGCCGTGAATCCGGCGTCGGCCGCCGCGGCCGTATTGGTGCCGGCGTTGCCGATCAACTCATTGCCGACGATCTGGCCGTCGCCGTTCTTGTCCCACACGAGGATGCCCTCGTCGGGCGTCACCCAGGCGGTCTGCTGCGCGAAGCCCGTGCCGTTGTAGTCAAAGTGCACGCCCGCGCCGATCCCGATCGTCTTCACGCCGTTGCCGGACAGGTCGAGCACGAGCGGGTCCATCGGCTGCAACGCGGAATGGAACATCTCCTGTAAACGGGAGATCAGCCCGCTCATGTCCGGCGTCGCGCCGCGCACCAGATCCTCCAGCTTCATGCCTGTCTGCTTCAGCACCTTCTCGGCCGCGCTCAGCCGATCCGAGAACTGCGACTTGATGTACTCGCCCAGCGTCATGTGCGCGGCGACGGCTTCCCTGCTCAGGTCCGACATCATCTGGTTGAAGCTGCGATCGAGCACGTTCCAGGCGGCCTGGCTCGTGCCGTAGGTCGCGAGCAGCACTTTCTCGAAATCGACGCGGGTCTGCTGGTCGTCGATGAACTGGTTCGCGAAGTTCACGACGCTCATGTTGTACTCGACGTCCTTCGGATTCAGGATCGGCAGCGACGTGCCCTGGTAGCCGGTCGGATTCATGCCGGCGGCCTGCAGCGCGGTCCAGGTGAAGTTGATGCAGTTGTTCGACAGGCCGTTGTAGGTGTTCGCATCGAAACCGAACTTGCCCGGCTCGCTGCCGTATGCGAGCAGCGTGCCGTACTGGTCCGCGCTGATCGTGTAGGTCTTGGTCACGATGCTCGGGCCGCCCGTCGTCGCGTTCTCGTCGAGATAGGTGCTGTTGTCGTTGCGGTACACCTTCCCCGGCGCGAACGGCTGGCCGTTGTAATCGTCGCTCGGAGCAAAGCCGAACGAAGCGGGATCCTTGCCGCTGCCGTCGTCGATCGAATACCACATGTGTCCGGTCGGCGATGCCGCGCCATTCGACTCCCGGGTCATGGGCGCGGACATATGGATGGTGATGGAATATGTCATGCAGCAATCCTATTTTTGATTATTTGGAATGGTGAGAACGCGACAACAGGAAATACACGCCAACCCCTTCGGCCTTGAATTCGGGGTGGCGCACGAGCGTATCGAGCACGATGGCGTAATGCCGGCCATCGACGAGCCCATTCAGTTCGCCGAGAATGACATCGACGTCGAGCCGGCTCCAACCCTCGCAAATCGATTGCGTTTCATGGGTATCGCTGATCAACGTCGGCGTGCGCGCGCCCAGTGCATACACGCGCACGCGCAACGGCACCGGGCTGCTGCGGCGCGCCGCGTCCGCGCCGCAGCCGATCGCATCCAGCCCGCGAACGCGCCGGGCATCGTCCGGATAGGAGAACGCGAGCTTCATGGTGGAGATTCCGTTCGCGACGAAATCGGGAATGATGTGCCGGCTGCCCGCGACATCGGCGTCGAGCCTGATCCAGAAAGGCGCTTGCAGCGATTCGCCCGAGGCGGGCGTCCACGGCGCCTTCGCATCGCCGCGCGGCTGATAGATCGTCTCCGCGTTCAGGTGCGGAACATGGCATGCCGACAGCACGAGCGCGGCGATGACGAGCGGACGCAAGCGCTGTGTCATGAAGAATTTCGCCAATATCCACCGCATAAGGAAAAAATGCCGCGCGCGGGCTGAACGCAGCGCATTTGGCGTGGCAAACCAAGGTCTCATCGGGAATAGGCGTCTATTCGGGCTGGTCTAATAAAAACGGACAATTACATTTTTATTACGGATTTCCCTGCGATCTCGCTCGTTACGGCATATTACCAAATATCGATTTATGCGACTGATTGGTTCAAGGGTTTCTTATTGCTGAGCAAGCGGAATAACCCAATGCCCGATCCGGTCAACGATGGCCGTTCCGTTTGTCATTCGCCGCGACAATCGCGTGGGGCCGCACGCGCCTCGCGTCATTGCCATCCGCACGACAGATCGGATGACCGCAGCGCTGTGGACCGGTTCAATCGTCGAGGTTTCCTCTACATCCATCGGGGAACCGGTTCGAACGGACCGCTTTCACGCCATGCGCATCGGCGGATGTGACTCACATCAAGATAGATCGCATGCCTACATGTTCTAGTAGTTGTTAGGATTGCTATCGCACTCTAGTTTTCATGGGCGAGTCGCGCGGCCCTTCGCACCCAGCGCCTGATCGGCGCGAACCGCCGACGCAATGCGACTCGATCGTCCGAGCGATTCCGCGATCACCGGCCGCCGTCGTCCGGAGGCCATGTGTCGCGCGACAACGGCAACCGTGCGCGGGATCGTTCTTTGCACGTGGGCTGACTTCCCACGCTAGCCGCACTATCCATGGAGAATAAAAATGGCCAATACCAGCAAGGGTTTCAACAATCTTCAACACGTGCAGAACCAATGGGGCGGCGCATCGGCGTCGTGGAACGAAGGCGGCATGTGGGTGCTCGGATGCCGCTCCGGCCAGAACGTCGTGGCGCTCGACATCAAGTCCGGAGACGGCGGACGCACGTTCACCGGCACCATGACCTATGCCGGCGAAGGCAAGATCGGCTTCCGCGCGACGCTCACGCAAAGCAACACCTACCAGGTCGAGAACCAGTGGGGAGGCAACACGGCGCCCTGGCATCCGGGCGGCACGTGGGTCATCGGCGGCCGCACCAAACAGAACGTGGTCGCGCTCAACATCGAGTCCGGCGACAAGGGCGTCACGCTCGCGGGCTCCATGACCTATGCCGGCGAAGGCCCCATCGGCTTCAAGAGCCAGCAGGCCGACGGCGGCGTCTACGCGGTCGAGAACCAGTGGGGCGGATCAGCCGCGCAATGGCATAACGGCGGCGTCTGGGTGATCGGCGCACGCGACCAGGCCGCCGTCGCGGTGAGCATCGGGTCGACCGACAACGGCAAGACGCTGAACGGCAACATGACCTATGCCGGCGAAGGCCCGATCGGCTTCAAGGGAACCCTGGCCACCGGCAACAACTACGCGGTCCAGAACCAGTGGGGCGGCACGTCCGCGCCGTGGCAGCCGGGCGGCACCTGGCTGCTCGGCTGCCGCGCGGGCCAGCAGGTCGTGGAGCTTTACATCACCTCCGGCGACGGCGGCAAGACGTTCCACGGCAGCATGACCTACAGCGGCGAAGGCCCGATCGCCTTCCGCGCCACGGCCTTGACGCAGTAAGCGCGTCCCGGCGCCTCACCGCGCCGGGAGGAAGGTCCCGCCCGCCGCGCGCCGCGGCGGGCGGGACGCCGCGGAAAGCCCGCGCTTCGTCATGCGGCGGCGCGCCGCCGCATGTTCCATCCTTGCCGCGCCTCTCTGCGTCGGCTTGTCCGCCCGACCGGCGCGCATCGCCGTTCCGGATCGTCGGGACCGCTGCCCGTTGCGCGCGGGCACGATGTCATCACCACGTTCAATCACGGCTCGATCACCCGCGGCGACACCAGAAACAGCCGCTCGGTGTGGCTATCCTGCTTGTCCGTCGAGCGGAACAGCGCGCCGATGAGCGGCAGTTTCGACAGCAGCGGCACGCCGGCCAGCATGCTCGAACGCGAATCGACCTTGTAGCCCGCGATCAGCAGCGCCTGCCCCTGCTCGATGAAGGCCTGCGTGCTGATCTCGCTCGAATTGATCACCGGAATGTTGTCGACGGTGCGCGACGACAGCTCGCCGTCCACGATCCGCACGTCGAGCTTGATCTGCGTGCGCCCGCCTTCCTCGATCACCATCGGCAGCACGCGCAGCGATACCCCCGTCGAGATCCCGTACAGATCCGCCGACGTATACCCCGCCACCCGCACGAAGAACTGGGTCTTGTTGTCCATCACCGCCTCGATGTTGTCGAGCGTCGTCACCTTCGGGCTCGCGTCGGTGCGCGCCTGATTGGTCGATTCGAGCGCGTTGATGCGGGTCAGCAGGTAGCGCCCGGCGTCGCCGAGCACGGCGGTCAGCGACAGGCCGAGCGGCGTCGCCCCCACGCTCGCGCCGCCCCCGCTGCCGCTGCCCGACAGCGAGATCGAGCCGAAGGTCGGATTCAGCGAGCCGTTCGCGTAGCTGTTCTGCGCGGTCGTGCCGGTGCCGGTCTGGATGTCGAGGTGGCTGTTGTGCGCGCGCCAGTCGATGCCGAGCTGGCGCAGCGCGCCCTCGTCGATCTCGATGATGTGCGCCTCGATCTCGATCAGGCGGGGCTTCACGTCGAGCAGCGTGATCAGGTCCGGATACTGCGACATCCGCTCCGGCAAGTCGCGCACGAGGATCGAGTTGGTGCGCGGGTCCGCCTGGATCACCGGCAGTTCCGACGGGCCGCCGGTGTTGGCCGGCGCCCCCGCGCCGCCGCCCGGGTCACCAGCCGGCGCGCCCGGCGGCAGCTCGGCCGGCGCACGCGCGTTGCCCACGCCCGCGAGCATGGCCGCGAAGCCGCCGGACGCGCGCGGGTCGCCGCCCGAGCCCGCGCCCGCCTGCATGGAAGGCGGCAGCGGCGGCAAAGGCGTCCCGCCGCTTTGTCCGCCGCCGAGATCGGTCATGGGCGCGGCGCGGCCGATCGGCCGGCCGACCGTGGTCTGCGAGCCGGACTTGCCGCTCTCGGGGTGGTACATGTGGTTCAGCAGCGAGGCGACGCCCGGCATCGACACGGTCTTGCCGTCGACGCTCACGTCGCGATCGGCGGCCCATGCGTGCTTCAGCGAAAACACGCGGATCACCGCACCGCCCGTGCGGACGGCGTTCTCGTCGAGCCGCGCGGCGACGCTCGACACCAGTTCGACATAGCGCGGCGGCCCCGCGACGAGCGCGGTGCGCTGCTGCGGGCTGTAGGCAATCGGATAGCGCGGGTCGGCCACCTTCATCTGTTCGAGCAGGTCGCGCAGGTCGCCGGTGGTCGCATGGTCGAGCTTGAGCAGCGTGCTCTTCATGCTGTTCGCGGGCGTGACGTACAGCACCGTGCCGTCGAAGTACCAGACGAAGCCGAACGAGGAGGCGAGCGTTTCGAGGAATTTCTGCGGCGGCATCTTCATCTTGCCGCTCACGACGCCGCTCACGTCGGGCGCGATGTTCGCGGCGATGTTCTGGCTCGCGGCGAAGTCGCGCAGCACGTCCTTCACGTCCTTGCCTTCCGCCGCGTACTGGATCTCGGGGCTGCGCCAGCGTACCGGCGCGGCATCGGCGGGCGCGCTCGCGAGCGCGGCGAGCAGGGACAGCAAAACGGGAATCTTGGCCTTCATGGGTCGGTCCGGAGGGCGGGCGCGGCCGGCGGGCCGACGCTCTGTGATAGGAACCCTCGCAGTAGACCGCAGCCGCGCGCGCGGGGTGGCGCGCGCGGCGAAGCGCCGTTCAATAGAACGAATTGATGGTCCAGCCGGTGACGAGCGGCGTTTGCAGGAACGTCCTCTTGCTGTTGCAGTAGGTGGATTGCCACGGCGTCGCGTCCTGGTCGTACGTCGCCCAGTTGCTCGACAGCACGACCTTGTAGCCGTTCCCCGGCTCGGCCGCCTGGTTCAGCGTGACGTTGATCGTCGACGAATCATCGATCAGCTTCGTCGACTGCGCCTCGTTGCTCGCGATGACCGCGTTGTTGCGCTTGTCGACGATCTGGACGATGAGGCGCATCTGCCCCTGCCGGCCCGTCTTGTTGCAGAGCGCGTAGGCCATGTGCATATACGCGCTCACGGAGATCAGGCCGTTGTTGTTGAGTGTCACCGGGCGTTCGATGACGTAGGTGTAGGTGCCGTCTTCGGAATGCGATACGTAGGGAGACGTATAGGGGCCGGTGAAGACATCCGGGCAGGAGAAGTCGCTCGCGCCATAGGTGACCATGAGGATCGAGCAGCTTTTGTCGGTGCTGCCGATCTTGATGCCCGACTGCGGCAGCCATTTGCCGTCCTGGCAGGTGAGCAGCTGGCCGTCCGCGCCCATCGACACCTGACCGGCGTTCTTCCGGGCAGGGTCCGGCGAGCACGAGGTGTTCACCACGACCTTGCCGGTGATCTCCAGCATGTTCGCTGCGATGATGCCGGGCACGATCAGGTTGCCGTCCTGGTCGATCGCGAGCGCCTGCCATCCCTGGCCGGTCCAGGAATAGGCGCGGTAGGTATCGAGAGTCAGGCGTACGTCGCCAACCCTATTGGTCGCGTCGTTCGGCAATTGGCTCGCGTCCGCCACGGGATCCTTCCAGTAGCCGCCTACACTTCGCCAGTAACCCGCGCGGCAGCTGACCACGGTGCCGTCCGCGTCCGCTGCGATCTTGCCGTTCGTGAAGCCGCCCGTCGTGCCGCAATTTTCCTGGTCGGGTTGACCAAGTTTGGCCGTGACCGACAGCCAGATCGGCGTGGTCATCTGGTTCACTTCCGGATGACCGGCGATCTTGCCGCGATACAGGTAATCGTTGTTGACCAGTTGCCCCGGCCCATTGAAAAAAATCTCGTTCGCCAAGTGGCCCGCACCGGGCCGGCCGCAGTTTTGCACCACGCCGGCGCCCATGAACGTGCCGAGATTGACGATCCAGTTGCCGTAGGCGCCGCGCGCCTCGGCGGGATTGGACGCCGCGACTGAGCCGCCGCCCGCGCCGGAGCCGGCCGCGATCGGTCCCAAATCGACGTCCCGGATGGCTTCGCCGCCGTTGGTCACGACGAGCGCATCGAGTCCCGGACCATTCGCGGCTTTCCTGATCAGCACGCAGGTCGACTGGCCGTACGGATTCAACGGCTGCAATCCCGGTGGCAGATCACCACTCGCCTGCAGCGAGGCGAGACTCATAACCACGGGCAGCTTCGCGTTGGCCTGCTGCATCCAGGCTTCGTAATCGCGCTTGAGCGCGCGGGTCGCCGCACCCGTCACCTGTTCCTGGTACTTCGCGGCCTGCTGCGCGCGTACGTCGTCGATCGACGTGTCCATCATCGTGGCAATGCCGATCAGCATGATCGCCGCCACCGCGAGCGCGCCCAGCACCTCGATCAGTGTGAAGCCGCGCGCGCGGCGACGCATCGTTCCATATCGCATCAGTATGCTTGTCCCATCCAGACCGGCAGGCCGTCTGCGATCCTCACGCCGGCCGGAAACCATATGCTTTTCGCCGACGGAGTTCCATTCGCGAATCCCGAGTGCACGACCGTGCCCTGGTACGCCTGCCCCGCGAGCAGCGAGCCCTGCGCGAGCGTTTCGATCTCGCCGACGATGTTGACGGGCGGGCGCGTCGCCGCGTAGGTGACCACCGTGCCGTTCGCGATGTAGTTGCGCCAGAGCGGGTTCACGTTCCGGTACCAGGCGGGAAACTGCGGTGCAAGCTGGGCATTGCTGACCGCACGGTTCGTGCCGGGATGCTGGCGCGCATAGTCGAGCGTCGCCTGTCGGTACACGGCGAGATTCTCGGCGAGCGCCTGCGCGACTTGCTGCGGCGGCAACGATGTGGAATCGTCGCCGTGCAGCGTCGTGTAGACGCCGCCGAGCGCGGCGAGGATCAGGACGATGGCGAGGGCGTACATGGGTGCGGCTGTTTGAGCAGTACTGCCGTGTTAGTTCGACGTCCAGGTAACAGTCGCGTTATCGGTACAGTTCGCTGTCGCATCATCGGGTGAAACTGGATAAGGCAATGCTTTTGTACCAATCGATGCAGACTGCCAGTTTCCACCTGCAGTCAGCGTATTGATGCACACGTCCCGTGGCACTTTCGTATAGACCACCGTGAAAGTCTGTCCCACTCCGGTTACGGTGACGGTCCCTCCCCATGTGTTCGAAACCACGTTTTGCGCAGCCGGCGTCAACGTTCCCGGAAACACCTTTGCCGCGATCAAATTCGCGTTCATCGGCACCTTCCCATAGTCATTCATCTGCCCCATATAAAGCTTCCGCGTCCCCGTCTGGATCGCATTCAGCTCCTGCGTCAACTTGTTCGTATTCGCACTCGAAAACGCCGACCCCAGCAGCGCGATCGCGCCGACGATCACGATCGCGGCCACGCCGAGATACGCGATGCTTTCCAGCAGCGACGCGCCACGCTGCTTGTGGTGACGGCGGCAAAAAGCCGGCTCATGCCGAAAGGCGGCGGGTGCGGCGAGTTCTTTCACGTTGGTTCTCCTGGTTTCCAAAAATGCGCGCTGTCATCAATGCATCGCGCGTGTCATCGAAGCAATTTCCTGCTGTATTCCGAAAAAGCCCATCACGAGCCAGCCGATCACGAGCGCCAGCACGACGATCGCCGCGCCGTTGAGCACGCGCATCTGCGCCGCGATCCGCGTGACGCCCTCTTCCAGCCACTCGTCGGCGAGCGTCTTGAGCGCCGCGTCGAAGCCGCCGTACTCCGCGTAGATGCACAGATCCTCGACGATCTCCCGCGACGGAAACTCATAGCCGGTATGCCGCAACGCTTCCCCGGCGTTGAGCCCCGACTTCACGCCGAGCAGGGTGTCGTCGATCCGTTCCCGCAGCCACGGCCCCGAGATCGCGCCGATCTTCAGCAGCGCGCGCTCGACCGTCACGCCCGCGCCCTGCAACGCCGCGAACGCGATCAAAAAACCGCTGCCCGCCACCAGCCGGTAGATCGAATACGGCGGCACGCGATCCGCGTACAGCCGCAGCGACCCGCGCCAGCGCGGCAGCGACATCGCGAGCCCCACGCCGGCCGCGATCATCAGCGCCACGACCAGCAGCATCCAGTCCTGCACGAACCCCGACATCACATACAGCGAGCGCGCGGCCCCATGCCAGTGGGTCGGATCCGCGATCGTCGCGAACTTCGGAATCACGCGCGTCCCGAAAAGATACAGATACCCGAGCACCATCACCAGCAGCCCGACCGGATATGCGACGCCGCTCGTGATCGCGCCGCGGATGCGCCGCGCGGACAGCACGATGTCGGTCACCGATTCGAGCGCGGCCTCGAGCCGCCCCGCCTGCTCCCCCGCCGAGACGATCATCTGCTCGGTCGCGGGCACCCAGGTCTCCATCGCCTCGGACAGCATCCGGCCGTTCTGCACCGCGAGCCGCCACTCGGACAGCACGATCGCGATCGGCTCGTTCGGCTTGCGCCCCTCATGCGACGCGCGCCACTCCAGTTCTTCCAGCACCTTCAAAAGCGGCAGCCCGTTGCCGAGCATCTTCGCGATCTTCCGGTAGATCCGCAGCCGCTCGTCGGCGTTCAGGCACACCCGCGCCCAGCGCCGGTTCAGCTCAAGTGCCATAGCTGAACCCGACCAGCGCCAGCTGCTGGCGCGCCTCGTTCGTCACCGGCGCGAGCGCGCCGATCACGCGTTCGACGCCGCGTGGATCGACGAGCCCCGCCGCGATCTTGCGCAAGGCATGCTCGGCCAGCGTCACGCCGCCCAGCGTGCCGGTCCAGTACTCGTGCGCGCCGACCTTGTCGCCCTCGCGCAGGTACTCGAACAGCCGCGCATCCGGCAGCACGACCTCCGCCACCACCGTGCGGCCGATCGTGCCGAGCCCGCGACACGCGTCGCAGCCGTCGCCCGCGACGCACACCTCCTGCAGGCGGCCGTCGAGCGCCTGCCGCACCCGCCCGAGCAGCCCCGGCTCCAGCGCGTCGGGCCGCTCGCCGAGCCGCACCTTGCAATGCGGGCACAGCAGCTTCACGAGACGCTGGCTGATCAACCCGGACACCACCGTGTGATCGGTGACCATGCGCGCCGGCAAGCCGAGATCGATCAGGCGGTCCGCGATCGCGAGCGCGCTGTTCGCATGCACCGTCGTCCAGACCTGGTGCCCCGTCATCGAGGCGCGCAGCGCGGTCTGGCCCGACGCGCGATCGCGGATCTCGCCGATCATGATCGTGTCCGGATCGAGCCGCATCGCATTGGTGATCGCGGCGGCGAACGCGGTCGCGCGCGCCTCCTCGCTCTGCGCATTGGCGACGGGCGTCTGCACCGCGCCGCTGATCGGATACTCGATCGGATCCTCGACCGTGATCACATGCAGGCTGCCGTGCGATTCGTCGATCTGCGCGGCCAGCATCCGCTGCAAGGTGGTCGATTTCCCCGACCCGGTCGGCCCGCTGATGATGTTCATCCCATGCGGCTGCGTGCGCAGCGCATCGAACGCAGCGATGTGCTCCGGCGCGAAGCCGAGCGCGGCCAGATCGGTCGCGTCGCCCGCGTCGTTGTACAGCAGCCGCAGCACCATCAGGTTGCCGTCGCTCGTCGGCGTGGTCGCGATCCGCACGCCGTACAGGTCGTCCGGCAGCTTGTCGCGGTCGCCGATGCTCGCGTCCTGACGCTCGCTGGGCCGGTAGCTGTTGTCCGACACGGTCGTCATCGCGCCATACAGCGTCGCGAGCAGCCGCTCGCCATGCTCGCGCGTGTGCTCGTTGACCCGCGTCAGCTCGTTGTGGATCCGGAAGAACACTTCCGTGCTGAAACGCCGCACGCGCAGGTGGATGTCGGAAGCCCGCTCGCGGCATGCCCGGGCGATCAGCTCCTTCGCCAGCACCTGCATCACCGTGTGATCGAGCCGCTCGCCGCCCGTCGTGCTCTGCCGGTACGCGTCGCGCACCTGCAGCATCGTCACGGGCGTGGGCCGGTACGGCCGCCCCATGCGGTCGAGCCGCGCGCGGTACGACAGCACGAACGGGTTCTTCTCGTGGCCTTCGGCGATCAGCAGGCGACCGTCGTCGATCAGGCAGACGAACTTGCGCTCCTCGACGCTCGCGGCGAAATCGCCGGCCTCGCTGACGGCGCGCGGCTCACGCCCGCGCGCGCCGCCCGACAATGACGGGGCCTCGTTCATGATCCGCTCGCCGACAGGGCGGGCAGCGGCGGCGCGAGCGACGCATCGCGCGGCAGCGGCGCGCCGACGCCCGCCGCCCCCGCCGAGGCGGTCGACAGCCGGTAGGTGCGGCCGCCGTTCGACACCACCACGGCGCCCGGCTCGATCGCCGTCACGCGGCCGCCGCCCGGCAGTTGGTCGCCGCGCTGCACCTCGAATTCCGCGCCGCCGTTGATGCGCAGCGTCGCGAAGCGGCGCGCGCCGACGCCCTCGATCGCGGTCACCGCGAGCTGCGCGCCCTGCCCGATGCCGCGCGCGCGCGCCAGCTGCGCGGCCCGCTCGGTCACCTGCTGCTCGGTTTCGAGCTTCTTCAGTTGCGCCTGCAACAACACCGTCTCGCTCTGCAGCTGCGTGAGCCGCGCGGCGGTGTCGCCGTCGTCGGCCGGCGCGGCGCACGCGGCGCTCGCCATGAGCATCGCGCACCCTGCGCCGAGCCACCGGATCTGACCGCTATTTCGCATAGAGCACCCCTTCGACAGTCCACTGATTGTTCTGATACGCGATGCGCCGCACGCGCAGCCCCGGCACCGCGACCGCCTGCATGAAATCGGCCGGCGCGAGCCCGCCGAGGCTCGCGTTGAGGCGGTAGGCGCGCCATCCGCGCAGCGTCGCCGAGGGCGCGTCGAGCGGCCCCAGCGTCACCGTTTCCCCCGGCAGCAAATCGAGTTTAGCGACGGCGTCGAGCATTTGTAGCCGCGACAGAAGTTGCGTCCTCGCAGACGAATCTTCGTCGAGCGGCGTCTCGCCCGTGGCCGTCAGCGCGAGCGGCATCTCGAGCGTCGCATGCTCGCCGTCGGTGTCGATGACCGCCCCGGGTTCCGCCGCGAGCAGGTAGCGCACGTTCGAGCCGTTGCGCGTCCACGCGTAACGGACCGTGTCCGTCGTGCATTCGTAGTGGTCGAGCTGCCAGCCGCCGGGCGAGAGCCGGCCGAAGCGCGCGGCGCACGCGCGCGCGAACGCGCGCACGTCGGGCTGATTGGCCCACGGATGCGCGAGCTGCACGCCGCTCGCCTGGCGCGCGGCCAGTTCGGCGCGCGTGCGTTCGAGCGCCGCCTCCTGTTCGCGCGCCTCGCGCTGGGCGCGATAGTGCAGGTAGCCCAGCACGCCGCCCACCGTCGCGCACGCGAGCACGGCGGCGATCAGCGCGGTGCGCGGCGACAGCCGCCGCTCGATCGGCCGCAGCGCCCACCAGCGTTCGGTGCGCGGCCGGCCGCCGCGGCGCGGCAGCAGATCCTCGATCCGCTTCGGCTGGAAATTCTGGAAGCCCTGCCGTTCGAGCTCCGGCTCGCCGATCACGACGTTCCAGCCGCCCCACGCGTAATCGGTATGCAGCCGCTCCAGCGCTTCCTCGCGGCTGCCGATCCAGTCGCCGTTCGGCACGAACGCGTGGTCGCGCACCGCGAAGTAGGCCCAGCGTCCGTCCGGCAGCGCGAATGCGCCGAGCCAGTTCGGCGCGGGCTGGCGCCGGCCGTTGTAGAACGCGCCCTCGATCGCGATCGCGCGCGACACCATCGCGCCCAGCGACAGGTGCCCCGCCGCGAAGCCGTCGCGCGTGTGCGCGTAGCCGGCCGCCGCGACGCCGCGGTCGATCCGCAGCACCATCAGGTCGAACTTCAGCTTGCGCGCAAGCTCGGCCGCCTCGGCGCGCCACTCGTTGCGGCGCGACAGCGACTGCCAGAACAGCCCGCCGACGAAGCGCTGGCGGCCGATCTGCACCACCTGGGCGCGGCCTGCCTCCTCCGTCACGCGCCGCCTCGCTGCGTCACCGGCGTGATCAGGATCACGATCGCCTCGCGGCTGCGCTGCGCATCGTAGCCGCCGCCCAGCGCGATCATCTCCGGCGTGCCGACGCCCTGGCGGTTCAGGTTGTCGTTGGTGCCTTCATAGCCGCTGATCACGAGCGTCTCGCCCGACTTCATCGAGACGCGCTGCAGGAAGTTGCGCGTGTCGACTTCCGGCGTCTGGATCTTCATCGCGTTGCTCGCGTCGCTGCTCGACACATCCTTCAGGCGCAGCAGCGACGAGATGTTGGTCGAGAACTGCAGCATCACCGTGCCGTCGTCGAGCACGTGCGGCAGCAGCGTCATGTTGAAGCCCGTCGTCACGGTGCCCGGCGTGAGCGCGGTCGACGAACCGACGTTCGCGGTATTGGTGGTCGAGATCTGCGCGAGATAGCCGGTCTGGGTCGCGACCTGCACCGGCACCGGCTGGTTGTTCAGCGTGGTCACCGACGCCGAGGTCTTGCGCCGCACCTTGCCCTGCTGCGACAGCGCCGTGATCAGCAGCTTGGTGCCGTTGAAACGGCTCGTCGGGCTCAGCACGGCCGCGGACATCGCGGTGTGCGCGGCCGTCACGCCGCTCGAGAACGTATTGGTGATGCCGAAGCTCGCCGACAAGGTCTTGTAGACCACCGACCAGTCGATGCCGTAGGCATCCTCGGCCGACAGCGTCACGCTGAGCACGGTCACGTTGAGCAGCACCTGGCGCGACAGCGCGAGGTTCTGCTGGTTCATGAAGGAGGCGACGCGTTCGAGCACGTCGGGCGTGTCGGTCACCGAGATCGAGCCGGTCGCGGGCGACGCGACCGAGCTGCCGTAGCGCGACAGCATCGACTGGATCGCGCTCTGCAAGCCGTTGAACACCGACAGCTGCGACGCGACCGCCGTGTTCGCGGTGTTGTTCGCGGTCAGGCCCGGCGTGCTGACCGCGCCGCCGCTGCCGCCCGAACCCGAGCCGCCGCTGCCGCCGCTCGACCCGCTGTCGCTCGTCGCCCCGCTCACGACCGACGCGTTCAGCGACGAATCGCCGGGAATCGCGTTGACCTGGAACGTGCGGGTGTCGGTATAGAAGAAGCGGATCACGCCGTCGTCGTACTTCCAGTACACGCCGAAGCGCGCGCAGGCCGCATCGAGCAGGCCGCGCAGCGTGCCGCCCGAATACAGCACGCGCACCGGCGCGAACGCGGTCGCGCCGCCGCCGCCGTCGCCGCCGGCCGGTCGCGCGCCGCCGCCCGCGGGCATGCCCGGCGGCAGCGGCGGCACCGAGCGCTCGCCCGATGCGTTCAGCAGCGTGGGCGGCCCCGCCGCGCCCGCGTCCGCGCCGCCGCCCTGCGAACGGGCGGCGGCCTGCATCGCGCTCGCCGCGACCTGGGTGCGGATCTGCGTGAGCCGCGTGATCTGCGCGGCGAACTCGGACAGTGAGGACACCGCGCGATCGAACGAGGCGGGTTCGTCGAACAAGGGCGGCAGCGTCGTGTCGTTGCGCAGCTTGACCGTGCCCGCCGACACCCACAGCCCGTCGTCGACGACCACGGGCGGCAGCGCATGCACGCGGCTGTCGCCATCGGCCGCGCGCCGCATCAGCGCCGTCGATTCATCGTCCGCGCGCTGCACGTCCTGGTCGATATGCTGGCGAAGGCCGGTGCAGCCGGCCAGCAACGCCGCGCCCAGCAGGGAAATTCCGAACAGAAGGCGCATCAGCCCGCTCCTTGCGCGACGACGCGCAACACATGATTGCCACGATAGAGAATCGCCTGGATCGGCGTGGAGGTCCGGCCGAGGCTCGCGACGAGCGCCTGCAGCACGTCTTCGAACGAGCCGTGCAGCGTGGCCTGCGCATCGATGCTGAAGTCGACGGGCGCATCCCAGACGAGCTGCCATCCGGCGCTGCGCGACCAGCGCGTCAGCACGCCGCGGATGGTGCCGTCGGAGGCGCGCACGTCCCAGGCGGGCAGCGGCGCGCTGGGCGCGGCCGGCGCGGCTGCGACGGGCGACGCGGCCGGCGCGGCCGTGGTCGCGACCGGCCACGGCGTCGCCGCGGCGGCGTCCGCCGTCAGCGGTGCGTGGTCGAAATGATCCGGCGCCCCCGCGCCGGACGGATCCCCCTTGAGCGGCAAGCTGCTTGCCGCGCAATGGGTTGCGAAGAGCGCGGCCGCGAAATACGCGGCCGCGGCGGCCGTGGCGCCCTGCATCATGATTCCCTCGTGACTAGACCACACCCTTGCGCCGCCCGCCGACGCCGGACAATGTCCGACCGTTCGGATTTCGGGCCCCCGGGGCGCCGCGCCAGCCATGTCCGGTATCCCGGTCCGGGGATTACCGATGCCTTACATAATGGGCGCGCGTGTGAATTCGTTTTATTTAAATCATTATGGCGCGGCAAATATACCCCGAACAGTTTGACAAAAGCTAGTTGGCGTGCAAAATTCAGTAGACCATTCAATTTTTTCACCCGCCGCGCGCGCAATGCGCCGCTCAATCCGATCGAAATAAAGATGAACCAGCCTGCCGCTGCCGCACCGCTTCGCGATCTCGCGGGTGAAGTGCTCGGCCTGATCGACCTCAAGCAGATGTTCACCGACATCCATATCGAACAGGACCGTCCGGTCACGATCAAGACGCCGCGCGGCTGGATCGAGACCAGCGACGAACCGGTGCTGTTCGACGAGATGCGCCCGCTCCTCGACGCGATCGACGAGCACTGGGAAGCCGCGCTCGCCCGCGGCACGCTCGACCGCCCGTTCGTGCTGACCCGCTGCCGGCTGCGCTGCCACGTGTACCGGGCGGGCGGCGGCCGCAAGATCGTGATCTCCATGCGCCGCCTGCCGCTCACGCCGCTGCCGCTCGACGAGCTGGGCCTGCCCGGCTACGTGCGCTCGATGCTCGACAACACCAAGGGCATCATCCTCGTCACCGGGCCCACCGGCTCGGGCAAGACGACCACGATCGCGTCGCTGCTGGAGCATGTGAACGCCACCCGCAACACCCACATCGTCACCATCGAGGAGCCGATCGAATACTATCTGGAGCGCCGCCAGTCGATCATCTCGCAGCGCGAAGTGCCGACCGATACCCCGAATTTCCCGCTGGGCCTGCGCGAGGCGCTGCGCCAGAAGCCGGACGTGGTGATGGTGGGCGAGGTGCGCGACGCCGAGACGGCGGACACGCTGCTGCAGGCGGGCGAGTCGGGCCACCTCGTGCTCGCCACCATGCACACGGGCAGCGCGGTCAGCGCGCTCAACAAGCTGCTGTCGTTCTTCCCGTCCGAGCAGCGCGACCGGCACGCGGTCGCGCTCGCGGAATCGCTGATCGGCATCGTCTGCCAGGGCCTCGTGCCGAGCGCGGACGGCGAGAGCCTGGTGCTCGCGAGCGAACTGCTGTTCAACAACAACAACCAGGTCGCCAAGCTGATCGCGGATCCGGCCAAGCTCCATCTCGTCAACGAATTCCTGCGCCGGCGCGAGGACAACATGTCGCGCGCGCTCAACGAGGATCTCGCCGCGCATGTCGCGCGCGGGCGGATCACGCACAAGGACGCGCTGCGCGCGAGCTACAACCGCATTGAGTTAAATGAAATGATGCAATCGATTGTTTCGAGATGAATCGAATCGGCGTGACAATCCTGATTTCCCGTATCACACTAAAATTCGAAAAAAACTCGATAAACAGGCTCGCTTCGATATTGATCAATTCGCCTCGAACATTCAAATCGGCGGGTTTTTATCCGTGAGCTAATTCGGACACCGATCGCATTTAAATCATGAATGCGATTTACATCAATTAGCGATCAGGCGGGTCTGGTTCAGGAAGCCGAGGTCGCCGCGCGAGGCCACGCGGGTGGGCGTGGGAACGGGCTTGAGGGGCGCGCGCAGGGATGACGCGGGCGCAGCGGCGCGAGCGACGGCCACGGCGACAGGCAGCGTGGTGACCGGCAGCGTGGCGGCGCCCGGCGTGGCGGCGCCTCCTGCCGCAGCCGCTGTCACGACGCCCGGCGTAGCGACGCCCGGCGTGACGACGCCCGGCGTAACGACGCCCGGCGAAACCAGCACCACCCGGCTCGCATCGCGCGTGCCCGGCAGCGTCAGCACCGCGCACGCGCCCGGCGCGAGCGTCGCGGCGAGCGAGGTGTCGCGCGCATCGCCGTCCGCCTGCCCCACCCAGCGTTCGACCATCCGCATGTCGAGTGCGAGCTGATTCGGCTCGGCGGCCTCGCGCGGCGTGATGCGCATCGCGAAGCCGGCGCGCCGCGCATTCAACGCGCGCCCATCGGTCGCGACGTAACTGCGCTGCTGCTGCTCGAAGTCGGCGCTGCCGTCGGGCACGGTCAGCGTGGAGCGCTCGACGTCGACCCTCGCCTCGCCGTGCGCGGCCAGCCGCGCCAACCGCGCGCGCAGCGCCGCGCACCCAGCCGGCTCCACCGTCACGCGCGGCGCGGCGGTATCCGAACCAGCGCGCAGGCCGAGCGCAGCGAATGCCCCCGACTGCATCGACGCGCCGAACACGTCCAGGCGCAACGCGGTCGGCATGGTGTCGAGCCGGGCCAACAGCCGTGCATCGGCGTCGAGCCGGGACGGCACGTCGCGGATCAGCACGGTGTTCGAGCGCGCATCCGCATCGATGATCGGCAGCGCGGTGGTGAATTCAACGAGGTCCGGCAGCGCTCGCGGACGCGCGCCGTCCTGCTCCAGTCTGCGCCGCAACTGAGAGGCGAGACCCGGCAGCACGGTCTCGCCCGTCGCGCCGCGCACGGTGCGATCAGCCGCGTCGCGCGCGCGCAGCCGCACCGCGCGCGTCGCGGTCCGCACCCTCGCCTGCGCGGCCTGGTCCAGCGCGCGCGCCGCGGCCAGCACGAGCTCCACATAGCGGGACGGGCCCGCGATCCGCGCGATGCGCGTCGCGTCATCGATCCCGGGCGGCCAGCGCGGATCGACGATCTTCTGCCGCGCGAGCGCCGCGCGCAGCTCGGCGGGCGTCGCGTAGTTGAGCCGCACGGCCACGCGCCGGAACGCGGCGGGCGGCGTCAGTTGCAGCACCGCGCCGTCGTAGTACCACGCAAGACCGCAGGCGGCGGCGACGGCTTCGACGAAGCGCTGCGGCGGCAGCGCGCCGGGCGGATCGAAGCGGCACGACGCGGCCGCGCCGGCCTCGATCGCCACGCCGGTGACGCGCGCGAGCACCTGCAACGCGTCGGCCGCATGCGCGCCGCGCGGCGCGTCGAAGCGCTGCGCGGGCCACGCCACCGGCACCGCGCCGGCCGGGCCGGCCAGCGCGCCGACGA